>JAZQWF010000029.1:0-24416 GCA_045632185.1 Eubacteriales bacterium
CAGCTCGCTCACGTTCACGGTGTAATTCGCGGTCGTTTCGCGGCTGCCGTTGTTGTAAATGATCTCAACGACCATACCGTCGGTGTTCAGCGTATCACCAACGAAATAGTCCTTATCCGTGGGCTCGGTCACGATCTCGATGCCGATTGCCTCTACGGGGGTTACCTCCACCTCAAAGGTGTCGGTAAAGTTGCCGTAGGTCACGGTCACAACGATCCTACCTGCGGTGGTCAGCTGGCGGACATCTACGGTATAACCCGTGGTTACCGTTTCGCTTGTGCCGTTGTTATAGCTGACCGTCAGCTCCATGCCGGCAGTATCCAGCACATCACCCACAAAATAATGCTGCTTGGTGGGCTCGGTAGTGATCTCGATGCCGATTGCAAGGATTTCATTCACAGTCACGTCAAAGCTTGCGGTGATTTCCTGTCCGTTTTCCGTATAAGTCACATACACGGTCTTCACGCCCGCGGCACTCATATCTACGTCAGAAATGCTAAGCCCGTTATCAAGCGTAACGACCTTTTCGCTTCCATCGTTATATTTAATGGTCAAAGCCAGGCCGGTCGCATCAAAGCTATCATTCACGAAATAAACAGTCTTGTTGGGAACGGTCAGCACACTCTCTCCCGTAGGAAGGATCTCCTTCACGCTCACCGTATAGCTGGCACTTACGGTTCTGCCGCTTTCGGTATAGGTTACGTTCACCGTTTTTCTGCCGGCAACGCTCATATCCACAGTGCTTACCGTAAAGCCGCTCGTCAGCTGCTTGCTCGTACCGTTATGATAATTCACCTGCAACACAAGTCCGTTCGTATCCAGCGTGTCACCCACGAAATACTCGGTCTTGGCAGCATCTGTCAGCACCGTAGCGCTTACAGGGAAATCTGTGTCCTTATCGTAATTTTCATCAAGGCTGTCGCTTTCATAATTGTACTGAGCCGCCAGCAGCTGGATATCGAACGCATCACCAATGCTGGCCCCCTGATAATCGTCGCCTGCACCCTCCTGCATGTGCATAGCAATGCACACAACAACCTCACCGGAAAGCAATCCTTCCGCACTCTTGTCAGCGGGAAGCAGTGCGCCATCGGTAACAGAGATATGATTGGTGACGATATCTTTCAGCGTTCCCAAAAGCTCCAAGCTGCCCGCCTTATCATCTGCGGTGGGCGCAACGAACGCGTCGTTGCCGCTTACCACGTCAAAGCTGACGTCGATAACCTCAGCAAGCTTACCGATCTCTCCCGTGGGAATGATGTTCATCAAATACTTGAAGGCAAGGCTGCCTGCGTTCACGACCTTGATATAGCGAAGCTCGGTATATCCGGGCTCCCACTTATCATAATCAAATGCAGGGGCAGCATCCCTTCCCTCAGTATTCTGCCAGCTTACGCCGTCCGCGGACCAATACAGTTCCACGTCCAGCACGCCGGTTTGAACCACATTTCCTTGGCTGATCACCTCGTCAGTGAACCAAGCGAAGGTAGTTCCAAGCAGCATCGAAAAGCAAAGTATCAATGCCACCAAACTTGTAAGTAAGGATTTTTTCGTTTGTTTCATAGTTTTCTTCCTTCTATATAATTATAAAAGTGTTTTCACGCGGCAACGAAGGGGCGCAAAAAGTTTTTGTGCCCTTTTGTTGCCGCCCAACTCCCATATGGGAGTTGGGTGCAACATGTGCCAAAATTACTTGGTGTAGGTGTAAACGGCTACGTCAAAGTACTCGCCGGTCTCAGCAAAGCTGGTGCCGTTCAGCTCGGTCTTGTAGATACGCAGGGACACGGTTACGGTCTCGCCATCTGCCAAGCTGCCCTCGGTCACGCCGCAGCTGAAAGTCTTTACGTCCTCTACCAGCTGACGGTAGCTGATGCTGCCCATCGCGATGCCCAGCTTGTCGCCGGCGATCTCGATCACGCGGTACTCAGTGCCTGCGGTGATCGCGTCCATCGTGAAGGTCTCCTCACTTCCCCAGGACTCGTAATAGCCCCACAGACCAACCTCGCCTGCGGCGTGGTCACGGTCAAAGGAGATAACGAAATCAGCAAAGTAGTAGGCGTACTCGGGCGTACCATCGGCCACACGGTCATTCTCTGCATCATAGCCCCAAGCGTTGTTCCACTCCTCAGCGCTCAGATATGCGCAACCTGCGTCAAGGCTGTACATAGCAAGCATATCGGGCTCGAATACCATCATCGTGGCAGAAGGAAGCTCGATCTTGTCGTACTGGTTGTCAAAGGAGTCGGTCTCGTAGGTGTACTGGGTTGCATAGATCTTCAAATCGAATGCAGTACCAACGGAAAGACCCTGATACTCGTTGCCTGCGGTCTCCTGCATTTTCAGGACGATGGTGGCGTAATCCTCCTCGCCTTCCAGCAGGGTATCCTTGATCATCGTGCCGCCGAAGATGACGTCGGTCAGCGTGCCAACATGCTTCAAGGTCTTGGCCTCAACTGCATCGGCAAATGCATCGCGATCGGCAAGGATCACTTCGCTTGCTGCGTAGTATACGTCGATCACGTCGGAGAGCATCAGCTTCTGATCGACCAGATCGTCAACAAGGCCCTCGGTGATGATCTGCATGCTGTATTGCAATGCAAGCGTACCCATGTTGGTAACCTTCACGTTGGCAACGGCAGTGTAGCCGGGCTCCCAACGGTCATAGTCGAAAATGGGCGCCTTAGAATCCTTCACGGAAACGTAACGGCCATTCGCATCTCTTACCAACATGTCGATTTCCAGCGTACCCGCCTGAATCTTGTTACCACTGCTGGTAACCTCGTCGGTGAACCACGCGTACGTCGTACCAAGCAGCATGGCAAAGCAGAGCACCAATGCCAGGATGCTGACAACAAGCGCGCGCTTCGTGGATTTTGCGTTAGTCATTTTTCATGACCTCCTTATAGTATTTTTTTAAAAACAAATTTATGTAAAGCGATCTCTGCTAAACAGACTTAGTTTTCCCCGTCTGTAACGGAGGTGGGTTCTGCGGTTGTTTGGGCATCGTCCTGATCCGGCAGATCGGATTTGGGAACAGCGGCCTGTGCGGCGTTTTGCTTCTCCAACTGCTCTTTCAATGCAAGCAGCTCCTGCATCATACGCTGATTTTCCTCGCGCTCGCAGCGAATCTGCTCCTTTTCTTCCTCCATGACTGCCATCTGCTCGCGCTTGTATTTGCGGAACAGGCGAATCACGTTGGCGCCGTTATACAGGATCAGCAGCAAAAACGGAACCAGAATACAAACGATATAGCCGGGCGTAGATCTTACAAACTTGAAGAAACCGCCAACTCCCGGCAGCTTGCCCGTGTACTTGCCCAGTACGTAATAGGGCTCTACCACCACCTGGTCGTTTACGTCCTGGTGCGTACCGAACGTAACGAAGCCGATCAGCTCGCCCTTATCGTTCGTTTTGACCTCGCGTATCATATGCGTCAGGGTCTTACCGTAGGTGGCGTCCTTGTTCATAGAGGTAAAGGAAATGATATCTCCCGCTTGCAGCGAGGAAAGATCCGTCACCTCTTTAACAAGTACGATGTCGTCCCTTTTGAAATGTACATCCATGTCGGCGTTTTTATCCGACTTGCTCATCGAATCGGATTCTACGATGTAAAACTTTACCCCGAAGATACTGCGATCGTTTCTGTCCACGGTAGAAACCGAGATCACGGTAAAGATCATCATAAACACCGCGAACGCAACCAACAGCCAGGCAGTGATCTTCAATGCAATGTTACATATCTTTTTCGTCATATCCATTTTAATCACTCCTCAACCGAAACGTTGCCCTGGACCGCATACACGGTAATGCCGATCCCCTCATAAGAGCGGCCTTGGAACTCGTTTCCTGCGTCATCCTTCATTCTTACGAATAAGTAGTAGGTATCCGAAGCCTGATCCACCGGCAAGGTCCCCGCAAATTCATTCAGCGACTGAGCGCCGACGTGATTGTCGGGGTTTGTGGAGATCCAGATATCGAAAGCGCTAAGGAACTCCTCCATGGTGAACTCAGCATCGATCTCCTCATCTCTACTGATATACAGGCGGAAGTTCACGGGGACCGAGCCCACATTCTTAATTTGAAATCCTTGTGTGCGGAACGTCGCGCCCGGTTCAAACTTTGCTTCCCTGTTCGTGGCCGAGGTCTGGAATTTCAGCACATTTCCTACCAGCGAGATCTCGTCGTATTCGGCGTCCACAATGTCAACCGCAACGTTACCTGCCGTAGTAATGATACCGATCCTTCCGTCTTCCTCGTTCGAGGTGAACAGTGCCAGCGTCGCCCCCGTTAAGCACACAAGACATACAAGGATAGTCAGTGCCGCTATCACGATGGCGCGCATATTTGATTGATAACGAAACATCCTATCCTCCCTTCCTATTTGTTATAGTAAGCGTCCCGATCGGAATTACGGGGTGGGAAGGATCATTTCGCCATTGGCGATGCCGTTGGCCTGAACCGCCTCTACAACAAACGTAATGTTTGCCTTAGCGTTCTTGTAATCGTTGTCGTGGTCGGGGTGACCGTTGGGGAAGGTCAACGTTACGGTAATATCGTCGATATCACCGCCAACACCATCGGGTGCCGTTACGCTGTCAAACCAGCCGGTTTCAAAGGACGCACCCTCGGTTGCGCTCATTTCGTACTCCTCACCGTTGATGGTTACGATGCAGACCAGCGCACCGGTCAGATCCTTCGTTTCAGCGTCAGCGGCGTTGGACACGGCCTTCACGTTGTAGCGTACAGCCACAGTGCTCTTGTTTTCCATCGTGATGGTAAATCTTACACTGTCACCGGGGGTCATATTGCTGATGACCAGTGCACCGTCAGTTCCCACCTTGGCGCTGCCGCCATTGGCAAAGGATCCGTCCGTGCGGGGGGTGGCAGCATCTTCACCCAAGGACCAGGTTTCCAGTGCCGTGTCGATCTTTGCGCTCACCTCAACGTTGCCGGCGGCAACCTCAATTCTCAACTCCTCTTTGCTGGTAAACAAAGCGTAAGTAGAGCCGGCGATCAAGCAAAGACACAAGGCAACCATCAAAATAGAGGTAATCAAAGCCTTCTTTTTCATTGCTTCTTCACTCCTGTCATTCATTTTTTATTCTCAATCTCATGCGATTAAAAATCAAAGGAAATATGTTTTATGCGGGCAGTGTCGCACTCTGCACCGCATGAACGATCACGTCAAAATAAAGATTTTGCGATTTCACCACGTCGTTTGCACCCGTAAGATCCAGGAATTCCACACTGACCGTGAAAGACGCCGATTGCGTTTTATCAAGAACGCCGATCGGGGCACCGGCATTGCCGATCGTCCCCGCGCTCTCGCTCAAAAGCGCTTCCCTTGTACCGGCAGCGGTTGTCACCTTTACCTGCAACTGATCGGCAAGCTCAGGCAGCTCATCACTGAAAACGATCTCTAACCAATAACCGAACGCCACGTCACTGTGATTGGCGATCTGCATTTCGGCTTGGTAATAGCTACCCGGCACCAGCAGCATCTGATCTGTGATATCAAACACGCTCCTTGCCGTGGGATCGGAGAAATCCACGTCCTCTGTGTTTTGTGTCCTGACGAGTAGTCCGGTGGAGGGATCCAACGAAACCGTCACAAGCTCCGTACGCGTCAGCGTAATATCCATCGTACCGGCGCGCAGATGATTTGTTATCGTCACCGTTTCAGAAAACAGTGCGTAAGATCCTCCCGCAACCAGTGCCACACAAAGCACCAGCGTCATCACGGAAAGCATCACGCTTCTTTTCGACATTGTTGGTATTCACCCTCCTTCCGTTCTTAATCTTTTACAAGTGTCTGCCCCGTAAAGCACGGGGCTGTGAAGCGTTACGCCTCGTCCGCGTTCTGTGCGGCTCTGGCGGCCTTGCGGCGCTCGCGCGCCAGCATCTTCTTGTGTTCCTTTTCCTCTGCGATAAAGGCAACCACAATGTCGATACTGTTCTTAACAGCATCTACCGTTGCATCGCTGTCCACCAGCATCGTGGTAGCGGACTGCTTGACGGTGATCTTGTTTTCGCTGATGTAATTCTTGAAATCGCTGTTGTGAAGAATGAACTCACACACAACGGTGTTGCGCTTGATCAGCATACGGACAAGGCGGTTCTTGCCAACCTTGTATTCCTCATAGCGCACGTTCTTGTAGCGCTTGCTGCCCTCCACTGCTGCGGCGTACTTGATGATCTCGTCATACCAGCCGCGCTGCTGTGCGGAAAGGGCAAGATACTTCTCCTCCAACGTCTGGCGCTGGGTAGTGGAAAAGCTGATAGTACCCTCAGCCTCCTCGGCGCTCTCCTGTGCCTCGGGCTCTGCCTCGGCGGGCTCCTCGGCAACGGGTTCTACCTCGGGCTCTGCCTGTACAGGCACCTCAGCAACGACCTCAGCCACAGGTGCGGGCTCTACCGCCTTTTCCTCGTTGGCGTTTGCCTTGGCAATGATGCGCTCCATCTCTTCGATCAGAGATGCAGCATTGTTTGCCTTCTCGCGTCTTGCCGCGAGGATCTCTTTGACGATGTCTCTGAGCACGACCAGCACAGAGAACAGGGACATCACAGACACCAGCGACATAAAGACCATGAACATGATTTCCATAACTTTCCCTCCTTTGTTTGTTTTGCGTTTTTTATATATTACGGCGTCACACCGTTAATACCTTACTCCGATGGGGTTGCGTCCTGCGCATTCGGCGAGCCCTTTCCTTCCAGCTCAGCCAAGCGCGCACGCAGGCGCTGCAATTCCTCTTCCTGCGCCTTTTTTTCTTCCAACTCTTTTTCTTTTTTCGACGCACCAAGCATTCGCACGATCTTCAATACTTCAAGTACCAGAATGACAAGGGCGGGAAGGATCACCACGCAGATGATGCCGACTGCGCTGCTAAGAAGCCGCACGAACGTTCCAAACACCAGACTTTGTCCTGTGACCTTGCCGATCACGTAATTGGGACTGCTTGTCTGCGAGGTGTAGATCACTTGCTCTGCGGCCTGCGTTTCTGCACTGCGGTTGTCGCCGCGAAGCAGGATCCGATATCCGCCAGAGCCATCTTCCGTAATACTTACGATACGGTGGGTGATCGTTGTCTGCTTACTGTCGATCACGTACTTGAAGGTCAGTACGTCTCCCGGCGCCAGCTCAGCGTAAAATTGCTGCGCCTTCGCCGTATCCCGCGGCACCGTGTCGATAAAGACCATCGAGCCCACGGGAATGTCGCGGATCTCAAATCCGCTGACGTCGGTGCTTTCGCATTTTTCCATGGACGGCGTTTCTACCACGCGCATCTGCATTCCGAAAACGGTAGCCGTTCCGTCACGATCCTTTTTGGAAGAAACCGTTACGACCACGCCGAACAAGCAAATGGCGATAAATACGTACAGCAGAACGTTTCCTGCGATCCGCCCTATCCTTTTCAACGTTGCTTTTTTCATACGCTTCACCTTAGCTCTCACTCTTTTCTATTGTCAGGCGAATGTTGAAATCAGCAAAGGTTCCTTGTGCCTCGTTACCCGTTTCATAGGGCATCTCGTACACCACGCGCAGCAAGGCGGGATCCGTTGCGTGAAGCTCGGCCTGCATGGTAGCAAGCGTTCCGTGATCCAGCAGCTCGACCAGCGTGCCGCAATAAACCTCGCGGTCGTTACAGAATACGCGAACATTGACAAACGGCTTCATGCCGCCGTCCTCGATCTCTTCATGATCCAGCGTAATGTTGAATTGTCCGGAGGCAGGACAGGTTAGCTTGACCTCGTATTGCTTTTTTTCTGCGGGGTTCAGCATCAGGTCGCGGATCACCAGCACCTCTTCGGTCACACCGTTTTCGCTGACCTGCACGTTTTCCTTGAATTCCTCGTGTGCCTGATTGACAAATACAAGCAGCATCATGCCGATCGCACCAAGCAAAGCCAGGGAGATCGTCAATATGGTCATTCCCCGTTGTTTCATTGTCCGCTCCCCCTTTCCTTGTCGTTAGCGTATGCGTGCGCGCGCTATTATGCGTATGCGCACGCGCGTAATAAGTATTATTATGTGAGATTATATCATATTTCTTATATATTGTAAATATGAAAGTTCAAATTCGCCGCTTTTCTTGACAGTATTTGTGTGTTTTTACAAAAAAACAAACGGGCAAAACAGACAAAATAACCACAAAATCCACAAAAAGACCTCAAATTCGCGCAAACGGAGCATCTTCCTGCCATCGCGCAAAGTGGGCACGCGATGCAAGCGCGCTTTTCTCATACCGTTCGGGGGGTAATTGCGTTTTGGCACCGTTTTCGCCTCCCTTTGAAATGGGGCTGCCGCCCCGACACAGGATCAGAATGTAAGCGTGTCTACCGCGTCGATCATCGCGATGAGCTGCTTTTTGTAATAAGCGATCTTTTCCTGCGCGCCCTCTTCCTCGGGTCTGCGGATACATCTGCGCAGCAATCTGGTGTAGCCGATCACGCGGGCCTTGTTCTCCACCTCTTTGCAGCGTGCATCATCATCGGTTCCCAGATACTTCTGCAAGGACATATTCTTTCGCGCCGTCCCGTTTTTCAAAAGCTGTCAAGCCACAAGCAAAAAAGCCGCGCGTTGCGCGGCTTTTTAAGAGATCAGCCACGCAATTCCCTGTATGACAAGCAAATGCGCGGGATAAAACACGTAGAAAAAATATTTCATGCGCCACCTGCCGCGTCTGCCGGAATACAGCATCAAAAGCGGCAAAGCGCACAGCGCAAACCACTGCGTTCCACCGGATTCCAAGGCCAGCAGCAGCAAGCCAGCGCCCATACAAAGCACGTGGGTGATCGGGCGATCTATGCGATGCAAAAGGGTATTCCCCCGTCCCTTTGGCGGATGCAGCAGCGCGGCAAACAAGGGTACCATACACCCTGTCGCGCCATAATCCAGATCCAGGTATTCTCCCACCACTCCCGTACATACGATCATGCAGCCAAAAAGCAAAATGCCCACAAACGGGTAGGATATCGGGGCGTTTTCCGCAAAGATCTGCTCCTTGATCCAAGCAAATGCAAATATCAACAGCACAGAGATAGAAAAGGTCAGCAGAATGTTCATTTCCATGCTGCCGTTATAAAGAAACAGCACCAGCTGACACCCTGCCCCCACACCAAGGATCGTGCCGAAATAGCGCCATTTATTTTTCGTGTAACGGCACCCCTCGGCGATCATAAAGGCGAACACGGGAAAGGCCAATCTGCCCAGCACGCGCAAAATGCGCGTTTCGGGGAACAAGATCACGCCCACGTGATCGATCACCATAAAAATCGCGGCGATCCATTTCAGCATATTCCCCGAAAGTCCGTATTTTGGCATGACGTTCCCCTCCTTTCATCAAAACAGCCCGCACGTGCGGGCTGTTTTTTATCAATCAATATCTATAATACCGGACGCCACCTGCACCAGCTTGTTGCGGTTGCGCTGTCTTGTGTATACGGTATAGCTGCCGTCCTGCTCTCTTTCAAACAGGAACACCGTATGCACGTCGATCTCAAAGCCCGCAAACTCGCCGTCAAGCGCCTCCTCGGGCTTTTTGCCGTTGTCGCTGGCATAAAGCTTGCCGTCCACGTAATAGTAGAAAATATCGGTTGCGTTGGAGTTGCGCAGCTCCCCGTCCACATAGTCGGAGATCAGCACGGAGTCCAGGCGGCTATTGGCCACGCGGTCGGCATACAGGCGGCCTTGATGGTCCTTGTGCAGGATATAGCTGCCGTCGCTGTTCACGCAATAATCCTCTACGTCCCAGGAAAGCTGTGTGGCAACCGTTTTACCGATCGGGCAGAAATACAGGTGCTTGCGCACGCCATCCTGTCCTTCCACGCGCTCCAAATAATAAACGCCCTTATCCGTGACAACGGGAGCGCTTTCCGTTTCGCTGAGGAAAGCGACCTCGCTGAGCGTATCGCCACTCAGATACGCCAGACGCGCACCCTCGGCCTCGCCACCCTTTTTCAGGTAGTAATTCTTATCAAAGCTGCGGATCAGGCACTGCGTGCCCAAAGGGAGATCGCGCGTTTCTGCACGGTGATTTTGCAGCAGCGTCAGGCTTTCCGCTCCCTTCAACTGCGGGATCAGCGTTTCCTTACCGTCCTGCCAAAGCATCACACCCTTGGCGTCCTTTACGAGCATTTCTTCAAACTCACGGTCGAAGAAGATCTGCATTCCGCCCTCGCCGGCGCTGCGGCAAAGCGAAATCTCACCCTTCTTGTTCATGTAGTAAAGATCGCCCGCTCCGTTGAAATAGAAAATATGCTCGCAATCATCTGAGATGGCTACGGGAACAATATCCGTTGTTCTGGCAAAAAAGGGCTTTTCGCCGGAAACCAGGAACACGGCGGCGTGGGTCTTGGGCGCTTCCTGCGCATTTTGCTCTACATAGGTATAAAACAGCACGTTGCCGTCGGGGGAAAGCGCATAGCGTCCGTCCTCACAATGGCGGGATACGGTATATTTTTCGTTCTTGCCCAAAAGGCCAATGTAACGCAGCTGATTTTCCGCATCGCGGTATACCAGCACACCGCCGTTTTGCGAAAGCTGGAAGTCCTGCACGGTAGCGGAGATCTCCTCGATCTCATCGCCCTGCACCAAATACAGCTTGCCACCCACGGTAGCGGCGCAAATGCTGCCCGTTTCGTCATACATGCTTTGCGTGCATTCCCCCTGCAAAACGGTTTTACACAGCTTGCCGTCGTACAGCACCTGCGTGGTATTTTCCGCACCGTTGTAGAGAAAACGGATCGAATGTGTGCGTGCGGAATAGACCGTAGGACGGTATACGAGTATCACGATGGAAAGCGCCAGCACAATACCGACGGAAAGCAGCAAGAACACTCTTCCCCAGAAATTGCGGCGCTCCTTACCCAGTGCGGAAAGATCGATGGGAGGAACGGCTCTTTGCACGCCGCGCTCGGGCTGTAGCTGCACGGGCAATTTATCGTTGGGTGCCTCCAACAAAGGGAGCTCTTTTTGCGGCTCCTCCGCCTTATCCGGCTCTGCCTTGGGGGGCTCGGTCTCCTTTTCCTCTTTTTTCATTTCCGTTTCGCTCACCTTTTGGGGAGCTGCTTTTTTGGTGCCCGTGCTTCTCTTGCGGGGGGCGGGCTTTGCGGGCGTCTCCTCCGGCTTCTTTTCTTCGGGCTTTATCTCTTCCTTTTCGGGTTCAGCTGCTTTCGCGCTTGCCTCCTCCTTTGCCTTGGGTTCAGCTGCTTTTGCGCTTGCCTCCTCCTTTGCCTTGGGGGCAGCCGTCTTTTTGCGCGTGGTCGGCTTCTTCGCCTTCGGGGGCTTCGGCTCGCTTTGCGCGTTCTCTGCCGCCGTTACCTTTTCCAGATCCTGCTCTTTATTCGGCACAGTGATCCCTCCTTTTTGAAAACTCACCCCGTTTGTGGGGATAATTCCTTTATTCTACCTTTTATTTTACACAAAATAACGAAAAAAGTCAAGCCCCTTTGGGACTTGACTTTTTAAAACTGTGCAAGCGCCTCCCTCACCACCGCGCGCTCGTCAAAGGGGAGATATTCCCCGCCGACCAGCTGTCCCGCAGGATAGGACTTGGCCAGGATCAAAAGCAGGTCGCCGGGACGCATTTCCCGCACTGCGCGCAAAATGGCAACACGGCGATCCGTCAATACGGTGGCACGCATCGGCTCACGCATGGCAAGACGCATCTGCTCGCAGATCTGCGCCGGATCCTCCAAATCGGGATCGTCGGCGGTCAGATACACGCGATCTGCCATTTCCTCTGCCACGTGTGAAAGCTCGCTGCGGCGATGCACGGCACGCCCGCCCACGCTGCCAAGCAGCACGCAAAGGCGTCCTTTCGCCAAGGGGCGAAGCACACCAAGCATGCGAGCAAGATCCTGCGGCAAAAACGCCGCGTCCAGATAGATCAAGCGTTCTTCCTTTGCCCAAACACACTCCATACGTCCCGCGACGGCGGTGCTGGAAATTCCTGCGGCGATCTCACTTAACGCAAGTCCCGCGATACGGCACAACGCAGCCGTGCAAAGTGCGTTCTCTATGGCAAAATCCCCTATAACGGGTAGAGTTATCTCGCATTTCTGCGCACCCTCGCAAAGCAAGAAGCGGCTTTGCGGTGCTTGGGCTATTTCGCACTCTGTCCGCGCGTTTTCCGCCCACAGATCTCCGCCCTTACCCACACGAAGTACCTGTGCGTCGGTTTGTGCCTCCTGTGTGACGGGCAGGACGCAAAATGCGCTTGGAGCGCGCAAGAGCGCGTGCTTTGCCGCGCAATATGTATCGAAGCTTTCATGCTCGCCGTGGCCGATATGACACGGGAACAGATTGGTCAGCAGTACCGCTGTGAACGGGATCTCCGCGGCGGCAAAATGGGCAAGCTGATAGGAGGACAGCTCCAACACGGCAATCTCGCTCCCCGCGCGCACCATTTGCGCCAGGATCTCTTGTATTCGCGCCGCGTCCGGGACTACGGCACCGGGGAGCGTGCGCTCCCCCAAAATATCCAAGCCGTCCGAGGTCAGCGCGCTGACGCGTCTGCCAAAATCCCGCAAAACTCGCACCGTTTGCAGGGCAACGCTGCTTTTACCCGCACTTCCCGTAATGCCAAGCACGGTCATCTCGCGCGCGGGATATCCACACACCCGCGCCGCAAGCGTGCCAAGCAAGCGCTCCGGCTCCTCGGCGATCCAAACGGCAGCGCCCTTGCCGGGATAGGCGTCGTTTGCACAAAGAAACGCGCGGCAGCCCCGCGCAAAAGCCATTTCCATACCAAAGCGACCGTTGCCGAGCGCGGTCTTGCACGCCACGTAAAGCGTATGCGCGCCCGCCTCACCGGGCGAGGTCACCACGCGCTCTACGTCAAGCATTTCTGCTCCGCTTACGCCGCTCGGCTCGCGCAGGATCGGCAATCCCTCAAACAATTCGTGCGCCCTCATCGATAGCGCTCCTCCAACAGCTCCTGCGCACGGCGCAGAATGAAATGCGCCCGCAAAAAGTCGTTATTCCGTTCCCAAAAATCGGCATAGGCGTCATCGCAAAGAACCAAAAGCGGCACGCGCGTACCCCCTTGAAGCTCCACGTCCTGTAAAATGGAGAGCAACAGCTCGTCGGGCAAGGTAGGGGCCGCACCGATCAGCTTGACGCAGGGCAAAAAGCGCAGCGTAACGGCGCGCTTCCCTGTCAGCACCGTGCTGCCGATGCCGTATTGCTTTTGCATCTGCCGCACCAGCGCGTGGCATTGCATATTCGAACCAAGCATCACGGGATACAGACAATCGTGCAGGATCTCGTCCATCATATCTCTCCCCCCTCCTTTCTGCTCTTTGTTCTATATTATACCGCGATACGGGTGAAAAAACAAGCGAATTTTGATATTCAAAGAAAAAATATCTTGCACTTCTCTTAAAAATTCGGTATAATAGAAGCATCAAGATAAGGAGGGCGTATATGGATAAGGAAACGCTGTACCGCATTTTTTCAAATATCCCCGAGCTGGAAACGCCGCGCCTTCTTTTGCGCCGCATGAAGGTGTGCGACAGCGCGGATATGTACGACTACGCCCGCCGCCCCGACGTCACGCAATATCTGCTCTGGCGACCGCACACAGACGTGGGCTATACCCGCCGCTATCTGGAATATCTGGGCGGACGGTATCGCATCGGCGCGCATTACGAGTGGGCGGTGATCTGCAAGGAAAACGGCCGTATGATCGGCACCTGCGGCTTTGCCCGCGTGGATACTGCAAACAACTGCGCCGAGCTTGGCTACGTGCTGCACCCCGACTATCACGGCAAGGGGCTCATGACAGAGGCCTGCCTGCGCGTGCTGCAATTCGGCTTTCAGGTACTGGGCCTCAACCGCATCGAGGCCAGATATATGCTTGGCAACGACGCCTCCCGCCACGTGATGGATCGCATCGGCATGCTTTTCGAGGGCGTGCGCCGCAGCGGAATGCTGGTGAAGGGCTCTTACCGTGATATCGCCACCTGCGCGATCCTGGCGAAGGATTACAGGGCAAGAAAAACGAAAAATAACGAAAATTAAAAGCAGAGGGAGCAAGCTTCCCTCTGCTTTTTTGTTAAAACCGCGGTTTCCCGCCGTGGCAGATCGCAGAAGCCAGAAGCCCAAAGCAAAGTGCCGCGGCCGTGCCGCCTGCCGCCGCGCAAAGTCCGCCCGTGAAGGCACCAAGCAGCCCCTGCTTCTCCACCGCCTCCTTAACGCCCTTGAAGATCAGATATCCAAACCCCGACAGCGGCGTGGTCGCGCCCGCACCCGCCAGCTCGACCAAGGGACGGTAGACACCCACCGCGCCAAGAAATACGCCCGCCACCACGAAGCACACCAAAATTCTTGCAGGCGTCAGCTTCGTTTTATCGATCAATACTTGTGCGATCACGCAAAGCGCGCCGCCAATCAAAAACGCCCATAACAGCTTCAAGAAAATTTCCATACGCCCTCCCGATTGCCCGTAATACATACCAGATGCGCCACGGCGGGGATGCTTTGCCCCTGTTGAATGGATTGCGGGCTCATCATAGCGCCCGTTCCGATCAACAGGATACGGTCAAGCTCGCCCGCCTGTATACGCGGCAGCAGATGGCATGCCAACACCACTGCCGAGCAGCCGCACCCGGAGCCCCCTGCGTGTGTATCCTGCTTTTGCCCGTCGTAGATCATAATGCCGCAATCGTTGTATACGCTCCTGATATCCACGCCCTCCATTGCCATCAGCTCACAAAGGATATCGCCGCCCTCTTTGCCAAGATCCCCCGTATAGATGCCGTCAAAATCCGTGGGGGAGGCACCCGTTGCTTCGAAAAAGCGCAGCAGCGTATCCACCGCGGCGGGCGCCATCGCCGCGCCCATATTCGACACGTCCTTCACACCCATCTCCACGACCTTGCCGGGGCAAACGCCGCGGATCAGCGCCACCGCGCCCTCACATTCCCCCACGATAAACGCACCTGCGCCCGTCACCGTCCATTGTGCGGTAGGGGTGCGCTGTCCGCCGTATTCAATGGGCGAGCGGTACTGGCGCTCCGCTGTGCAGTTGTGCGAGGAGGCCACCGCTGCCGCGCGGCGAAGCTGACCGCCCGTGACCGCCATAGCGGAAAGGATCAGCCCCTCCGCGGCCGTTGAGCAAGCCCCGTACAAGCCAAAATAGGGCACGGAGAAATCTTTAAGGCCGTATGCCGCACCCACGCATTGGTTCAGCAAATCCCCCGCGAAGATCGCGTCCAGCTCCCTCTCGCTCCTCCCCCATTTTTCCAGTGCTGCTTGCAACGCAAGGCGTTGCATCTCAGACTCCGCCTTCTCCCAGGTCGGCTGCGCGAAGCGATCGTCTGCGCTCCATGTGGAAAAGCACTCGCCAAGCGGTCCTTCCTTTTCCAGCTTTCCCACCACGCCCGCCGAGGCACAGATCCCACACGCGGTGGGTATCCAGTTTTTTTGCATATCCTTTCCCTCTTTTCCAAAATCTCTTCAAGCATATTTTCCCACCAAAGCGCCCGAATATACAAAAAAAGACCTGCCAAGGCAGATCTTTTTTATTTGTGCAAAAAGCGGAAGCGCTGTCGCCAGCGTGTCAGATACGCAGTGATCACACGCGTCAGCGCAATATCGTAGATCACAAACACCACACTGCACACAGGCAGCAGGTAGTAATACCACACCGCAGGAACGGTGAATGCCACAAAAATCTTCACAGCCAAGAACACGGTCAGCGCCAGCGCCGCATTGAAGGCAAGGATTTTCAGCACCCATTCCCATATCTTGGGCAAATGCCCTTCCAGCGTGGCCTTTAACAGCGGATAATAGCCCGCAAAGCACAGATACATCAAGGGCGCGGTCTTATAGGGCACCAGCAGCATGGAAAGCAGGGCCGTTACCGCGTAGATCAGAAACGGATATTTTCCGCCAAGCTCGATCACGGCAAAGATCACAAGGAAGGAGGCAAGCGCCGCCATCGTGATATCCAGCACCTGTAACAGTGCGCCGAGCGCCAGAAGGATCACACCCAGGGCGCACAGCACGGCAGACACCGTCAGCGCGCGCGTTCCCTTTATTTTGCGCTCCATCTCAGCAACAGGGGATCAGATCTCCGCCCATGCACTCGCAGCAGCAGTCTGCAATGCAAAGCGTGGTACAAATATCGGTATCGCAGCAGCCGCCACCGCCATTGCCCGTTCGATAGCCGTTGCCAAAGCCGTTTGCACGGTTGTGAATATTCTCCTTGGCACGGAAATACTCGTTGTTGGTGGGCTCCATACGGTATGCGGTATCAAAGGCGCGGCTTGCATCTGCGTAATAGCCCTTGCGCATCAGCACGCAGCCGGCAAGGAAATGCCACTCGGCACCGCGATCGCTGTTATCGATCTCTTTGAGCAATCTCTCTGCCTCGTTCACGTTTCCGGAATTGACGCAATTGCGGATCAGGAAAAACTTTTCCTGAGCATCTGTGGAATAATTGTTGCGGTTATAGCTTCCCTCTCCCGCGGTGGAAAATCCGCTGCTGCCGGTATCGGTGCTCGTGCTTTGTGCGCCCTCGGTACGCAGGCGGTGGATCTCCTCGTATGCGGCATTGATCTCCTTCATCTTTTCGCTTGCAAGATCGGAAAGATCGCTGTCCTGATAGCGGTCGGGGTGATACTTGTGCGCAAGATCTCGATACGCCTTCTTGATCTCCTCGTCGCTGGCATCGGGGGAAACACCCAAAACCTGATAGGGATTATTCATCATGATCCTCCTTTTGGCATTTTTCGCCACGCAGCACGCGGTCCACGGCCTGCGGCATGCCCAAATACAAAATGTTATTCAAAATCTCCCGTCGCACGGGATTGGCGGTGGTATCCATCAGATCAAACGCCGCCTCCATATCGGAAAGATAGATCAAAAGCGCGTCCTTCACGCCGTTGCGCTCCTCGTCGGTAAGGGCTTCGCCATACACCAGCGCAAAGGGGTTATACCGTTTCTTTTTCACGTCCTCGGCAAGATCGTCCAAGGCATCAAGCACGTAGATCACGCGCCCGGTCTCAAATCCGATCTTGCGGGCGATCGCAGCGGCACCGCCCGTAAGGCCGTATGCCGTAACGTCGGCAAGCAGATCGCCAAACACCGCGGCAACGCTATCAACCGACGGCGTTTTTTCCTTTTCCAGAACGGCAAGCTTGGTCAGATGCTCGCGCACCGCCAAAGCAAGCTCCGACACGCGCTTTTTGGCGCGTCTGTATGCGCCCTTCAAGAAAAAGCAGGCAAAACGGGCACGAAGGCGGGCAAAGCCGCGCTCGTCCGCCACATTATCGCGGCATTTTTCATACGCGAGGATCGCACTGGCAGCAGCACAATAGTCAAGCTGATCGTTGCGCTCCATCATCACGCGCCGCCTGAGCGGATGCGCAATACATCTTCTTTTGCGGAAGGAGGGTTCTGTTGCGCACAGAGCCATACGCACATGAGCAAGATAAGCAAAATCAAAGCTGAGCAGCATGCGCGAGCATTGACCCGTGCATTTACCCATCGAGCGGCAAAGCCCACAGTAGGAGGCACGGTAATATTCGTATTCACGCACGCGCATATCCGCACGCGCAGCTCTGACATAGCCAAACATATCCGCACTCCTTCCTTTTATTTTAACGCATTGGGGTGAATTTTACAAGTAGCTCTTGTGAATTATTTTTCAGATTTGCTCTCGGGCGCAAGATCGGGAAGTCCCACCGCATTTTCCACAGGCAGCGTAAAGGCAATGCCCTGACCGGGGGTGGCAAGTCCCACCTTTTGATAAATGGCGTGCAGAATATCGTCCTTGATCTTAGCGGGCACCAGGATCAGCACCACTTCCTTTTCGGGCTGGATCGAGATGCCGAAAAAGGTTTCCGCCTCCTGATTGGCGGTACCGCGTGCCGTCAGCACTGTGCCGCCCTTGGCGCCGTATTCGCGTGCGGCACTCATCACGTCATCGCTAAATCCGCTGTTGACGATGCACACGATCATTTCATAAGTATACGTCATCTTATTTTCCCTCCCTTGTGCCGGATACGGCACGGCGGTTATCTGCAAAGAAATGGTAAAGCGAAACGCCGATCATGCCGCTCATCGGCACGGTATAGGCAATACCCTTGCCGTTTTTGATAGTGGCAAATCGCGTGGAAAGCGCGTCCAGCGCGGCAGGCACGCGATCCTCGCGGATCACGCTGAAAATCACCGCCTTTTCGGTTTGCGCAAGTCCCATCATGTGCAAAATATCCGAGCTTGCCGTGCCGCGCGCAGACGCGCGGAACTGCATATTCACGTCAAAGCTCTGGATCAGATCCATATAGAAATCTGCCTTCTCGCGGTTGACAATGGTGATCAGCAGCTTTAATTTAGAGGGCGCCTGCATCGCGGCCGTTTGCTTCTTTTTCGGCATAACAAGCACCTCCCCTTACATAAAGCGAATGATCTGCTCGTCATCCGCGTCCAGAATGTTTTTCATCATAATGCTTTGGCGCACGCGGGCGGCCGTAATGGCACGGAAGCCCATGATCTGAATGGTGATCAGCGGCGTCATCGCCACCATTGCCACGATGCCAAAGGCGTTCTCTAACACAGAGGATACGCCGCCGACGCCAAAGGCCGCGCCAATGGCAAGCGGCAGGATAAAGCCCGAGGTCAAGGGACCGCTGGCAACACCACCCGAGTCAAATGCGATCGCGGTATACAGACGGGGCACGAAGAAGGAAAGCCCCAAGGAAATGAAATAGCCGGGGATCAGATAATACAGCACGCTGAACCCAAAAATGATACGGATCATCGAAAGTCCGATCGACACACCGACACCCACGCAAAGCGCGATCATCATCGAGCGACGGCCGACCGAGCCGTTGGTGATGCTTTCTACCTGATGGTTCAGCACGTGGATGGCCGGCTCTGCCAGCACGACCACAAGGCCCAGCACAAAGCCGAAGCCAACCAGCAGCCAGGGGTGAGCGGAAAGCGAAACACCGATCTTATAGCCGACGGGCATGAAACCCACGGTCACGGCAGAAAGGAAGATGACAAGACCCACAAAGGTATACAGAATACCGATGGAAATACGCACCAGGATCTTCCAGGGCAGGTGCAAGCAGGTAAATTGCAGCACCGCAAAGAACGCCAC
Organism: Eubacteriales bacterium; assembly: GCA_045632185.1. Classification (GTDB taxonomy): domain Bacteria; phylum Bacillota; class Clostridia; order Oscillospirales; family CAG-272; genus Firm-07. The sequence continues at coordinate 19,116 of JAZQWF010000029.1, forward strand.
GATCAAAAGAAGCGCCAGCGCAACCTCCCCCGCGACCGATGCCACGGTAGAGAAAAGCCCTGCGCCAAGATAAGAGGAAACGTCGTAATTGGGCAGCGTATAGGAAAGATCTCCCTTTGCCAGGACACTTAAAAGCAGCACAGCAAGAATGGGACCGACCGAGCAAAGCGCCACCAGGCCAAAGCTGTTTTCGCCCGCGTTCTTACCGCCGAGCGTTGCGGCAATACCCGCGCCCAACGCCATGATAAAGGGCACCGTGATAGGACCCGTGGTTACACCGCCCGAGTCAAACGCCATCGAAAGCAGTGCTCCGTTGCCGGAAAGCAGCACCAGTGAGGTCACGGCAAACATCATCATGTAAAAGAACAGCAGCATGGAAGAAAGGCGCGTGTTCGTCAGGATCTTCAACACGGCCAGCAGCAAAAACAAGCCCACACCAACGCCAACGCACACAATAAGGAGCGTGGAATTCATCACACCCGCGACCTGTGAGGCCAGCACGGAAAGATCCGGCTCTGCCACCGTGATCAGCACGCCCAGCACAAAGCAGGAGCCGAGCAGCACGCCCATTTTACGGGATTTGGAAAGGCCTGCGCCTACCTGAACGCCCATCGGCGTCATGGCGATATCCGCGCCCATATTGAAAAGGCCGATGCCCACGATCAACAGCACCGCGCAAACACAGAACACAGCCATTTCGGTCAGCGAAAGATCCAACAGGGGCGTGCACGCAAGCAGCAGCACGATCAATGCCACGGGCATGACCGATATCAAGGATTCTTTGATCTTTTCAAACAAGCTTTTCAGCATTTCCCTGCCTCCTTTCTTCGCATTATCCCCCAAAACGGGTGTTAAAAGCATACTATTTTATTATACCTTATGCACCGTGTTTTGTCAAGAGCACCGCCACACTCAAAAAAGCAAATATGCGCCCCTTTACACCTTTTTTTCATATCATTCATATTCTGAAAGCAAAGGGGGGGTGATACCCGTGGCGTACACAAAAAAGGGATATTGCGCAGGGGCTATCGGCAGCATAACCGCGGCCGTAAAGGCCTCGCGCGCGCTGGCACAGCACGGCATTTTTGCAGAGGTGATCGCACTTTCCGCAAACGAGACCAAGCGCGGCTGTGCCTATGGCATTTCCTTCGATTGCGATGCGATCGATGCGGTGAGAAACGCACTGAAAAAGGCAGATGTTTCCGTTACCCAATATCTGCAACGGGGTGGCTCGCCGTGATCTATTTAGACAATGCCGCCACCACCTTCCCCAAGCCCGCCAAGATGGTGCAGGCCGTAAACGAGTGCCTTTTGCGCTATTGCGGCAACCCCGGACGCGGGGCGCATCCGCTCTCGCTTGCCTGTGCCGAGAAGATCTACGATTGTCGCGCAGCTCTTGCCGATTTTTTTGGTGCAGAAGCGCCCGAACGGGTCATATTCACCTCCAACACCACGCACGCGCTGAATTTGGCCATAAAGGGCTTATTTCGCGCCGGAGCGCACGTTCTGATCTCGGAATTGGAGCATAACGCAGTCCGACGCCCGCTCTGCGCACTGCGGCGTGAGCAAGGCGTTGATTTTGAGCGCTTCCCCGTCGTCGGGCTTTCACCGGAGCAAATTTTAGCCGGCATCGCCAAGCGTCTGCGCCCGCACACAGCGGGCATTGTTTGTACGCATGCCTCCAACATTTGCTCGATCGCATTACCGCTTACCGAAATCGGCACCCTTTGCCACGCGAAAGGGTTGCTCTTTATCGTAGACGCCGCGCAATCCGCAGGACACCTGCCGATCGATATGAAGCAAATGAAGATCAGCGCGCTCGCCCTCCCCGCGCACAAGGCGCTCTACGGCATACAGGGAGCCGGCGCACTTCTGCTTGCTGAAAATATTGAGCCGCGCCCTCTTTTTGAGGGAGGAAGCGGCAACGCCTCGCTTGCCGAGGAAATGCCCGCGCTCCCGCCTGAGCGATACGAGGCAGGTACGCTGGCCACACCCGCCATCGTGGGCTTGCTTGCAGGCCTGGAATTTGTGCGTGAGCGCGGACTTGACGCGCTCTGCACACAGGAAAGATCGCTTTTCCGCGCGGCACGCGAGCGTCTGGAAAGTATCCCGGCCCTCACGGTCTACGCGCGCGAGCAGGAAGGGGCGGTGCTGCTTTTCAATCACGCAGAATATACCCCGGAGGAGATCGCGCACCGCCTTGCGCGCGAAAATATCTGCGTGCGGGCGGGCTATCATTGCGCGCCCCTTGCGCACGAGGCGATCGGCACGCTTTCCCGCGGCGCAGTCCGCCTTGGATTTGGTGCCTTCAATACACTCTCAGATCTGGACGCACTGTGGCGAGCGTTGAAATAAACACAAAAAAGCCCCGCACATTTGTGCGGGGCTTTTCGTTTGCAGAAATTACTCTGCGTCGATCAGCTTGATGATGGCCATCTCGGCAGCGTCGCCGCGACGGGGGCCCATCTTGAAGATCTGCGTATAACCGCCGTTGCGGCCCTCATACTTGGGAGCGATCTCGTTGAACAGTTTGCTCACGACATCCTCCTTGGTAATGTAAGCCAGCGCCTGACGGCGAGAGGCAAGGGTGTTCTTCTTGCCAAGCGTAATCATCTTCTCTGCCATGGAACGAACCTGCTTAGCGCGAGCCAGCGTGGTTTCAATTTTACCGTTCTCAAGCAGGTAAGTCACAAGACCGCGGAGCATTGCGTTGCGATGCTCGGTAGGTCTGCCAAGTTTTCCGGGCATTGTGGTTTCCCTCCTAAATCGTATACTTCGTCAGCCCGCTTATTCCTCTTCCTTTTTCAGGTCGAGACCAAGCGAGTGCAATTTTTGGATAACTTCTTCCAGCGACTTCTTGCCGAGGTTACGAACCTTGATCATATCCTCCTCGGTACGGTTGGTCAAATCCTCTACCGTATCAATACCTGCACGCTTCAAGCAGTTGAAGCTACGCACGGACAGGTCAAGCTCATCAATCGACATCTCAAGGACCTTTTCCTTAACGGCCTCTTCCGGTTCTACCAGAATCTCTGCCTTCTTTGCCTCGTCAGTGAGGTTAACAAAGAGGTTGAGATGTTCATTGAGAATCTTGGCTCCGAGAGAAATCGCTTCTTTGGCCGTGATGGTTCCGTTGGTCAGAACATCAATGGCCAGTTTGTCAAAATCGGTTACGCTGCCAACACGGGTGTTGTCCACGTTATAGTTCACCTTGTAGACCGGAGTATAGATCGAATCGGTAAAGATGGTACCGATCGGAACGGAAATGTTCTGGGTGGAGGCAGCCTCAGCAGCAAGCTGCTTGTTGCGCTCCTGAGAAACGTATCCGCGACCATGCTCAAACGTCAGCTCCATGTAGAAGCGCTCGTTTTCGGCCAGGGTGAGCAGATGGTGCTCGGGGTTCAGAATTTCCAGATCTGCATCGGGCTTGATGTCACCGGCGGTCACATCAAGAGGACCGGTTACGTCAATGATAGCAGTCTTGGCGGTATTGCTGAACAACTTTGCCGTGACGCCCTTTACGTTCAGGACGATCTCGGTTACGTCTTCCTTTACACCGGGGATAGTGGAGAACTCGTGGAGGACACCGTCGATCTTAATGCTGGTAACAGCCACACCTTGCAGGGAGCTAAGCAGTACGCGACGCAAAGAGTTGCCCAGGGTGATGCCATAGCCACGTTCAAGGGGCTCGACCACGAAGGAACCGCTCTTGCCGTCCTCGCTCAGATTTGCAATGGTAATATTAGGCTTTGCAATTTCAAGCATTCCAATAAACCCTCCTAATTTCATGTTAATGCCATTCGTTGGCGGGGTACATACAACCGCATCGTCGTCGGTGACGGTATGTCAACCGACGGCAAGACACGGATTACTTGGAATAGAACTCGACGATCAGCTGCTCGTTGATCTCAAAGTCAATGTCCTCGCGAGCGGGCAGAGCCACAACCTTCGCGGTAGCATTTTCCTTGTTCACTTCCAGCCACTTGGGAGTAAGACGGGTGGAGAGCTTCTCCATCAGTGCCTTAACGTTTGCAAGGTCACGGCTGTTTTCCTTAATAGCGATCACATCGCCAACCTTCACGGAGATGGAGGGGATGTTAACCTTCTTGCCATTGAGGGTGAAGTGTGCGTGCAGAACGAGCTGGCGAGCCTCACGGCGGCTATCAGCCATACCCATGCGGTACACCACGTTGTCCAGTCTTCTTTCAAGCAGAACCAACAGGTTCTCGCCGGTCATGCCGGGCTTGCGGTCTGCCTCAGCGTACAGATTTGCGAACTGAGTTTCAAGCATGCCGTAGTACTTCTTGACCTTCTGCTTCTCGCGAAGATGCATACCGTACTCACGAACCTTCTTGTTAGCGGCGCCATGCTGACCGGGAGCAGTGTTGCGGCGGTCAAGTGCGCACTTACCTGTCATGCAACGCTCGCCTTTGAGGAACAGCTTGGTGCCCTCGCGGCGGCAAATGCGACATGCAGGACCAGTATATCTTGCCATAATCGTTTACCTCCTGTTGATTAAACGCGGCGGCGCTTGGGGGGACGGCAGCCGTTGTGGGGGATCGGGGTGTCGTCCTTGATCATGGTCACGGTAAGACCAACGGTCTCAAGCGCGCGGATCGCAGACTCACGTCCGGAGCCGGGGCCCTTCACGTAAACCTCAACCGTCTTCAGACCGTGCTCCATAGCTGCCTTTGCGGCGGTCTCTGCTGCAGACTGTGCAGCAAAGGGGGTGGACTTACGGGAGCCCTTGAAGCCGAGCTCACCGGCGGATGCCCAAGAGATCGCGTTGCCTGCAACGTCGGTCACGGTGATGATGGTGTTATTGAAAGTGGCGCTGATATGAACGGCACCCTTCTCAATATTTTTGCGCTCGCGGCGTTTCTTAACGACTTTCTTTACATTAGCCATTGTTATGCCACTCCTTTATTTCTTCTTGTTCGCAATGGTCTTTGCGGGACCCTTACGAGTTCTGGCGTTGGTCTTGGTTCTCTGACCTCTTACGGGCAGACCCTTGCGGTGACGAATACCGCGGTAGCAGTTGATCTCGACCAGACGCTTGATGTTCAGCGCGACGTCACGGCGAAGGTCACCCTCGACGGTGTAAGCGCTTTCGATCTCGTCACGCAGCTTTGCAACCTCGTCCTCGGTCAGACCCTTAGCACGGGTATCGGGGTTGATACCGGTCTTAGCGAGGATGTCGTTTGCGCTCTTACGGCCGATGCCGTAGATATAGGTCAGTGCAATTTCCACTCTTTTTTGGTTGGGAATATCAACACCTGCAATACGAGCCATAGTTATTTA
>JAZQWF010000030.1:0-3933 GCA_045632185.1 Eubacteriales bacterium
AGTGATGGCGTGCGCGACCCCATTGAGCTGAACGCGATCGCGTTCGGCAACGAGAACGACGTCGCACTTTTGATCGCCTGTGACTTTACGGGCATGACGATGGCGCGTATCACCCCCGTGCGCGAAAAGATCTCTGCCGCCACGGGCGTTGCCGCCGACCGTATTCTGATCACCTCGCTGCATCAGCACACCTCCATTTACGTGGGTGATGCGATCGGGGACGCGGAGGATTACGCGCTGATCACGGACGCCGTGTATCTCAATTACTTGGAGCGCAAGTTCCTTGACGTGGCGAAAATGGCGCTGGACGATATGAGCGAGGCGCGACTTTTCGCAAACGAAATGCAGGCCAAGGAGGCACTTTCCTTTACGCGCCGTTACGTTATGCCTGATGGGCAGCTTCGTACCAACCCTAACACCGACAAGTACGGTTTCCCCGTGCGCCGCACCGAGGAGCCGGACAATACCGTGCGTCTTCTGCGCTTCGTGCGAGAGGGGAAAAAGGAGATCGATCTTGTCAACTTCTCTACCCACCCCGACGTCATCAGCGGCAAGAAATTCTCTGCCGACTGGCCCGGCTTTGTCCGCCGCTTTGTAGAGGGTGACCGCGCGGGTGTGAACTGTATTTGCACCGTGGGCTGCCAGGGTGACAGCAACCACGTGGACTTCTTCAAGCCTAAGGAGGAGCGCTTCCCCAATGGCGTCGGCTACGCGCACAGCGCGTATATGGGACGCGTGATTGCCGATACCGTTATGGCACTTCTTGATCAAAATGCCACCGAGCATACGGCAGATCGCATCTTCGGCGAGGTCACCTTGATCTACAACAAGACCAACACCGACGGCGAGGAATATATGGACGAGGCGGACGAGTTTATCAAAAACTATAACGCAGGCGAGGTCAAAAAGACCGAACATATGAACGATATCGCCTTTGCAATGCGCACCGCACGCTTGCGCACGGCAGCCATTCGCCGCGCAGTGCCCGTGACGCTGATTGCGCTTGGTGACGTGTGCTTCGTCGGATTTGGCGGCGAGCCCTTTACCAACTACGGCACAGCCGCACGCGCGCTTGCCCCCGAGAAAACGGTGATCTGCTCTTGCTGTGGCAACGGCTACGAGGGGTATTTGCTCACCGCACAGGCATTCCGCGAGGGCGGTTATGAAACCGCGACCTCGCTGTTTACTCCCGATTTGCAGGAGCAATGTATCGACGCACTCGCCGAAATGATGAATAAGCTGTAAGGAGAAAAAATGATGTTTCAGGCAGGATTTGCAAGACTGGATATAACATTGCCGCTCGGCACGGGCATGGCGGGCTATTTCGAGCCCCGTTATGCCACTGACGTGCGCGATCCGCTCTCCCTTAACGCTATCGCGTTTTCTGATGGAGAGCAGACCTCGGTGCTGATCACCGTGGATGCGCTGGGTATGCGTTACATGTTCTGTGACGAGGTGAGAGCCCTCATCGAGGAAAAGGCAGGCGTGCCTGCCGATCACGTGATCATCAACGCGCTGCACCAGCATACCTCCTTCGTCATGCGCCCCAAGGGTGGCACCTGCGCCTTGGAGGATAAGACCTATATCGACGTGCTTTACCGCAAATTTGCGGACGTGGCAAAAATGGCGGTGGACGATCTGACAGACGCCACGCTTTTCGTCGGCGTTGCTCCCGCAACCGTACCGCTTTCCTTCATCCGCCGCTATCGCATGAAGGACGGCAGTGTCAAGACCAATCCCAGCTCAAAGTATGCCGATCAGATTTTGGGCCCCGCAGGCAAATCGGATAACGACGTGCGCCTTCTGCGCTTTGTGCGCGAGGGCAAAAAGGAGATCGCACTGGTCAACTTCTGCACGCACCCTGACGTCATCGGCGGCTATAAGATTTCTGCCGACTGGCCCGGCTTTGTGCGCCGTTTTGTGGAGGAGGAGCACGGCGTGCATTGCCTGCTTGTCAACGGCTTCCAGGGCGACGTGAACCATATCAACTTCCAAATCCCCAAGGAGGAGCGCTTTCCCGCGGGCAGCGGCTACAAGCACTGCGCGTATATGGGGCGCGTGATCGCGGACACCGTAAACCTTATTTGGGATAAGGGTGAGGCAAAAGAGGGCGGCGCCGTGCGTGCCGCACAGACCGCGATCTACAACCGCACCCGTACCGACGGTGCAGAGGATTACGACGTCTGCAAGCCGATCTACGACGAGTTTATGAAAACCTTCAAGATCCCCGAGGATGCTGCCATCAAGGATCTGGCGTATCTGCGCCGTGTGGCGGAGATGCGCACCGATCCCATCTGGCGCCGCGTGCCCGTTTCGGCCATTGCCGTGGGTGATATTGCCTTCGTGGGACTTGGCGGCGAGCCCTTCTCGCACTACGGCGAGGCGATCCGCGAGGGTGCGCCCGATAAGATGATCATCACCTGTACCTGTGCCAACGGCTTCGAGGGCTATCTCCCCACCGCCGCGGCATTTGAGGAGGGCGGCTACGAGGCAACCGCCTCTGCATTTACCTCCGATTTGGAGGAGCAATGCGTCGGCGCTGCCGTCGAGCTTCTCAAAAATCTGTAAAACCGAAAAAGAGAGCGAATTTCGCTCTCTTTTTTTGCTTATTTACTTGACATTGCGCGCGTGCGGGGGTATAATGGCGGTGGAACATATTTCCAAGGAGGAATTTAAATATGTTAAAAGCAGGATTTGCACGCGTGGACGTGACACCGTCCCTTGGCATCAATCTGGCAGGTTACTTTGAGGCAAGACTTGCCGAGGGTATTCTTGATCCCATTCAGCTCAACGCCATCGCGATGGGCAACGATGACGAGAGTGTGCTGGTCATCACGTCCGATTTTCTTGGTATTCGCGAAAATTTCGCAACCTCTATCCGCAAAAAGATTGCGGAGCGCACGGGACTTGCGATGGATCACATCATGATCACCGCGCTGCATCAGCATACCTCTGTTTGCCTGCGCGAGGGCCCCGATAACAACGTGATCGAGGATCACGATTATATGCAGATGCTGTATCGCAAGTTCTGTGACGTGGCGCAGATGGCAGTGTCCGATATGGCGGATGCCACGATGAATTATGCCGAGCAGATGTGCGAGACCGAACTTTCCTTCGTGCGTCGTTATTTCCTCAAAGACGGAACCGTCAAGACCAATCCCGGTTCGGACAAGTACGTGGGTCAGATCCTGGGCCATACCGAGGATTCGGACAATACCGTGCGCCTTGTGAAGCTCTTGCGTGAGGGCAAGCCCACCATCGCGCTTGTCAATTTCTCTACCCATCCCGACGTGATCGGCGGCACCAAGATCTCTGCCGATTGGCCGGGCTTTGTGCGTCGTTTCGTAGAGGCTGAACACGATAATACCCAATGCATGCTGCTCAACGGCTGCCAGGGTGACACCAATCATATCAATTTTATGGTAAGCAAGGAAGAACGCTTCCCGATGGGAAAGGGCTATCCCCACGCCGAGTACATGGGGCGCCATATTGCCAACACCGTGAACGCGATCTGGGATAAGACCACCGAGATGGCAGAGCAGAGCGTAGGCGCGGGCATCACTACCGTTTACAACAAGACCCGTACCGATAAAGAGGAGTTCTTCGACGAGTGCTGGGATTTTTATCAAAAACGCGCCATCGGTCGCGATTATACGTTGACCAAGACGAAATCCGGCATTGCAATGGCAGAGGCGTACCGCGTGGTGAAGATCCGCACCGAGGCACCCCTTTACCAGAAGATCCCCGTAACGGTTCTGCGTGTGGGCGAGATCGGCTTCGTCGGCTTTGGTGGCGAGCCCTTTACGCACTACGCCACCGCGGTGAGAGAGAACTTCCCCGGTAAGACCGTGATTGCCGCTTGCTGTGCCAATGGTTATCAGGGCTACCTGCCCACCGCCAAGGCGTTCGAGCAGGGCGGCTATGAGGCGATCA
>JAZQWF010000031.1:0-3607 GCA_045632185.1 Eubacteriales bacterium
GCCACCTCTTGGGAGACCTTCTGGAAGATCACCTTCCCGATGGTGAGCCCGATGATTTTGGTAAACGCCGTGTATACGATCATCGACTCCTTTACCACCGATTCGAACTCGGTCATGCAGCTCATTGACGATACGTACATGGGCGTGCAGGAGGGTGCGAAAAACATCAGTGCTGCCATGGGTTGGATGTACTTCCTCGTGGTGCTTGCGATCGTAGGACTGATTGCGGCGATCTTCTCCGCATACGTGTTCTACCAGCGTAGAGACTAAGGAAAGGAGGATGCTACTATGACTCAAAATATGGATAACAAGCCCAAGATCACGCGCGAATCCAAAAACAAGATCCGTGTGGATTTTGAGCGTACCAGCTTGAAGGAGCGCTTGAAGGGCAAATACCTTTCCACGTATTTCGCCAAGAACGTGCTTTGGTTCATCTTCCGCCTGTTCCTCTTGATCGGTGTTGCGTTCGTTATCGTAAAGCCCTTCTATACGATGATCATGCGTTCCTTTATGGCGCCGGAAAATTTCGTGGACGTCACGGTCGTGAACGTGCCCCGTGCCTTCTCGGCGGTCATTTATAAGGCCATCATCGTGGACCTGCAATACTTCAAGGTATTCTTCCTCACGCTTGCGCTCTCGCTCGGCTGTGCACTTTTGCAGACCTTTGCGTGTGCGCTTATCGGCTACGGTCTTGCCAAGTTCAAGTTCCGTGGCGCGAAGGTGGTATTCCTTTTGGTGATCGTTTCCTTGGCCGTGCCGCACGGTACGATGCAGTCGGCGATCTTCTATCGCTTCCAGCATCTTGATATTTTCGGCATCTTCAATTTCCTTGCCGGCGGTGCCCGTACGGGCATTGAGGGCCTGGATGCGATCCTGTCGAAGATCAAGATTCTGCCCGAGAGCTTCGTGGGCGGTATCAGCGTCATTCGAAGCGTAATTCCGATCCTTTTGATGTCCATCACGGGCCTTGCGTTCAAGAACGGTCTTTACATCTTCTTGCTTCGTCAGTTCTTCCGCGGTGTTCCGGATGAGCTGGAGGAATCGGCCTACCTTGACGGTGCAAACACCTTCCGCACCTTCGTGCAGGTAATCCTGCCCCTGTCGGTGCCCATGCTGATCACGGTGTTCCTGTTTGCCTTCTGCTGGCAGTGGACGGATGACTTCTACATCCCGCTCTTCTTCACGGGTAACGCACCCGCGCTGATGACCTACCTGCCTGCGGTAGACCAGATCCCGATCACGCTGGCGGCCATCTACTCGCAGATCACGCACTCCTCGGGCGCATACAAAACGGCCATCGTTTACGGCTGTGGCCTGATGGTTTGCACGCCTTTGATCATTTTGTATCTGTTCTGCCAGAGATATCTGGTACAGGGCATCGAGCGCTCCGGTATCGTCGGATAAGGGCAGTGCTCAAGCAAGGATAGCCTATACTATCTAAAACAATCGAGGGCTTGCTTTACGATTTGTAAAGCAAGCCCTTTTTGTTTGCGAACCATAGTTTTTATATATTTTACTTTTGTATTTTATCGTGCTATAATAGTAGGGAATTACAAAAAGGTGGATGACATCATCATGGGCTTTGTGGTTGCCGCGTGCTCGATATTTTTCGGCGGAATCCTTGGTGGGATGCTGAGGCAAAAAATCAATATGAAAAGCAATTTCGCGCTTTCCGTCGCGATCATGCTGGTCAGCCTCGTCGGGCTTTTTGAAAACATACTGGGCATATCGGGGCAGCGCGTGGTGGGCGAGCATACAGTCGTGGTGAGTATTGCGCTTGTAGTGGGGTGCATCATCGGCGACGCGCTGAATTTAGAGGATCGTGTATACTCCTTGTCCAAGGCGCAAAATATAGCCCAAAACGGGTTTGTCGATTCCGTTCTTTTTTTCGGGATTGGTGGACTTCAAATCAGCGGCCCTATTTTATATGCCTTGACAGGGGAAAGCTTTCAGCTGATTTTGAAGGCTGTGATTGACTTCCCGTTTGCCTTGATGCTGGGCGCGACCTACGGAAAAAAGGTATCACTCAGTGCTGCCGTGGTGTCCTTGGTGCAGTTAATCATTGCGGCGGTGGCGTATGCCTTAGGCGATTTTATCAGCACCACTTTGCTTTGCCAGCTTTGCTCAATGGGGTATTTGATCTTGTTTTTTTCGGGACTTAATATGCTTTTACCCCCAAAAAACAAAATTAAAACCGTCAATATATTACCGGGGATATTACTGATTATTTTATATAACGTCATTTTGGAGGTGCTTGCTCGATGACCATTCAACAGTGCATCTATATTTTGGAAATACACAATACGGGATCGTTTAGCAAGGCCGCGAGAAAATTGTTTGTGGCACAGTCCAGTCTTTCCAGCAGTGTGAAATCTCTTGAGGATGAGCTGGGGATTAAAATATTTGAGCGCTCGAAAAGTGGAGCTGTTTTGACGGTAGAGGGGGCGGAGTTCGTTCGATATGCCGCAGAGATCGTTTCCAAAAACGACTTTATCATCAACAGATACAAAAGCGGGCAATCGGGCTCACGCCTTTTTGTGTCTGCACAGCACTATGATTTTATTGCCGATGCCTTTTGTGGACTCGTGAGCGAAAACACGGAGGCCGAATATTCGTTATCGCTTCAGGAAAAGGAAACCTACGAGGTGATCCGCGATGTGGAGGTTGCGTACAGTGACATTGGAATTATTGCCATCGAGAATCATAACTTGGATATTATGAATCGCTATTTGCAAAACAAGGAGATTACGTTTTTCCCAATACTTAACGTGTCACCGCACGTTTTCTTGCACAGAGGCCACCCGCTTTCCGGAAAGACACCTTTGCACTATGCGATGCTGAGCGATTATCCTTATCTTTCTTACGACCAAGGGGCGCATAAGGACTCTTGGTTCAAAGAGGAAATGATCTCCGGGGAGTTGGCGAGCAAGCACATTGTAATCAGCGATAGAGCCACGCTCATGAACGTTTTGCTGAAAACCGACGCGTACACGGTGGGCACGGGAATCATGCCTTCGGCGCTCAACGAGGGTAAGATCGTGTCGGTTCCACTGGAAAGTCATTTGCGGTACAGCGTCGGGTATATGACCAGAAACGACCGAAAATCCACCCCCATTCTTGAAAAATTCATTTCGGTTATTCGGCAATTTGGGGATAGCTTGAAAATCTGAAATCACATAGAAAAAGCGAGCCGTAAAACGGCTCGCTTTTTTGATTGTAGTTAAATAAAGGCGCGTGCGCTGTCAATGGCGCGGTGCCAGCGGTCAAGGCGTTCGGTGCGCTCCGATTCGCTGATCTCGGGCTCGAAGATGCGCGCAGTCTTGGCGAGGGCTGTGAGGTCCTTGGTGCTTTCAAAAACACCCGTAGCAAGTCCGGCCATCGCGGCCACGCCCCAGGCGGTGGTCTCCACGTGAGAGGGGCGCGCGATCGGCAGAGCCGCGAGGTCGCTTTGCGTTTGCATCAGGAGATTGTTGGCGGCGGCACCGCCGTCCACACGCAAAAGCGGTACCGAAAGGCTCGTGTCACGGCGCATGGCGTCGAGCACGTCTACCGTTTGCAGAGCGATGGCGTCAAGTGCCGCGCGTACCATGTGAGCGCGCGTGGTGCC
>JAZQWF010000032.1:0-2052 GCA_045632185.1 Eubacteriales bacterium
GAATTCAACGATCAAAATTAAATCAAACATATAAGGAGAAATTACCATGAAAGCAGTTATCACCGTTACCGGCAAGGACAGCGTCGGCATCATCGCAGGCGTCAGCTCCCTTTGCTCTGAAAACAACGCCAACATCATCGACATTACGCAAAGCGTTCTTTCCGAGTACTTCGCCATGATCATGCTGGTTGAGATCGACAAGATCACCGTTCCCTTCAACGCCTTTGCAGACAAGCTTGCCGCTTGGGGCCGCGAGAAGGGCCTGGATATCCGCGCGATGCACGAGGATATCTTCAACACGATGCACCACGTATAAGAGGTAAGTGCAATGCTGAATACTGCCGACATTCTTGAAACAATTGGTATGATACGCGAGGAAAACCTCGATATCCGTACCATCACGATGGGCATTTCCCTGTTTGATTGCGTCAGCGACGACGCAGACCGTCTTTGCGAAAAGGTCTACGATAAGATCACCCGTAAGGCAGAAAACCTTGTCAAGACCGGTGTGGAGATCGAGCAGAAGTACGGTATCCCGATCGTCAACAAGCGCGTTTCCGTTACCCCCGTATCCCTCATCGGCGGCAATATGTCCCCCGACGGCTTTTTGAAGCTTGCCCACACGCTCCAACGTGCGGCAAACACCCTTGGCATCAACTTTATCGGCGGCTACTCCGCGCTTGTCCATAAGGGCATGACGCAGGGCGACCGCAACCTGATCTCCGTCATTCCCGAGGCACTGGCTGAAACCTCTACCGTTTGCTCCTCCGTGAACGTGGCAACCACAAAGGCGGGCATCAACATGGACGCCATTCGCCTGATGGGCAGCACCATCAAGCGCGCCGCTTACCTCACCCGCGACAACAACTCGATGGGCTGCGCCAAGCTTGTTGTCTTTGCCAACGTCCCCGAGGATAACCCCTTCATGGCAGGTGCCTTCCACGGCGTCGGCGAGCCCGACTCCGTCATCAACGTGGGCGTTTCCGGCCCCGGCGTGGTGGCTGCGGCCATTCGCCGCGCAGGCAACTGCGACCTTTCCGAGCTGGCAGACGTCATCAAGAAAACCGCATTTAAGATCACCCGTGTCGGTCAGCTGGTTGCCAACGAGGCCGCACAGGCGCTGAACACGCCCTTTGGCATCATCGACCTCTCTCTTGCTCCCACGCCCGCTATCGGCGACTCCGTGGCGCACATTTTGGAGGAGATGGGCCTGGAAAGCTGCGGCGCGCACGGTACCACCGCGTGCCTTGCGATGCTCAACGACGCCGTTAAGAAGGGCGGTGTCATGGCGTCCTCTCACGTGGGCGGCCTTTCCGGCGCATTTATCCCCGTTTCCGAGGACGCGGGCATGATCGCAGCCGTTGAGCGCGGCGCACTGTCCCTTGAAAAGCTGGAAGCCATGACCGCCGTTTGCTCGGTCGGTCTTGATATGATCGCCGTTCCCGGTGACGTGTCCGAGGAGGTCATCTGCGGCATCATCGCGGACGAGATCTCGATCGGCGTGGTCAACACCAAGACCACCGCCGTGCGCGTCATTCCCGCTTACGGCAAGAAGGTCGGTGAGAGCGTCGACTTCGGTGGTCTGCTCGGCACCGCACCCATTATGCCCGTGCGCGAGTACTCCCCCGCAAAGTTTATCCACCGCGGCGGCCGTGTTCCTGCACCTATTCACAGCTTGAAGAACTAAAAGGGGACGCGTGTAGGGAAAACTTTTGCAAAAGTTTTCCCTACGACCCTTTCAAAAGCTTTCAAATAAAAGGATAAGGCACACAGCCGCATTGCTTGCGAAAAAGTGCAAAACACAACAAAAAGCCCCCCAAAAGGGCGTGATCAGTTAGCGGAGAAATCATCTAACGCGCTGTAGGGGCGACCATCGGTCGTCCGACTACGGATAATCAAAATTTTATATGCAGAAAACAAAGAATAACCCCGACAGATTTTTCAAAAGGTCTGTCGGGGTTATATTATTGTATCGCTTTGGTTTTTATTTCATTGCAAAAATATTCGAAATTTTCTTTTTGCTTTTCGATTTGATATGCTTTTAACGGCACT
>JAZQWF010000033.1:0-9427 GCA_045632185.1 Eubacteriales bacterium
CTGACCGAGGAGCAGGTGGTCGCGGAGTTGTTGAAGCTGAAAGAGGGCAAGTAAACACTTCCGTCAAGCCCGTTTCCAAAACCTTTACCGATGTTACGGGCAAAAAGCGTACCGTGCTTGGTGCAGGCGAGGGGCGCTATATGGTGGATGGATCTATCAAAAGCAGAAATTACATTTTTGATAGCCCCGAAGCTGCCATCGAGGCGGAAAACAAAGCCATTATTGCATCTTTGGCGCGCAAGTATGACCACAAACCTTCTTGGGTGGCGGCGCGCTTGAATGAAGATCCTCATTATTTTACAAAGAAAATCCGCCACTCTCGCACCGCAAGCGGTGACGTGGTGACGATCTCCGAGGGGGAGCTTGCCAAGCTGCACGCGAATTATGCCGGCGAAAAGACCTTTGCGAAAAAGGACGTTGTGGAGGCCTTGAAGAGTGTGGAGGCGTTGAAGGTACTGCCTGCTGCACGCCGCACCGAGGAGCTGTTCCGCAAAGCACTGCAAAATGCAGGCGTGAGCTATGCCGTGGACGAGATGAAACGCACGGCTGCGGAAAATGCGCAGACTGATGCCGAAAATGGTGCCGAAAGCGTTGACGAAAGCGGCGAATTACGGTATAATAAAAAGGACAATTACACGGCACTTCGTGGTTGGGCGGAAGGTGTTTTGTCAGAAGAAGATCGCCGCCTTTTAAGAGGAAAAATATCCGAGGCGGAAGTGAGCGGATTTGAAGCACACCCCCAGCTTTCGGATGGTAGTTATTTGTTTGATGTCAATAACAAAATCGTTCTTGTATCGGGTGATTTTAACAATCCCGTTTATGATGGCGTTGTTGATATCAATACAGACAACGCCACTACCACCAGTACAATAAGAAAGGATATCGAAAATGCAACTAACGGAGAAGGATGCACGCGCACTTCGTTCCTCAAAACTGTTGAGAAGCTGTACGGAACGGAAGTTCTTATGGTCTACAATAGAAGCGATTGGGGAAGTGCTGGGGCCGACCAAAGACAATCCTATCCAACACGACCGGATGGTTATAAAGATTTTGGATATAGTGGAGAGCAGCACTACGGAAGAAGAAGTGCTGAAGAAACTGAAAACACTGTAACTCAAAAGAAGCCCTCTATCAAGCCCATTTCCCAAACCTTTACCGATGTTACGGGCAAAAAGCGTACCGTGCTTGGTGCAGGCGAGGGGCGCTATATGGTGGATGAATCTATCAAAAGCAGAAATTACATTTTTGATAGTCCCGAGGCGGCTATTGAAGCCGAAAACAAAGCCATTATTGCATCTTTGGCGCGCAAGTATGACCACACACCTTCTTGGGTGACGGCGCGCTTGAATGAAGATTCTCATTATTTTACAAAGAAAGTCCGCCACTCTCGCACCGCAAGCGGTGACGTGGTGACGATCTCCAAGGGCGAGATGGCGAAGCTGCACGCGAATTATGCCGGCGAAAAGACCTTTGCGAAAAAGGACGTTGTGGACGCCTTGAAGAGTGTGGAGGCGTTGAAGGTACTGCCTGCCGCGCGCCGCACCGAGATCGCCAACGAGATCTGGAAGGGATATAATCAGCGCTTGCACCAGCAGGGCTTTGAGATGTTCACCGAGCTTGCTTGGAATGAGCTGCACGCCGAGGTGATGCAGGAAACCTCCTTTGAAATGAGCGATGACGCCATCCGCGCGATGGACGAGCAGATCGTGGCGGCGTTGCATCAGATCGTGGCGTCCGGCAAGCCCTCTATCAAGGCAAAGCTGGAAAGTGCTACCTCTACCGAGGGCTACCGCAAGCAGGCGGAGTTCTGGCGCGAGGAGCACGGCAGAGCCACCGCCCGACACAAGAAGCTGAACTCCCTCAAATATGATCTGGAAAACCTCGCTAACCAAAAGAAGGGACGCTACGTCAACGCGGCGAATTACCGTGGTGACAGCTTTAACGTTGCCATCAACGAGCTTGCCAAGATGAATTGGCGCGGGGGGCTGCTGAACGACAGCAAGATCCGCGAGCATTTTGCCTCGCTTGCCGCGTGGTACACCAAGGAGAACCCGCTTTACAAGGGTGGAGAGGACGGAAACAGCAACTTCCGTCAGGAGATCTCCGATGCGCTCAATTCGCTTGGAAACAGCCAAAACGGGGCGCTCACGGTAGAGGATCTGCAAGTCGCGGAAACGGTGGTAAAGTATTTTGCGCACGAGATCGAGGCGCACGCCACTTATTACAAGGATGGTCAACGCTTGGATGCGATGCCTGAGGTGAAACGCTACATCGAGAGGGCGCAGCGTGCCAAGGAGATCTCCGTCAAATGCGGCATCTGGCAACGATTGACGCGCAGCGGCTTCGCGCGCATGGTGGCTGATCCCGCCATGCTGATGCGACAGGCCGACGGGTATCTGAACGGCTTTTTCACCGAGCAGTACGAGCAGCTGCGACAGGGCACCATTGACGGTGCTGTGAAGGAACGCGAGATCTCGGATGAGTTTGAGCAATTCTGGGAGAAGAACAAGGCCTACGGCAAGCGGTACAACACCGCCACTGTCACCTTTGACGGCGTGGAAATGCCCTTGCAGGAGGGTATTATGCTGTATATGACCATGCACCGCGATCACGCCTTTGCCGGTCTTGCCGGCGCGGGATTTGAGATCGACGGCAAGCACGCCACCGAGAATATCTCCGACGGCTTTGCGGCGGACGTGGAAAAGCAGATCGCCGAGGATTGGAAGGCGCTCCCCCCTGAGGAGCTTTTGACCTTGACCAAGAAGAAAAATGCGGAGATCGAGCGTGCAGCACTTGCCAAGGTGGTGGAGCAGAAGCGCCAGGCGCTTTACGATCAGTTCACCGCCGAGGATAAGGCGCTGATCGAGATCATGGAGCGCGGCTATGAGGCGTGCCGAGAGGTAAAGGCGAAGATTGACGAGATCGTGCAGGGCTACACCAACGTGACGGGCGGCTATTATTGCCCCATCCGCCGCGCAGGTCTTGCCGAGAACGTGGATGCTTATACGGGCTTTGAGGGCGACCGCGTGACCAACCTTTCTATGAACAAGGACACGGTGAAGAATGCCCACAAGCTTTACATCGAGCCCGCGCACGTCGTATTTATGCGACACGTGAAGGCGACCGCGCTTTACCACGGACTTGGTGTGTTTACCGATAATTTCAACCGATTGTATAATCTGAACGTCAACGGACCGCAAATGAAAAATGCCGCACAGCGTGCGGCGCAGGCGTATGCAAAGACCGAGGTGAACAGCGAAATTGCTGAGCTTGTGAAAAAGGTGAAGCAGGGATTGCATAAGCACAATGATGCTGTAGGTCTTGGCACCGTTTTTGCCGAGGTGGCGACAAAAATCAAGGGTGTCACCGGGCAGGATTTCACAGGGTACAAAATTGCCGTGGAGGCGCGTCAGATTGAGCATATCTTGAAGCGTCATGGAGAGAACGGAAGCGCGGATCATTCTATGGCAAAGGATGAGGATATTGCAAAGATGATGCTGGCGATCCTCAATCCAGACCACATATCTGACGGCGGAAATACAAGAGCTTATGTGTATTCGGATAACGGCAAAATGCGTCCGGCAAAAACCATTATTTGCGAAAAAGCAATCGGCGAAAAATCTTACTATACTATCCAAACCGCGGTAGATACAAAGAAAAAGACGCTACACGTTGTGAGCGCCTTTATCGGTGAAAGCGGATATAAAAGAGGAGCCTCGCAAACCCTCGATGCAAATACTCCCCGAGGTAACGCCCAAAGCGGAAATGCGGGAACTCCCACTAATAGTATAACACAAAACAGCACCGGTGTCAACCATCAAATTTCGGGAAATCCTTCCACAGTGCGTGATGCGATCGGTCGCTCTAACAAATACGTCAAGGAAATGCTGACGTATTTCAAGGAGCTCAAGCAGGATGTGGAGGGTATTTCCAAGAAGCGTAACTCCGAAAAATTCTACAACGACGCGGTGGCGTTCATCCGTTCCTCGTATGCGACCTATCAGCTTGGCGCTAACCCCAAGGTGTGGGTGACGCAGCTTTCCTCGTTCCTGGCGTCCACCAGTATCATTGATGCGGATTGTCTTGCCAAGGGCGTTACGGTCAGCGGCAAGGACGTGGACAAGTATTGTCGTTTGGCTTGGTTGCGTAACAGTGATGATTCTGCCGCGATGGCGCAGGCAGTAAGCACTCCGCAAAACGCGGTGCAGCGTGCCGGGCGGAACGTATTGCAGAAGATCCGCGACGTGGCGATGTGGCCCATCGGTCGCATGGACCGTCTTGTGATCACCCGTCTTTTCGGTGCGTGTCAGGTGCAGATCGAAAAGAAGGGCGGCGCGAAGGTCGGCACCGAGCAAAACAAGATCGAGGCAGGCAAGCTGATGACGCGCGTGATCCTGGAAACACAGCAAAACTCGCTTGCCACCGAGCGCTCGGCTGCAATGAGAAGCGGCGATGAGCTGTTGAAGGGCTTTACGATGTTCTCGGCTGATGCCATGAAGGTAGGCGCGCGCTTTGTGGATGCCTTTGGCGAGCTTTCTGCTTTGAAAACACTTCGCAAGGAGGCCAAAAAGGCAGGGAATGGCGCGGAAGTTGAACGATTGAACAAGGAGATCAAGCGCGCCAAGAAGCAGTGCGTGCGAGCGAGCGTATCGCTTGTGAGTGTGGCATTGTTCAACGCGTTGTTGGCATACGGCTTTAAGTGGTTGTACCGCCGCGACGAGGATGAGAGGGTTGGCACGGTCGTAGCGGATACCTTTGGCAATATGCTGGGCGGTATTCCGCTGGTTCGAGATCTGTGGGGCTTTTTCCAAGACGGATTTGAGATGGATCATTTCTTGATCGGTACTGTGAACGATGTGCTTGGTACTGCATCTGCCACCTTTGAGTTGCTTAGTGATGCTATGAGCGGCAAGGAGGTAACCAAGCAGCAGGCCATGAGCAATATGCGCAAGGTGCTTTATGCGGCAGGACAGCTTTCGGGTGTGCCGGTTCGGAACATTTACAATGTGACGACAGGACTGCTCAATCGCGTGTCGCCCGAGGTGGGGTATTCCACTGAGGCGCTTTTCACCGCCAAGGCGTATTCCTCTGATCTCAAAAAGGCCATGGAGGCAGGGGACGAGGATATGGTCGCCACAATCGCCGGCCTTATGTTGGATGAGAAGTCCGCCGTTGAGGATAGCACGCGCCAGACCTATCGTGATCTGATCGGCAAGGGATACTCGGTGCTGCCGAGATCCGTGGGGGATAGCATCACCGTGGACGGCGAGAAGGTCACGCTTACCGGCGCGCAGCAAAAGCGCTTCCGTTCGGTATATGACGTGGGGCAGAAGGCGGTGGCTGATCTGTGCAAGTTGTCGCAGTTCAAAAAGGCGGAGGATGCGGTGCAGGCAAAAGCCATTCAGTTCGTCAACGACGTGTACTGGGAGCTGGCTGTTGCGGATCTTACCGGCAGCGCGCTTGCCGAGAGAAACGTGCTGTTTGCCGAGGCGATCCCGATTGAGAAGCTTGCCGTGATCATTGCGACCGCGCGCGCTATTGAAGGGGACAAGGGCAAGGATGGCAAAACGATTGTCGGCACGAAGAAGCGAAAAGTGCAGACGTTTGTAAATTCCTTGCATCTCACTGCTGCGCAAAAGCACATGGTGATGGGGTATCTTGGATATTCCAACGTCCACGGCGCGCAGCAGGTGAAATCCTATATCGGGCGCTTGGGACTTGATAAGCAGGAGCAGGCCGCGCTGCTGAAATACAGCGGGTATGCTTCTTAAAAGAAAAAGGAGAGGGCAACCTCTCCTTTTTTTGCATGATTTTAGGTACAACGGTGGGTACAAAAATAAAATTTCAGGTACTGTATGGCGTGCGTTTAAGTGCGCGGTGTATGCTGTTTGCACAAATTGACTGTGGATAAAATGTGCAATAAAAACAAAAACCGAGGAAGGTCCTCGGTTTTTGTTTTTATGGCGGAGAGAGAGAGATTCGAACTCTCGTTGGGGTATTAGCCCAAACACGATTTCCAGTCGTGCGCCTTAGACCAGCTCAGCCATCTCTCCACGCGACCTATATATGATAACAGATTTCGGTGCGTTTGTCAAGGGGTTATTTGAAAAAAATTGCATTTTTTGTGTTTTTTGTGCCACGGGGTGTAAAATTAAGGCAAGGGACGGTAAAAAGCGATCAAAAGGCGGAAAAAGGGAGGATTTCTTGCGGAATTTTCTTTACATTGTCGCGCGGGCGTGATATAATGAGGTCATCAAGCAAGTGAGGTGATCTGCTATGATCGACATTAAAAACAATACCGTTGACGCAAGCAACCAGATGGTGAACGTGTCCTCTATCGTATCCTATATGGGCAAGAAGGACGCGGCGCTGAAAATTCTGGTGGTGGGCAACTCGATCACACGTCACGGCCCGAAGCCCGATATCGGCTGGCTGCGCGACTGGGGAATGGCCGCCAGCGCGCCCGAAAAGGATTATGTGCATCTGCTTTACGCCAAGCTGTGCGCGGCGGGCGTGAGCCCTTATATGATGATCCGCCAGGCCTCCGGTTGGGAGATCGGTTACCTGAGTGAGGATATTCTGGATAAATTCACCGAGGAGCGCGCATTTGACGCGGATATCGTGATCTACCGCCTTGGCGAGAACGTCAAGAAGGATATGAAGCACGCCTTCCGCGAAAAGATCAAGGCGTTTATCGAGCATATTTGCCCGCGCGGCAAAGTGGTGTTTACGACCTGCTTTTGGAAAAACGAGATCGTGGACGACGGTATCCGCGACCTTGCCGCCGCACGCGGCGAGCGCTGCGTGGACATCGTTTGCACCGCTGAGGACCAGCTGGCGCTTGAACCCTTCGAGCATAAGGGTGTGGCGATGCACCCCGGTGACAAGGGTATGGAAATGATTGCCGAGCGCGTGGCCGCCGCCGTGCTTGCCGAGCTTGAAAAATAAGAAAAAGCCCCCCAACGGGGGCTTTTTCTTATAGATATTTGTTCATATGTGACACGTCAAAAAATCCGCAGGATTGCGCGATCTCGCTTTTGCTCAACTTCCCCTCGGCCATCAGCTCGCGTGCAAGCGAGGTGCGGCAGGCGGTGACGTATTGCATGGGGGAGGTGTGTACCACCTCGCGGAAATGGCGGCTGAGTGTAGCGGTGGACATATTCGCCTTCTCTGCAAGCAGGGAAAGCGTCAGCTTTTGCTCTAAATTTTCTCTGACGTATTCCATCACGGAAAGGATCTCGCTGCGCTCGCCCGCGTCCTTGCGTATGCTTTTGCGCAAAAGCTCGCCAAGGCGGCCGATCAGACCAAGCGTCAGCACGTTTTCAAAGACGTATTCGCCGTCCGTTTCCGCACGAATGATGCGGGAAAGCTGCTCGTTGATCCCGAAAAGACGGTGCGTGTCGATATGCAGGTTGTAATTGCGTCCCGACGAGCGGCGCACCTCCGGCTCGATATCGAAAAGCAGGGAAAAGGCGGGCAGATCGGAAAGCTCCTCTCGGTAGCGCGAGAGAAAGCCGTTGCTCAGCAGCACGTGCGCGATATCCAACGTCCCCTCAGAGAAATAGCCGTGCGGCATTTCGGGGGGGATGATGAACACGTCGCCCACGTGAACGGGCAGGGAGGTATCCCCGATATAATGGCGCCCCTCGCCGCTTGTGATGATGTTGATCTCGCAAAACTGGTGGGCGTGCATCTTTAATTTGTAGTTGAGGTGCGGGTAGGCATGCACCAGATGGAGCGGTGCCGCCGTGAAGCAATCCTGCTCGCGGTAGTAGACCGTCCCTTTTTCAAAATCCAGCTTAGATGGATACATCTTGCTCCTCCGTGATTTGATTTTACCAAAAAATGATACTTTATTACTATCATTATATCACGGCGTGTGTTATAATGCAAGTGTAATTTGAAAATGTGAGGTGAAAACTGATGTTGAAGCTGAACAGAAAAACCTATATGGATAAGCTGCACGCGTGCTGGCTGGGTAAGAATATCGGCGGTACGCTGGGCGCACCCTTTGAGGGGAGCCAAAAGCTGCTTGACGTCACCGGCTTTCAAAGCAAGAAGGGCGAGCCGCTGCCCAACGACGACCTGGATCTGCAACTGATCTGGCTTGTGGCAATGGAGCGTATGGGTCCGAAGCGTGTGGACGCCAACATTCTGGCAAATTACTGGTTGGAGTGCTTGCCGCCCTACTGGAACGAGTACGGCATTTGCAAAACGAACCTGCGCATGGGGCTGCTGCCCCCGATGAGCGGCGAGGTGGACAACGAAAAATGGAAGACCTCCAACGGTGCTTGGATCCGCAGCGAGGTGTGGGCATCGCTTTGTCCCGGCGTCAGCGACGTGGCGATCAAGTACGCCGTGGCGGACGCAACGGTGGATCACGGACTTTCCGAGGGCACGCACGCCGAGGTGTTTACCGTGACGCTGCAATCGCTCGCATACGTGGAAAGTGATATCCGCAAGCTGCTGGATATGGCGCTTTTCAAGATCCCCGCAGACAGCGCCGTGGCGAAAAGCGTGCGCCTTGCGATGGATTGCTACGATAACGGGGTGGATTATAGGGAAGCACGCGAGCGCGTGGTAGAGCTGAACAAAGCCCTTGGTTGGTTCCAGGCGCCCAACAATCTTGGCTTTATGACCATCGGGTTGCTTTACGGCGAGGGGGATTTTAAAAAGTCCGTGCTTTATGCGCTCAATTGTGGGGACGATACCGACTGCACCGCGGCCACCGTGGGCGCTACGCTTGGCATCATCGGCGGCATGGACGCGATCCCCGCAGATTGGGCGGAGTACGTGGGGGACCGTATCGTCACGATCTCGATCACCGCGATGCACCAGCACCGCGCTCCCGCCACCTGTACCGAGCTTGCCGAGCGCGTGGCGGCTCTTGTCCCTCGCGTGATGGCGGACAATAAAGTCAAATTCGAGCTGACGGACGGCGAGAGCGAGCTGCCCGCGGCGCTTATGGAAAAGTACAACAGCGTGAAGCCGCAAAAGTATTTTGCCTACTCTGCGTGGTCGTACGAGATCACGCACTATCCGCTTTTTTCCACCCGCGTGGAGCTAAGTGACACGCCCCGCGTTGCATCTGGCGATACGCGCCGTGTGAAGCTGACGGTCAGCTCGCACCCCGATCTGCGCGAGTCGCACAAGCTGGAATTTC
The DNA here is from genome assembly GCA_045632185.1 of Eubacteriales bacterium. Taxonomy (GTDB): domain Bacteria; phylum Bacillota; class Clostridia; order Oscillospirales; family CAG-272; genus Firm-07. The sequence continues at coordinate 9,164 of JAZQWF010000033.1, forward strand.
GCCTGCTTTTGCCCGACGGCTGGACGGCGGGGCATTATCCCAAAACCGCGCTGATCGAGTACCCTCAGCCGCTCCACGGTCTTACGGGGGAAACCTCCATTGAATTTGAGATCACGGCGGGCGAGCGTGTGGACGCGGTGAACCGCGCCTATATGGAGATCGTTGCACAGAACATCTGCTTCCCGATGATGATCCCGATCACCTTTATCGGATAAAACAAGAAAAAAGCCCCCGTTTGGGGGCTTTTTTCTTTTTATCCAACAA
>JAZQWF010000034.1:0-12760 GCA_045632185.1 Eubacteriales bacterium
TTTTTTCAAGTTTTTTGAGGTTTTTTTCGTGAAGATCCGCTTTTTGGCGGCAACTCCCATATTCTATCACATTTTCAAACCCTTGTCAACCCCTTTTTGGAATTTTTTTGAAATTATTTTTGCGTTTTCCTCTCGCGCGCACGCACGCGTATATATTATATGTATGCTTTTTCCGTTCTCATCGGCGCAGATCGTTTTTGATGACAAATCCTCTCCTTCACAACCATTTCGGACAACCTGCTCAATTTTCGCCAAAAACAGCAAAAAAGGACGGAGAGATCTCCGTCCTTTTTATTTTATTTAATTTTCGCAAGGGCACGCCTCGGTGTCCTCGGCGTCCTCGCTTTTCTCACATACCACGATCTTGACGGCAAGGGCGCGCAGCTCCTCGGCCTCGGTTACGGTGATGGTCAGATTTTCATAAGTGAAGGCAAATCCGACCTCGGGAATGCAACCGCAACGCTCGGAAAGCCAGCCGTTGAGGGTGGTGGACTCGATCTCCTCGTCCTTTTCCAGCTCGAAGAATTCAAAAAATTCATCCACGGTCACGTCGGTGCTTGCGCGGTAGGTGTTCTCTTCCTCGGTTTTCGTGATGTGGCTTTCCTCCACCGCATCGTCCGCCTCGTCAAAGATCTCGCCGACCAGCTCCTCGATGATGTCCTCCATCGTCACCACGCCAAGCGTCATGCCGTATTCGTTGATCACAACGACCATGTGCGTGCGCTGTTTTTGCATATCCTTGAACAGCTGGTCAAGGCGCACGGTTTCAGGCACGAACTCGGCAGGAATGAGCGCATCCTCAATGGAAAAGCCCTCGCGCTCACGCATCAAAAGGTAATTTCTCACGTGCAAAATGCCCACGATGTGATCCAGATCCTCGTCATACACGGGCATACGGGAATATCCCTCTTTTTCAATGAGCGCAAGCAACGAGTCCTCTTCGATGTCGCGCGGCACGGCAACGAGCGCCGAACGGCGCGTCATCACGTCGGCGGCGTTGGTATCCTCCAGCTTGAACACGTTTTTGATGTATTCGATATCGTCCTGCTTCAAGGTGCCCTCGTCGGCACCTGCGTCCAGCATGATCACGATATCCTCCTCGGATACCGCCTCCTCCTTTTCGTGGGGGTTGATGCCGAAAAGGCGCAACACGCCGTTGGTGGAAACGGACAAGAACCAGATCACGGGGCGCAAAACCGTGGTAAGCCCCGAGATAAAGCCACACATGCCACGCGCCAGCTTATCCTTGTGCTTCATCGCAATGCGCTTGGGCACAAGCTCGCCCAGCACCAGCGTGAAGTAGGAAAGGATCAACGTGATCAAGATCACCGACAGAGTGTCGATCAGTGCGGCGTGTGCCTGCAAGGAAAAGCGAGCCACAACGGCACCGGTCAACATTTCCGCAAAGGTATCTGCGGCAAATGCGGAGCCAAGGAAGCCCGCAAGTGTGATGCCCACCTGAATGGCGGAAAGGAACTTGGTCGGTTCCTCGATCACACGCAAAAGCTTTTTCGCCTTTTTGTCTCCATCCTCTGCTTGTGCGCGCACCTTTTTTTCGTTGATGGAAACCATCGCAAGCTCAGTGGCGGCAAACAGGGCGTTGAGCAGGATCAAAAATAATTGTATCAATAGTTGTTTTATAATTGTCATCATATCCTCCAAATTTTATCTACTATGTTTGTTTCTTGGGCTGCTTTTGTCAGCACAGCATCGTGTGCGGCACGCCATAGCAAGGACAAACAGGGATATTGAAGCAGATATGATCGAAGTCTAAAATCCCCTCTTCGGGCCAACTTCGGGGCAACGGATCCACAAAACCAACTCCTTTCGTATGATTATTATTGATATTATAACATATTTTGAAGCAAAATGTGTGAACACTTTATAAATTACAAAACGGGCGTGCCTCGGCACGCCCGTCGGATCAACAATATTCCGCCTCGATGCAAACGTAGCCGAAGCTGCGCAGATCGCAGATCTTGACGGTACGGGCATCGGTTTGCTCGCCCTTGCCGCCAATTACACGCACATTCTTCACCGCGCGTGCAAAGGTGACCTCGGTTTCGTCGATGCCGTCCACCGCGCAGTTGAAATATGCCGCGGCAACCGAGCTTTCGTCCTCGTTGGCAAGGCAGTACAGGAAAGGATTTCCCTCGCACTTAGCGGGCAATTCCTTACCGCAAAGCCACGGGATCTCGCGCCCGAGCTGCGCGCCGCGACCGTAGTTCCAGTACGCGCCCGAGTGTCTGGTCTGCGTTTCTGCACGGAAGCCAAAGACAAGGAAGCGCTGCCCTTTCGCGTTCTCGTAGCGGTAGCACGCGGGGAAACGAAGCTTGGGGGCAAGGCAATTGATCGACACGAACTCACTGGAAACGCTCGCCGTGGGTGCGATCTTCATATCGCAAAGATTATTTGCCCAATAGACTGCGTGCGGATCGTTGCCGTCCTTGAAATCCTCCAACACACCCACCGTAATGGGAGCGGCGGAAAGAAGTCCCACGTCCACACCGCGCTCTTGCAAAAGCTCGGCGGCGCTCACGTCCAGGATCAATCCGTTATCAAACGCATCTGCGGGCAGATACTTGGCATTCTCGCCAAAGCAGATGCCGCAAAGTCCCTTGCCGTCATACACCGTGGGGATCGCGTGTACGCTCAGCATCTGCTGTGCTTCGGAAAAAGCGTACTTATACATGATCTCCTTTTGCGACTTCACCCGATCAAAGCTTTCGGGCAGCGTAGCATCGTGGAGCTTGTGCATCTCCTCGTACACGCGCACGCCGACCTCAGGGCGGCTGTGGAAGGCCTTTTGCATCTGCTCCTTCACGTCAGCCGCGGCAAGGTGCGCGTTGATGTAGCCGCGCTCCTGGGTGGGCTGGCAGGGATAGTGATAAAAATATTTCAGCACGCCGATGTTCTTGGTAAGCATCGTGGCACTATCAAAGCACTCGATATGCGCACGAGGCGTATGGAAGCGGTTGTGGGGATAGGTATCACACTCTGCGAAAAGCTCGATGCCCTCGTCCTTGCCCCACGCGTTCTGCATACGGACGTACTCGATAAAAGTCTGCATCGGTGCCTGGCCGAAGCGCTGGGCAAAATGCCAATAAGGCGCAGAGGTAAAGCGCATAAAGGGGGCGGTATTGCCAGCCAGAATGTGCGTCAGCTCGAAGGCATCCACGCCTTCCATATCAAAGGACGTATAGCCCGCGCAGTAGCCAAGACGCACGGTGGGATCCACCTCGTCCAAGGCCTCGCGCAATGTGCGACAAAACTTGCGCAGGGTGTCGCCCTGCATTTGCAACCAAGTGCGGCGGTATTTGTTCGCTTTGCCCGTGAACACACGCTCGGGCAGCCCCTCCAAGGTGATCTCCTCCCCCATACGGCGGGAAAATTCTTTCAGATGGTTGTCGCACGCGCAACCGATACCGGGGCGCACGGAAAGGCAAAGCTCGTCATCCAGCATGATCATTTTCGCACCGCGGCGCGCAATATCCTGCACGGCCTTTGCGATCCTATCCACAAACTTTTCGTTCGTGGGGCAAAGTGCATCGCCGCCGTCCTTGCCGACGATCGAACGGATCTGGGTATAGTCCCCCGTGTCCACCGCGTCCGAGAACAGCGGGCCGCCAAAGCCCAGCGTGCAGATCCACACGCCGCACTCATAGCCCTTGCCCGTATAGAAAGCAACGGCATCCTCGATCAGATCCATCCACTTACTCCACGCTTCCTCTCCCATTGACGGCCAACGCTCGCCGCAGGACAAAAAGACGTGGTCAACGCCAAGATCCTTAAAATCTTTTAGGTACTGATCCCTGTTTTGCGTAGGGTCGACCATAATAGGCACATAAAGCTTTCTCATTTGAAGCTCCTTTCGGAATAAGCTACCCCCAGTATATCACACGCGCGCGTAAAATACAAGCACCAAACGCGTCAAAAAATTGCATTTTTGCGCAAATGATAAGCGCAGGTCGCGAAAACCTGCGCTTTTCTGCTTATTTGAGGAAAAATCTGACGGTGTTGCCGTTTTGCTCCTTGCGCGCGACGGCATAGCCGTCGAAGCGGTATTCCTGCTCGATCTCGGCGGGGCACGTGACCTCGTAAACAAAGCCGCCGTCCTCCGCGCGCCATTCTGCCGAGATGCGGCCAAGGTCGCTGTCGTAATGTCCCTTGGCAAAGGTGACCTTACCGGAGGGGTCGAATGTGGGGGCAAAGGTCATCGCGCAAAGACCGACCTTTTCCATCGAGGGGCGCATACCAAGAGAATATTCGTACATCCACTCGGTGCAAGCACCGAAGGAGTAGTGATTAAAGGAGTTCATTCCCTTCTTCACGCCCCCCTCCGCGGTGTAGCTGTCCCAATGCTCCCAGATCGTGGTTGCGCCGTTCACCACAGAGTAGCCCCAGCCGGGAAAATCGGTGGAGCAGATCATTTTATACGCGATATCCGCGCGCCCGATATCACACAGCGTGGGCAACAGATATTTCGCGCCAAGGAAGCCGGAGGTCAGCTTGCCGCCGTCCTCGTCCAGCTTGCGCAGAAGATGCTTTTTCACGTGATCAAGGTCAATGATGCCGAACTGATACGCCAGCAGATACGCGCTTTGCGTATCCGAGCGGATCACGCCGTTCTCATCAATATAATTCTCGCAAAACGCGGTGCGCACCTTTTCGTAAAGCGCGGCGTAGCGCTCCTCCTCAAAGTCGCCGAGAATATGACAGATCTCACGCGCCAGATAGGCCGCGCGCGCAAAGTAAAGCGTAGATACCACGCGCATAGACGTCTTTTGACCAAGGGAGAGCCAGTCGCCGTAAAGCCGTGTTTTCTCGCGCAAGCCGTTCGGGCTTTCATATTCGTAATAATCCAGCAGGCGTTTGAGCGCGTAGATATTATCGCGCAGGATCTTTTTGTCGCCGTACATACGGTAATGGGCGTACGGGATCTCGCCGATGGCCTCCGCCCAGCCCGCCGCGGCCTCGTAGCCGCAATAATCGTAGTAAGTACCGCCCACGTGCGGCAAGGGTGCCACCACGGTGATCACACCGTTGCCAAGCTGACCGTCGCGCACGTCCGCAAGATACTTGTCAAAAAATACGCGGCAATCCATATTCCACATCGCGCTGCGGCAGAAGATCTGCGCGTCACCCGTCCAGCCAAGGCGCTCATCGCGCTGTGGGCAATCGGTGGGGACGTTGAGGAAGTTATCGCGCTGTCCCCAAAGGGCGTTCTGATAGACCTTGGTGACGATCTTGTCCGAACAGGAAAACTCGCCCGTGGCGCGCAAGTCGGAATACATCGCCTCGGCGGTGATATCCAAAATTTCTACGCTCCCTTCTACCGTCAGCTCCGCATAGCGGAAGCCGTGAAAGGTGAAAAGAGGTCGGAATTCCTCCTCTCCCTCGCCCGAGAGGATATAGGTGTCCGTGCTTTCCGCTGCGCGCAGATTTTCCACGTAAAGCGCGCCGTCCAACATCAGCTCGCCGTGGCGGATCACCACCGTGGCACCGCGCTCACCGCGAAAACGGCAGCGCAGGACGCCGGAGATATTCTGCGACACGTCATAAATATACCGATTTCCCTCTTGCTTAATAAGGGTCGGCTTGAAGGTGTGCTTGACCACGATGGGGGGGATCGTCGCCTGCTCCAAATACAGGTTGCGGGAGAATTTGAACCACGGCACGTCGGCAAAGTCCCAAGCGCTGTCGTCATACTCAAAGCGCGAGAAATCACCAAGCGAGCGGCGGTGATCCACCACCTCGCCCATATAGATATCGCTGCGCTGGATCTCGCCCTTGCTGGCACGCCAGGTCTTGTCGGTGTTGATCTCCTCCTCGCGCCCGTCAGCGTATTCGATGCGCAGGCACGCGGCAAACTCGATGCGGTCGCTGTAATTGTTGCGCTTGAAGGTATGCTCCGAGCCGATGTGTCCCACCGCCCAGCCGTCACCCAAGACCGCGCCGATGGCATTGTCCGCTTGCAACAGATCCGTCACGTCATAGCGCATAAACGCCAGCTTTTTGGCATAGTCCACCCAACCGGGAGAAAGATAGTCGTTTGCAACCTCGCGCCCGTTAAGATAAAGCTTGAACACGCCGAGCGCCGAGGCAAAAAGCGTTGCTTTTTTCACCTCGCCATCCAGCGAAAACGTCTTTCTGAAATAGGGAGAGGGGTTGCCGTACTTGTCCTCGGAGGTTTTGTATTCACCCGTTTCATAAGCGATCCATTTCATTTCGAAAAGCATAGCTGCTCCTTTTACTTGCGGTATTTCTGATCACCTCCATTATACCACTATTTTTGCATTTTACAAGATAAAACGAAAGAAAAAACGGCTTGACAAGAAAACTCTTGTTTGTTATCATAATAACGTATACACAAGCGAATTTCCATAGACATACGTATGCAAAATTTATAAATTCAGGTACAAAGCATGTATAGACATCTGAACACAAGCGATTTTTTTCATATCACGGCACTTTATACGGCGTTTCAGGCGGTGTACGGCGCGGATTATTACGTCAGCGGCGAGAGCCACGATTTTTACGAAATCGTCATCGTAACGGAGGGTGAGATCGGCGTGACGGCGGGCAAGGACGTGTTCCATCTGCGCCGAGGGCAGGCCATTCTGCACACCCCCAACGAGTTCCACAATCTTTGGAGCGAGAGGGGCAGGCAGGCGGGATTTCTGATTTTCAGCTTCTCTGCCACGGGGCTTACGCCTCCCCCGTTCCGCATCTTTGAGGTGCGCGATCTTGCCGAGCCGTTCGGGATCCTTGCCGAGATCGAAAGCTCGCTGCAAATGCACAAGCACTGGGCACAAAGTGTATTGGAGGGCTGCGAGCAAAAGGCGGCGCTTGCCATGAAGCGCTTAGAGCTTTTCCTGCTGCAAACGGTGTTTGAAAACAAGCCGCAAAAAATCGGCAATCCCCTTTCGCAATCCGCCAAGCACTATGCCGTTGCCGTGAAGTTTTTGGAGGAAAATCTGCATCGCAATCTCACGGTGCAGGAGATCGCGGACGCGTGCCGCATCGGCGAGGTCAATTTGAAAAAGATCTTTTCCCGCTTTGCGGGTATGGGCGTGATCGCGTATTTCAACTACCTGAAAATACGCAAGGCCGTGGAGCTGTTGGAGGGCGGCGCCACCGTGCGCGAGAGTGCCGAGCAGCTTGGCTTTTTGAACCAAAACTATTTTTGCACCGTCTTTAAGCGCGTGATGGGCAAAGCGCCCAAAAGCTTTAAGGGGTAAGTTTACAAAATCCCCCTTGACAAAAAACACTTCATCCAGTATAATATAACCTTGTGCGGGCCATTAGCTCAGTTGGTTAGAGCTACCGGCTCATAACCGGTTGGTCCCAGGTTCGAATCCTTGATGGCCCACCAAAATAGGCTCCCTCGCCTTGCGCGAGGGGGTCTATTTTTGATTTGGTGGGTCATCGAGCACGATTCGAACCAACGGAAGATTGTAAATGCGCTAATGTAGGCACCGCCTTGAATTTTCTTGTCGCGTGGGTGTGCTGTCTGCGAACAATCTGTTTATGTCGCCCTTGGCGACATAGACGGACCCTTGATGGCCCACCAAAAAGGCGTTGCCCCCTTGTGCGGCGCGCCTTTTTTGCTTGATCTCCTTCTTTCACACCTTCCCAAATCTTTCCCTCCCCTCTCGCCCTGTTTCGTCCGTTTTTGCGCGGGAAATATGCTACAATGGCAGCATCCCACTTGCAAGGAGGACGAAATGAAGAAAAAAAGATGGAGGTTTGGTGCGCTACTGCTTGCCCTTGTGCTGCTATGCAGTGCTTGCACCATTCAAAGCACAGACACGCCCCAAAACGAAGCACACTCCCCCGCCGACACACGGGACGAGCGGATCTCTCTGCTGGAAACAGAGCTGGCGCAGATGCGGGAAAAGGAAACGGAGTATCAAGCGAAGATCAGCACGCTGGAAGAGCGTGTTGCTCAACTGAGTGCCACCAAGGACACAGATCCGCTTGCAGAGCGCGTGACCTTTTACTACCGTGAGGAAAACGGCGGTGCCGTGATCACGGGATACAGCGGGAATACGGCGCTTTTGACCATTCCCGCCACGCTTGGCGGTCTGCCCGTTACCGCGATCGGCGAGCATGCCTTTGAGCGCGCCTCGCTTACGGCAGTGATCCTACCGGAGGGGATCACCGCGATCGGCTGGTTCGCCTTTTACGAATGTCCCAATCTCTCCGGCGTCACCCTTCCCTCTACACTGAGTACGATCGGCCACGCGGTATTTGACGGCTGCCCCTCACTTACGCTGCGCTGTCCTGCCGGCTCTTATGCCGAGCAATATGCGCAAAGCTATGCCATTCCCTACACAAATGATTGAAGATGCCCCCGGGCATCTTCTTTATTTTTCATCTCCCTCTACACAAATTCAAAAAAATATGGTATAATAAAGAAAATCTTGTGGAAAGGAGAAGCAACGGTGAAAAAAGGCCTTGCCCCCAAAAAGCAAAAGATCCCGGTGGGACGCATCTTTATGTATCTCGGTATCCTGTTACTGCTGCTGATCCCGACCTATCTTGCAACCGCCACCTACATCGCCAAGAAAAACGCGCCCGTTATCGATATTCATACGGCCTATGAAAGCATGACGCTGACCGGCCCCATGGGGCATGCGCATATCGCCTCTGCCAAGGAAAACACACAGCTGTTCTCTATCTTCACCACGCTGTGCCAGGACGGCGACGAAATGGTAGCCCTCCCGCCCCGCTACAACGACGGGCACTACGTTGCCACGATGAGCTCCGCCGAGAAAACGGAAACCTATGATTTCTACTTTTTCCCGGAAGAAAACACCTGCTATTACATCAATCCGCAAGGGGAGATCTTCCGCAGCAATCACGAGCTGATCTCCGATTTCCTGAACGATATCTATGCCTTTGAGCTGTACGCCGCCTCTGCGCTTCCTACTCTCAGCACCGCCGCCACCGACGAGGTAACCCCCTATTCCGTTTCTTGGAGCTATCGCACGGCAAACGGCACCTTTGTGGAAAGAAAGCTGAACAACAACGCGGCGCAAAGCCCCACCTATCCCATCGCAAACGACATCGCCTTTTACTTTTCGCTGCTGCCCAGCTCGCACGAGATCCTGATCCGCCGCAACGGCACGCTGCTTTACAGCGGCACCTCGGACGGTATCTCGTTGCTGTTGCAGGACGGAGAGATCCTGGATTTTGAGATCCGCGCCACCTATTCCCCCTCCTCTGAACAGAATTATTACGGCGAGATCGTATATCGCTTCAAAATGCAGGTCGTAGAGGCAGCGCATTTCACCCCGAACAAGACCCTGCTTACCCAGGGTGATATCCTGCTGTTGCGTTGCGAAAACGTGAAAAATATTGAAAAGCTGGTGGTCACTGCCACCCCCGCGCTGGATGCAGATCCCGTGATCTTCCGCCGCGGTGACTTCGTTTACGCCTCTATCCCCGTTACGGCAGCCGGCACAAAGCGCGTGCAGATCACGTACGGCACTGTTACAGACGCCTTTGACATCACGGTACAGCCGCACGCCGGCACGGCACACGAGCTTGGTGCCAACGTTCTGAAAGGCGATTGGAGCACACTGCTTACCTCCCATCTCCCCGGCCTGATCCAACAGATCGGCGCCACGAGCGACAGTGGGCTGATCCCCCGCACGATCGCCGCCCTGCCCCACGAAAAGATCTTCAGCTACGGCGATACGTTACAGGCAGCTGACGTGCAGCTTCCCGCAACGCCCCTGCCCTTCCAGCTCTACCGTGTCAGCGGGGCCGTCTGTGCGCTGGCCGCCGGACGGGTATGCTACGTTGGCAACGATCCTCTGCTGGGCAGCTTCGTGGTCGTAGATCACGGCTGCGGCATCTATACCTGGTACGCAGGACTTTCCGAGGCACGCGCCGTTGTGGGTGACATTCTTGCCGTGGGTGACACGGTGGGACTTGCTTCTACCGCACTTTATCACGAGGAAAGCGTGCTGATCATGGCAACGCTTGGCAAATCTGCCATCTCCTTGGAGCAGCTGCGCGACACACCTGCCGTCATTTCCGAATAAAAAAAGAGCCGCCCGCGGGCGGCTCTTTTTGATTAAAACACGCAAAGCGTTGCGGTCTTTTTATAGGTGTGCTGCGTATCCGTTTTAACAAGCGGAAGAAGCTCACATTCCAGCTCCTCGATGCGGCCGATCTTACCGCTTGCATAGTCCAGCAGACGGCGGCGGCAGCTGTCCGTACGGCGCAAAAGTCCGCCAAGACGCAGCTCCTGCACGTCAAAGCCCGCGGTCTTATTTTCCGCATACCATTGCTTTTCAAAGGCGGCAATAAACTTGTTCAGGCGGCGGAAAACCTCGGTGTATTCCTCACGCGCCAGGCGGGCAATCTCCTTTTTATCCCCCGCCTTATAGGCGGCACGCGTTTTTACGCCGAGATCATACTTGATCGCCAGCACGTCACAAAGCTTGGCGGCGCTGTCAAACAGATGGCCAAAGCGGCGCGTTTTGCGCGCGGTGGCGTGCAGCTTTTCGGCCGTATCCGCGACCACGGCAGAAAACCCGTCCAGATGCCGCGCGTCCATATAACCGTTGAAATAATCTGTGTAAAGCGCGGTCTTGGGGCCTGCGTGGTGATCCTTCATTTCCTCAAAGGTGCAGTTGATCGCATCCAGCACCATATACGCGTCAAAGGCAACGCCGAACGCCTTTTCAAAGCCCGCCTTGATGGCGTCCTCGTCCCGATTGCCGCGCGCGTACTCGGCCAGATAGTAAAGCGAGGGCAGCGCACTGTAACGCGAGCACTCGCCGCCGTCGTCCCCCCACATTGTGAAGATCACATCCTTTACACCGTGCGCCACGCACTCGTCAAGTGCAGGTCGCATCGTGTCCAGCGAGTATTGATTGCAGGGCAAAAATCCGCGCCACGTCCAGATGCCGCCGGCAAACCAGGTCTTATCCGACAGCTGCTCGTGATTGCAAAGCATCGCGTCGTACTCTTCCCTTGTCAGGTGATAGTAGTCCCAATAGACGGGGATCACGTTTTCGGGGAGCGCCTCTACCGTTTCGCGCGGCATTTCCATCTTGGGCAGATAATACTGATTGTCACTAATGGAACGGAAGAACATATCCGACCAGATCATCGGCTCAAAATCGTATTTTTTGACGATCTCGTTCACGCGGGCAAGGTGCTTTTTGATGATGGAGGTGGCCTCCTCGCAACCGTTTTTATTGTGGTATTTACCGCGCCCCAGCTTCCAGGCCTCGTCCATACCGATATGGATACGGCTCGTGCGGAAGCACTTGCGCACGGTCTTGATCGTGTTTTCAATAAACTCATAGGTGCGCTCCTCGCCCACCATCAGCGTATCGTCAATATCCACAGGCACGCGGTTCCAGCGCACGAAAGCGGTATAGTGCGCCAAGCTCTGGATACAGGGGATCAGCTCGATGCCCATATTCGCGGCGTATTCGTCCAGCTCACGCAGCTCGTCCATGGAGTAGCGGCCGCGCATATAACCGAAGAAGGGCTCGCCCTCGACCTCGTAGGTATCCTCTGTGTAGAGCATCACGCAGTTGTAGCCCATCTTTTTGAGGACGGCGAAATACTTTTTCAGTGCCTCCACATTCATCACGGCGTTGCGGGACATATCCAGCATCACACCAAAGGTATCAAAGCTTTTGATCTTCATAAAAATCCCCCTTTTTTGGAGTGGTTAACACCATTAAAGCACATTCGGAAAGGATTGTCAAGCACCTGTGCCAATTTTTCGCCTATAATAATAAATTTAGGCGCGGCCCCTCGCTTTGAAGCACCAAAAAAGGGAGCGCCGCATAGTAAGTGCAAGCCACACACTTTGCCTCGGGCGCGGCCCCTCACTTTGAAGCACCAAAAAAGGGAGCGCCGCAAGGGCGCTCCCGTGCCGGAATGCGTGTCCACCTCGTTTTCTTTGAAAACGAGCTCGTCAGCACGCCTCGGCGGCTCAACACCGCCGTTTGCACAGCAAATACGGCGTGCTTCCCCGCGCCGCATAGTAAGTGCAAGCCACACACTTTGCTTCGGGCGCGGCCCCTCACTTTGAAGCACCAAAAAAAGGGAGCGCCACAAGGGCGCTCCCTTTTTTGGTGCCGGAAGCGGGGGTCGAACCCGCACGGTATCGCTACCACTGGATTTTGAGTCCAGCACGTCTGCCAATTCCATCATTCCGGCGCAACGGAGATATTATAGCACAGTTTTTTCAAAAAATCAAGAGGAATTTTGCCTTTTTTCAAAAAAATCTCTCGCACCACCATACAAAGCAGCACATATACTGTCCGTGAGTATCTCTCACACCATAAAAGGAGGCCTCTATGTCGGAAAACAGCACTCCCGAAACGGGGACGGGATTTCTTCTCGTACAGGTTACCACGGCGAACACCGCCATTCCCCTCGCGGACGCCTTCGTCAGCATCTCGCGTGACGGCAAGCCAAATGATCTGCTTTATACCCTGCGCACGGGCGCGGACGGCCGTACGCCCCGCGTGGCACTCTCAACACCCGCCCGAAAGGACAGCTTTACCCCATCGGATATTCCGCCCTTTTCCACCTACAACGTCGCGGTGCAGGCGCGCGGCTACGGCGCAGCCAACTATAACCACGTGCCGATCTTTGACGGCATTACCGCCTTTCAGCAGGCGGATCTTGTTCCCCTGCCCACAAACGGCTCGCCCGATGGCTTCACGCAAGTCAGCCCCAGCCAGTTCGGCACGCAAAACGATTTCGGCGTGCAGGG
>JAZQWF010000035.1:0-49639 GCA_045632185.1 Eubacteriales bacterium
TGGCTACGATCCGACTTTGTAAGTTCGGATCAGAGGAGATATTGAGCACGATATTCACCGTGATCAGCGTGATTGCGGAAAACACGATCAAAAGGAAGGCACGCACCTCGCTGTTCAGCGCCTCGCGCAGCTTGCCGCGGAAGGCAAGATAATACGCACCAAAGTTGATCGAGAACAGGAACATAAATACCGTTACCACAACCTGAATATAGGGCGAGAAGGAAAGCATGCTGTCGTTTTTGAAGCCAAATCCGCCCGTTCCCGCAGTGGAGAAGGCAGTGTTCAGTGCCTCGAACACGCTCATACCGCCGAAAAGCAGCAGAATGAATTGCAGCAACGTAAAGCCAAGATAAATGCCGTAAAGCAACAGCGCAGTCGTGCGCACGCGGGGCACAAGCTTGCCCACGTCGGGGCCGGTGCTTTCCGCCTTCATGATGTGCATATTGCGTCCGCCACTGAGCGGCACGAAGGCCATAATGAATACCAGCACACCCATGCCGCCGATCCAGTGAGTGAAGCTGCGCCACATCAGAATAGCATTGGGCAGGCATTCCACGTCGGTGAAAATGGTGGCACCCGTGGTGGTAAATCCGGAAACCGTTTCAAACAGTGCGTCCACGTAGGAGGCGGTCACGCCCTCAAACATGAAGGGCAACGCGCCAAGCAAACTGATCGCGATCCAGGAAAGGGACACGACCACAAAACCGTCGCGAGCGCGCAGGGTTTGATTTTTCGGCTTCTTGAAGCTGAGCAGCGCACCTGCGCCAAGGCAGATCAGCATCGTCCACAGAAAGGACAGCACCGCACTCTCACCAAACGCAAGCGCCGTGATCACGGGTACCAGCAAAAAGGCCGCCTCAAACAGCCAGATGCACCCGATGATGTAAGAGATCATTCTGTAATTCATACACTTACCTCAACACGTCGGAAATATCGTGCAAGGGGGTACGGGAAACGACCACCACGTGGTCCCCCGCCTCGATCGTATCGTGACCGCGGGGAATGATGACCTGCTTGCCGCGCAAAATCGAAGCGATCAGCAGATCGCGCTTCAATTCCAGCTCCATCAGCGGCACACCGACCACGGGTGCCCCCTCCTTCACGATAAACTCAGAGGCCTCGATCTTATCCATAATGATATTGTAAAGCGTTTCCACGTTAGAGCCGATGGTGTTCTTCATCGCGCGCACGTAGCGCACGATGGCGTCCGACGCCACGTTCTTGGGGTAAATGATGCTGTCCAGATCCAGATGTGCCACCACGTCAGAGAAATCAAAGCGGTTGATCTTGGTAACAAGCTTACCCTTGCCCTTGGAAAGGCGCTTGGCCAAAAGAGAAAGCAGGATATTTTCCTCGTCGTAATTGGTGAGTGCCACAAACGCACCCGCGCGCTCAACGCCCTCCTCCAACAATGTTTCCTGGTCGCCCGCGTTCGCACGGATAACGTTTACGTACGGATAGCACGCGGTCAGCTCCTGGCAACGCTCCTCTTTTTTCTCGATAACTGTCGTAGAAATTCCGTCCTCCTCCAACATCTCGCACAAATAGCGCGTAATCTGACCGCCGCCCGCAATCAGAGCGTCCTTAACGGAGTGGGTACGGTATTCGATCTTTTTGAAGAAATCGGCTGCCTGCTTGGGAGAAGCGATCAGCGAGATCACGTCCTTGCCCGCAAATACGAAGTCGCCCTTGGGAATATAGGCGTCGTCCTCACGCTCAACGGTGCAGACCAGCACGTCACAGTGCAAGGAGGATACCACCTCGCGCACCGACATGCCGACAAGCGGGCTTTGCTCGGGCAGGCGGAACTTCAAAAGCTCCACACGTCCCCCCGCAAAGGTGTCGATCTTCATCGCAGAGGGGAAGCGCAGCACGCGCAGGATCTCCTCGGCGGCGGCACGCTTGGGGTTGATGACCATAGCAAGCCCCAGCTCCTCTTTCAGATACTCGACCTCGGTATTGTATTCGGGGCTTTCCACGCGCGCGATGGTGCGGCAATCCCCCTTCTTTTTGGCAAGCAGACAGCAAAGCAGGTTCAGCTCGTCAGAGCCGGTCACAGCGATCAGCAGATCCGCGCTCTCAATGCCTGCCTCCAACTGCGTGCTGTGCGTGGCGCCGTTTCCCACGACACCCATCACGTCGCAGCGCTCCGCCACGGCGCGCACGCGCTCGGGCAAAAGATCCACCACGGTAATGTTGTTGCCGGGCTCGCCCAGCTGCTCCGCCAGGTTTTCACCGATCTTGCCGCAGCCGACGATAATAATATTCATAGATCCTTCCAGTTTCACACGGGAACGTTTCATAGCATTGTCCTACCCTTTCAAGTAGATATAGATATATTAATTATATCACTTTTCTCTGCAATGTCAAGTTAAACATTAAATCTCCTCGCGCACGCGAGGAATAAAACCGGCAGCAAGCGCCATGCGGCGGCGCTTCAAATAAATATATCCGATGATGCAAAAGGCTAGCGCTCCCCACAGATTTACAGCCAGATCCTTCACCGTGTCCGCAAGTCCCACGTCAAGATACGCGGGCAGAATAAAGCTTGCGCCGTCCGCCGTTCTGATCTCTACCTGCGTGATATTTTCCGCACGAAACACGCCCCCGTCAGGGCCCGGGATCAGCACGCTGCGAACGGCGCTGCGAAAGCTGTCCTTTTGCATATCCGTGTGCAGAAAATAGTCCGCGCCAAACTCAAAGATCTCCCAAAACACTCCCACCGTGGCAGAGAAGCAAAAGGCGGTAAAGCTTTGATATGCGGGTGAGGGCAGCGTGCGTACGGTGCGCTTTTTTTCAAACAAAGAGAACAGACAAAAGCCAAAGCCCGCAAACAAAAATCCGTTGGCTGCGTGCAGGATGCTGTCAAAGGCGGGAAAGCGCTCGTAAAAATCTCCGATCTCGCCAAGCACGCCGGCACAAAACACAAACAGATAAGCAGAGATCTCCAAGGCGGCGGGAAATTGCAAGGAAAAGCGCTGCTCCACAATAGGGGGTATCAAAAAAAGTGTCAAGCACAGTCCTCCCGTAAAAACGCGCTCCCAGCGCCCCGCGATCCCCCCGCTGATCAGAACCGCCAGTGTAGAGATCCACAGGCAGACAAAAACGAAAAACGCCGCTTTGTTCCCCTTGATCTCCTCCCATATCCCCCGAAATCCGCCCCGTCCTGCCACTTTTTTGCCTTTCACCTGCATACCTCCCTTCTTTTTAAGGGTTAGTATTCCTTAGCGCCAACACCCTCATACCACGCGATCACACAAAAAAAGAAAAAACTATTTGGCAAAAAAGTATTGACAAATGGAAAGTGATTTGTTAAAATAATTACATAGATACCAAAAACCGCGAGAAAGGATTTGGATACGAACGATGAAAAGAAGCATTCTCTGCCTGCTTGTACTTCTTACTCTTTGCGTGTGCATGCTCTTTGTTTCCTGTAAGAAAGAGGATCCCGCACTTAGCGCTCCCGACGCTGCCGGCGTTGGCAAAAAGGGTGAAACCCAGACCCAAAAGGTGGAAGGCACCGTTGATCAGAACGGCCCCAACGAGCAAATCCCCGGTGACACTGTCCGCTACTAATACTGTTTTTTCAAACGCCCTGCGCCTTGCGCGGGGCGTTTTTCTTTTGCATAAATCTCTGCGTTGCGGCCAACACTATTCACATCCCAAAAAAAGGAGTGATGAAAATGGCACAAATTACCGAAAAGGAGCTTGGCTTTCTCGGCGACCTGATGACGGCAGAGCAGTTGCAGATCGCCAAGTACGCAAGCGCCGCAAAGAACACGACCGACAAAGCGATCGCGGATTGCTACACCCAGATGGCGGAGCGCCACCAGCGCAGTCTTGACCGACTGTACGCAAATTTGAAGTGAGGTAAGCGTATGAACGTTATGCAAAGCACCTGTACCTTTGGCGAAAAGGAAAGAATGCACGACTGCCTGGACACCGAAAAGTATCTGATCGGCATGTACCAGACCGCCCTGACCGAGGCCGCCACCCCCGAGGTGATGCAGACGCTGACCGATCTTTTATCGGACAGCTTCCGCATGCAACAGCAGCTGTTCCGCGAGATGAACAGCCGCGGCTGGTACCCTGTGACCAAGGCGGAGGAGCAAAAGATCGCACAGACCAAGCAAAAGTTTGCCGCAGCCATGTGCGTGAAATAAAAAAAGCCGTGGGCTTTACGCCCACGGCTTTTTTTAGTTGCGGCGGAAATCAGAGGGCGTTCTTCCCGTTTCCTTTTTGAAGACCTTGCTGAAATAGTACACATCGGAAAACCCACAGCGCTCCGCCACTTCCACCATAGATAAATGCGGCATCTTCAAAAGCTGCTTGGCATACGCCACCTTCTGCAAAAGGATATAGCGCGCCGGCGTCTTATCAAAATGTCTTTTGAAGATCTCGTCAAACTGTCTGCGCGAGATCCGCTCTCCGGCGTAAAGCGCCGCAAGGCAATCCTGCTCACGGAAGTGCAAACGAACAAACTCCTCCGCGCGCGTCATGCGTGGATCGACAGGAGCATAGCTTTTTTTACGCACGGCATCGATCCCCGCACACAGCTTATGGAATTCGGAAAACAGCGCGTGCGTGCCGCCGCCCGCAAGCGCGATCTGTCGTTCAATGCGCTCCAAAAGCTGCGAAAGGTCAGACACGTCTACACTTTTTACAAAAAAAGTATCAGTTTCAACCTCCTCATAGGTGGTGAAATGCACCGAGAAGGAAAGCCCCTTTTCCAGCACCTGCACAGAGAAATCGTCACGCGCGTTGAAGAAGAACACGCCCGTCCCCTCTAACATGATGCGCTGGTAGCCGAAATCGTGCAGCTCCCTGCCGGAAAGGTTGATGCCGATGATATGCGTTTTTCTGTTTTGCGCCACCCAGTGCGTGATATCCGGCGTATAGCGGATGGCCAGATCAATGCTCTTCACTTTCATGTCCTCAAATCTCATACGCCACCTCCGTTTCCTTTATTATAGCATGCGCGGGCACGCATGTAAAGAAAAAACTTCCATATTTTACAAAAATTCCAAATAATATATTGCGCGCAGGCGTTGCGCGTGTTATAGTATAGTCAACACCTACTGCAAGGAGGTCAACCATGAACTACGAAGCAATGCGAAAAGAGCTGACGACCTACTATTTCACGGGAACGGGCGAACGCGGCGAGATCTTCCGCGAGCGCGCGAATGCGGAAATGGATCGCCAATACCGCGAGGAGATGAACCCTTACGAAATGAAGGTAGTGCAATATCGCGTGATCACGGATATGTTCGAGCCCGTGCTGTTCTACACCTGCCCCTACTATTTTGAAACGGGCACGATGTGGGCACACTGCGACGGCGGACGCGATTTCCGCGGCTTTAAGCACGCAGGCGGTTGGACCTTTTGGAAGAACAAGCATCTTTTCAAGGATCAGAACCCCGCACTTTACGAGCTTGCCAAGAAACAACAGGCAGAGCTGTTCTATACCACAATATACCACGACAACATGCAGCACTTCAATTTCGACAACCGCCCTATCCTTGCGGGCGGTCTGAAAGGGCTTTACGAGCGCGCCGAAAAGGAATTGGAAAGCGCCGAGGGCTGGGAGGAGCGCGCATACTTGGAGGCCACGATGCAGGCGATGCTCTGCCTGAAAAAAATGAGCGAGAAATTTGCCGCCAAGGCAGAGCAGATGCTGGAAAATGCACCGGATGAGGCAGCGCGCCAAAATCTTGCGCGCATCGCCCAAAGCGCCCGCCGTTGCCCCTGGGAGGCACCGCAAACGCTGTACGAGGCGTTGAATACGCTTTGCTTTATGCGCAAGTGCATGGGCGCGCTGGAAGGCATCGGCCCGAACACCTTTGGACGCATTGACATGGATCTTGCCCCCTTCTACGAGGCGGATATTGCGGCAGGACGCCTTACAAAAGAGGGGGCGTATGACCTTGTTACCCGCTTTCTGCTGACCTGGGACCTGCATTTCGACCACGATTTCAAGTTCTCCGGCTATTCGGATCACGAGCTGGAAAACACCTACGTGCTGGGCGGCTGCGATCCCCAGGGCAAGCCACTTTACAACGATCTGACGCAAATGTTTCTGCGCGCATCGCGCGAGCAAACCATCATCTTCCCCAAGATCACCTGCCGCTTTGACAGAAACTCGCCCAAGGAATATCTGGACGAGGCAAATCTTGCGGTCATCAACGGCACCAGCACCCTGCTTTATCAAAATGACGAGGCAACTATCCCCGCCGTCCTTCGCCGCGGTAAGCCGATCGAGGAGGCGCGCGACTATCTGATCACGGGCTGCTGGGCGATCATGAGCAACGGAAAAGAAAAGATCGAAGACGGCACCTACGTCAACATCTTAAAGGTGTTGGAATATACGCTGCACAACCGCACGGACAAAATGAAGGAGATCGGTATGACCTTCGCCCCCGTGGACGATGCTAAGAGCTTCGAGGAGCTGTACCGTATCTATTGCGACAATGTCCGCGTGCTATTTGAAGAACGCTGCCGCGTATGGCGCGAGGGCGGCCAAATATGGCGAAAAGTCGACCCGTTACCCATCTTTTCTTCCACTATGGACGATTGTATCGGAAAGCATCTGGACTATACAGCGGGGGGCGCAAAATACCGCGACAGCCGTTTTGAGCTGATGGGTTTCCCCAACGTAGCGGACAGTCTTTTGGCCATCAAAAAGCTTTGCTTTGATGAAAAAAAGTATACGCTTTCGCAAATGCTGGACGCCGTTCGCCGTAACTGGGAGGGCTATGAGGATATGCGCATGGACGCGATCCACACGCCCGGCTGGGGTATGGGCATAAGAGAGGCGGACGAATTTTGCGCCCGCTTCAACAGCGATCTTTACGCGATGGCACAAGATATGGTCGGCACCTACGGCGGCAAAGTCGTGATCGGACATCTTGGATACACCGAGATCCGCTGGTGGGGCGAAAAAACGCTTGCTACGCCCGAGGGACGCAAAAGCGGCGATTATATCGCGCAGGGGCTTACCCCCTCGCGCTTAAAAAAGATCCCTGCCGTGACCAGCGTGATCAAAAGCCTTTGCGCCCCCGACCCGACCGAGATCGCAGGCAACTCGGTGGTGAACGTGATCCTGCCAAACAAAACCACGCTGGACCACTGCGAGGCCTTCCTGCGTGCCGTGGCGCAAAGCGGCGTGCAATCCTTGCAGCTGAACTGCACCTCGCGTGAGCAGCTGCTGGACGCGCAGAAGCACCCCGAAAAATATCCCACTCTGATCGTGCGTATGTGCGGCTTCTCCGCCAAGTTCACCTCCCTTTCTCCCGAATGGCAGCAAGAGGTGCTGACACGCAATTTCTACGAATAACCCCCAAAACGGTATAAAAACAAGGAGATTTCTATGACCGCTACCGTTTTTGACATTCAGCGCTCCTCCTTTGTGGACGGCCCCGGCATCCGCACGACGGTATTCTTTAAGGGGTGCAATCTGCGCTGCGCGTGGTGCCACAATCCCGAAAGCCAGAGCGCCGCGCCGCAGATGATGCTTTACGCAGACAAGTGCATCAGCTGCGGAAAATGCCTTGAAAAATGCCCGCACGATCTGAGATCCTGCGAGCTTTGTGGCAAATGCGAGCTGTACTGCCCCGCAGAAGCGCGTCGCGTATGCGGCAAGCAATACACCGTCGATGAGCTTGTCGAAGAGATCCTTGCCGATAAGCTGTTTTACGATACCTCCGGGGGAGGCGCTACCTTCTCGGGCGGTGAGTGCATGCTCTATCCCGATTTTCTCGCCGCGCTTTTGCGCAAATGCAAGGAAAACGGCGTACACACCGCCGTAGATACGGCAGGACACGTGCCGTTTTCCCACTTTGAGTGCGTGTTGCCCTTCACCGATATGTTCTTATATGACATCAAAAGCATGGACACGGATACGCATAAAGCGTACACGGGCGTAGGAAACGAGCTGATTTTGGAAAACCTTGCCAAGCTCCTGACGCTTGGCACAAAGGTCCGGATCCGCGTGCCCTTGATCGCAGGCGTCAACGACAGCGAGCAGGAGATGCTTGCCATGTCCGATTTCTTCAAAAAGCACGGAACGCCCGAAAAGATCGAGCTGCTTCCCTATCACGCGATGGGTGAGAGCAAGGCCCGCGCCATCGGCCGCGAGCCAAGGATCTTTGCGCCCCCCGAAAAGGAAAGGATCGACGCGCTTTATGCGCTGTTGCACGCCTGACAAAAAAGCCCCGCAACGGGGCTTTTTTATTTTGAAAAAATTTGGCGAATATAATTGCAAAATAGAAAAAAATGTGTTATACTGTTGGAAAGAACTCATTTTCAACGGAGGAAGCTCTATGAAAGACATCACATCCGCACAGGATTTCAATGCACGCATCAAGCGCGTGCTGGTCACCGAAGAGGAAATTAAAGCTGCCATCGCCAAGGCAGGCAGAGAGATCTCTAAGATCTACGACGGCCGTCCCATTCTGCTTGTCAGCATTTTGAAGGGCGCATTTGTCTTTATGGCAGATCTCTGCCGTGCCATTGACGCACCCTGCGAGATCGGCTTTATGTGTGCAAAAAGCTATTTCAAGGAAACCGTTTCCTCCGGCGTCGTACAGATCACGATGGATCTGGAACAGGACGTCAGCCAGTACCACCTGGTAATCGTAGAGGATATCATCGATACCGGCCGCACCCTCAACGACGTGATCAAGCTGTTGAAGGCGCGCAATCCCCTCTCCCTTCACGTGGTCACGCTGCTGGACAAGCCCGGCCGCCGCGTTGTGGAATTCAAGGCGGATATGGCTCTGTTCACCATTCCCGATCATTTCGTGATCGGCTACGGTCTTGACTGCGGTGAATATTTCCGCAACTTGCCCTATATCGCAGAATACTCGGAAGATTGAACATAGAAAAAAGCCCCCGTTCGGGGGCTTTTTTTATTTTTCAAGATAATTGAAGATCTCCTCGGGGGTGTCCAGCAGGACGAAATCCTTCAATGCCTCTTCGCGGATAAATCCCTTTTCCACGCCCTCGCGGATCACGCAAAGGGTGCTGTTCCAAAATCCGTCAATGTTATAAAGCACGATCGGCTTTTCGTGTCTGTGCAGCACACGCAGCGTCAGGATCTGATAAAACTCGTCAAAGGTACCAACGCCGCCGGGCACGATCACGAACGCATCCGCCTTGTTCTCCATCACCGATTTGCGCTCTGCCATCGTTTCGGTGGCGATCAGCTCAGTGCAAAACTCACTGATCGGCTCAAACGTGTGCATGAAATGGGGGGTAACGCCCACAATGCTGCCGCCGCCCTGATACATGCCGCGTGCCGCAGCACCCATAAGGCCGCTAGAGCCGGCACCGAACACCATCGTATGCCCGCGCTTTGCCATCTCCATACCAAAGGCCTCTACGGCCTTTACGTATTTTTTATCAATGCGATCGCTTGCCGCACCGTAAAGTGTAATATTCATGGTTTCCTCCTGAATGGGAATTACTTGCCGGAAGCACGCGCTTGCTTTTCTGCGTCCCAGCGCGCCTGATTGGCATGCACACGCGCGATCTCGGCATCGCGATCCTTCATCCACATATAACTGAAACGCAGCTCGGTTCCATGCGCGATACGACGCAGATTATGGATATGCTTGATGATCATAACGACCGTAACGATACAAAGCACACCAATGGCAGCCCAGCCACCGCTCGCACGCTTCAACCAACCGACGTTCAGATCTCCCAGCACGCCATAAAGGACGGGGATGATCACGCTTGCTGTGATCGGCACGATGCAGATATAATCCACAACCAGAACGACTACGATCTCGATGGCCAGCAGGATCAAAAGCAAACGCCAGTCAATGGCCAGCAGGATGCCGCCAAGACAGGCAAGCCCCTTGCCGCCCTTGAATTTCATAAAGATCGGGAAAATATGACCGATCGTACAGGCAGCACCTGCCACCTCGGCGATCACGGGCACATCGGTGAAAATAACGGGGGCCAACCACATCACGGCTGCCGCCTTCACGATATCGAAAAGAGCGCTGAACAAAGCAACAGATTTGCCCATAAGGATCAGCGCGTTGGACGCGCCTGCGTTGCCGGAACCCTTTTTACGGATATCCATTCCCTTTATTTTACCGATGATAAACGCGGGATTGATACACCCAACAAGATATGCGCTGAGCGCGCACAAGATGATTTTGAATGCCATCATTTTCTCCATTTCTCTTGTTCTCATTTTGCTTGATAAGTTTCCAAGCAATCCAACTTACGGTCTATTATACCATAAATCTACAAAATATGCAATTGGTCATATTAGCGTAACTGCATATTTTTTCAGTAGCGCTACGGGGCGCCAGGAAAGCTTTGCCGCGCGCAGATTGGGAAGGCCCATATCCTCCTCGCGGTTGACCGTAGTGATCTCCGGATACTTCTCACGCATCGCCCGCACAAACTCGCGGTTGATCAGGGGATATGCCCCCTCAAATTCAGGTGTGGCCTTTTCAAAGTGTACGCAAAGACAGGTGGGCGTGACACGGCTGCCGATGGCAAATGCGGCGGGAACACCGTCGGCGTACAAGATGATACCTTCCAAGGAGAGCGCCTTCCACGCGGCAAGCGCGCGCTCAATGGCGCACTGCTCCTCTCCAACATCCTGCTTGCCCTCCTGCCACTGCTTCAAAATCTCGGCGCAATCCTCAAATCTTTCAGGCACAAGAGGGGTAACGTGCCAATCATGCGCGGCACAAAAGGCATTGATATGGTTGCGCTTGCCGTGCAGCTTTTTTCCGGAAAGGGTGGAAAGCTTCTCTGCATCGTAAAGATAGTCCTCGTAATCGCGGGTTTCCGAAATCTCTAATTTCTCGCCCCATTGTGCCACTAATTGGGGCAATTCCTCCTCGCTGACACCCACAAAGCAAAGGCGCTCACCTCTCTCCCTACACTCCTTTTCCAGCGCGGCAAGCACGGGCGAGGGATCTCCCTCTCCCACGGGAAAAAGATAGTGATATCCATCATCGTGGCGAAGGCGCACGGCGGCACGGCCGTGCAAAAAAGCGATCTGCTTGTGATACTTTTCGTCCCACGCATACAAATTGGCTACGGCATAATCCGCCGAGGGCGCAACAAGTGGCAGCGTGCGGTAGCGCATGCAAGCGTCAAGCGAGGCGCGCTCCCATACCAAAACGGAGCTTTCTGCAACGCTTTGCATTATTTCTCCTTATAGTAGAGCATACAGTGGCAAAAGCCCTCGAAATCCGGATCTGCGATCTGATCGCGGAATTCCTTGCACATGCACTTGTTTTCGGGCGTACGCTCCAAGCGGCAGGGGCAGTATCCCCCCGTCATTTTGAGCCCCTGCTTGATCTGGGCTACGATTTCCTTATCCGTGTTTTCTTTGATCTTCATTTTTCTTCCTCCCTACTTGATTTTTCTTGTATTTTCGGTTATACTGATAATATCTCATCAAAGGAGAATATCAATATGGCAGTTGAAAAAATCACCGCACAGAATTTTAACGATTTTATAAAGGACGGCACCGCCGTAGTCGACTTTTACGCGGACTGGTGCGGCCCTTGCCGCATGCTGGCTCCCGCCTTGGAGCAGATCGCCGACGAGCACCCCGAGATCCGCGTAGGCAAGCTGAACGTGGACGAGGCACACGCCCTTGCCGCACGCTTCGGCATTTCCTCGATCCCCTTCGTGGCCCGCTTTGAAAACGGCACGCTGACGCACTCCGCTCTTGGCTTTATGCCCGCTTCTGCGCTTTGCGATAAGCTTGGTATATAATAGTATATCAATTTTTATAAAAAAAGTAAAGCATTTTATTGACAAAAAAAGCGCGAAATAGTATAATAAAAGCATCAAGTTAAAGGAGGATCTAACCATGATCGTTACGAAAGATAGCATTATCGGCGATGTGCTGGACTTCAATCCCGGCACTGCACAGTTCTTCTTCGCCATCGGCATGCATTGCCTTGGCTGCCCCGCATCCCGCGGTGAAAGCATCGCAGACGCCTGCGCCGTTCACGGCACCGACGCTGACGAGCTGATTGCAAAACTGAACGCATTTCTGGCCGAGCAATAAGGCGATGGAAAAGTCGGGGTGCGCCCCGACTTTTCTTTTACGGAGGATATTATGACGATTGCAAAACTGTATGAGATCTTAGAAACAAATGCCCCCCGCACCCTTTGCGCCGAGTGGGATAACGACGGCTTTGCCTGCCTTGCAGATTCCGCAAAGGAGATAAAGCGCGTGCTGATCGCGCTGGACGCGACCGAGGCCGTGGTGGATCACGCCGTAAAGGGCGGGTTTGATCTGCTGCTGACGCATCACCCGCTTCTTTTCCGCGGTGTGAAGGCGCTGACTGTGGAAAAATGCGTTCCCCGCAAGCTGTTGAAGCTGGCGCTGGGTGGCGTAGCGGCGCTCTCCTTGCACACGCGTCTGGACGCCGCAAAGGGCGGCGTCAACGACGTACTGGCAGAGCTGCTGGGCCTTACCGACGTGCGCGCCTTTGCCCCTGAGGGAGAGGTTCCCTGCGGCCGCATCGGCAAGCTGCAAGCTCCCGTGGAGCTTTCCGACTTTTCTCGTACCGTTTGCCGCCTTTTGGACGCACCCGCCGTCAACTTGATCGGCAAGGGTAAGGTGCAGACCGTTGCCGTGATCGGCGGCGAGGGAGGCGATTTTGTGGACGCGGCACGCCGCGAGGGCGCTGACGTGATCCTTGCGGGACGCATCGGCTATCACCGTATGCTGGACGCCGCAGAGGACGGTATTCGCGCCATCGAGGCGGGACACTTCTACACCGAGCGCCCCGTGCTTTCCTATCTTTTTGACCTTGTAAAAAAGGCAGATGCAGGCATCGAGGTTGAGATCCTGAACACCCCCACCATTCAAACCGTTACGAAATAAAGGAGATTGCGATATGACCTACGTGGTAACAAATTTGCACGGAAATAACACGGGCTTTCAACAGCTTTTGCAGACGATCAAATTCAAGGATAAGGATATTTTGTACGTCCTTGGCGACAGCGTGGATTTCGGCGAGGAAAGCATGGATCTGCTCACCGATATGAGCATGCGCGTGAACGTGTACCCCATCGCGGGCGAGCACGATCTCAAAGCGCTTCGCATGCTGACGGGCTTTGAAAAAATGTTGAAGGAGGGTGGCGCTCCCACCCCCGAGTTCTCTGCCGAAATGACCGCTTGGGCGCAGGACGGCGGCATGGCGACCCTTACGGGCTACCGCGCGCTGGATGCCGAAATGCGTGAGGGCGTGCTGGATTATCTGGCCGAGTTTATGCTTTGCGACGAGGTGAAGGCAGGCAGCAAGACCTATTTCCTTGCACACGCGGGACTTTCGGGTTACGACGCAGACAAGGCCCCCGAGGACTACGAGCCCGAGGAGGTTTTCGCCACCACTCTGCCCGACGCGGACTTTTTCAAGAAGCGCACGCTGGTGGTCGGCCACGTTCCCACGGCAAGTGGCAAGATCGAGCGCCGTGACGGCGTGATCTATCTGGATTGCGGTATGGGCAAGATCGGTTGCCTGTGTCTGGAAACCGACGAGGAATACTATGCCTGATCCCATCGCAAAGGGTGCAGAACTGACACTTCTGATCACCGACTTAAACAATCTTGGTTGCGGCGTAGGCCGCGCGCCCGATGGGCGCGCGGTCTTTGTTGCAGGCGCAGTGGCAGGCGACACCGTCACGGCGCAGGTCATCAAGGTGAACAAAAGCTATCTGGTGGCACGCCTTATCGCGGTGCTTACCCCCTCCCCCGACCGCGAGGAGGGATTTTGCGAGGCGCCCGCCTCCTGTGGCGGCTGCGTGTACCGCAACCTCAGTTATGAAAAGGAATTGGAATTGAAGCGCTCCTTTGTGGAGTACGCCTTCCGCAAGGCACAGCTCTCTGACGTGGAGATCGCCCCCGTGCGCCACACAGGCGTGACCAAGGGCTACCGCAACAAAGCAGAATACCCCATAACGGGTAGCAAAAACGGACTTTTCGGCGGCTTTTACGCGCAGAAAACGCACCGCGTGGTGCCCGCCTACGGTTGCGCACTGCAACCCGCCGTGTTTGGTGAGATCCTGCGCTTCTTCTGCGAATTTTATACCGCGAAGGGCGTTTCCGCCTACGACGAGGAAAGCGGCAAGGGGCTTTTACGTCATTTGTACCTGCGCGAAGGCAAAGCCACCGGTGAATTGATGGTTTGCCCCGTGCTCAACGGACGCGAGCTGCCCCACGCGCTGGAATTTGTCGGCAAGCTGATCGAAAAATTCCCGCAGGTGACCTCCGTGGTGCTGAATGAAAACACCAAGCAGACCAACGTGGTGCTGGGCGAAAAATATCACGCGTTGTACGGCAATCCGTACATTGAGGACGTGCTTTGCGGCAAGAGATTGCGCGTGATGCCCGCCTCCTTCTATCAGGTCAACCACGATGCCACCGAGCTGCTTTACGGCATCGCCGCCGAGCAGACCGGTCTTAACGGCAAGGGCCTTTTGCTTGATCTTTACTGCGGCGCGGGCAGCATCGGCCTTTCAATGGCAGAGCGCGCCGAGGAATTGATCGGTATTGAGATCGTACCCGATGCCATCAAATGTGCAAACGTGAATAAGTCCCTGAACGGGGTAAAAAACGCACACTTTTATTGCGGTGACGCTGCTGACACCGAAAAGCTGCTTGCCGAGGCGGAGGCCGCGCGCGGCACGCTCCACCCCGACGTGGTGATCCTGGATCCCCCGCGCAAGGGCTGCGATGCTTCGCTTTTGCATTTTCTTGCAAAACGAGAGGTTCCTCGTATCGTGTACGTTTCCTGCGGCCCCGACTCCCTCGCCCGCGATTGCGCGATCCTGCGCAGCCTCGGCTATGAGATCGGCACCGTCACCCCCGTGGACCTGTTCCCCAGAACGGGACACGTGGAAAGTGTCGTTTGTCTGACAAAATACTCTTAAAAGCCACTCGTTTCATCACAAACATTTTGAGGTTTGCCTATGGAAACTTATGAAAACATCTTGAACAACGCGCGTCTTGTTGTGAAAAGCATTTTTGCCAAAATACAAGAATATCCCCATTTCGAAGAAATACAGAAACGCGCAAAAAAAGCAGAAGAAAAAATTGATTATCACTTTTCTGACATTTCCTACCTGCCGGTTATTTTTTGCAGAACAAAAATCCCCCCTGGCAAAAACAACTACATGAATGAAACATTAGCCCAACTGGGTGATTTCGTTTTGGATCTCGTTATTGCTGAACTATATTTCTCTCAAGGGAAAGGAAAAGCAGAAATAGATCGTGCAAGGCAGAATACAGCACGCAATTCTTGCCTCATTAATTTCACGAATACAAAAGAGCTAGTGCAATTTTGTTATAACGAACAGCATTTTCACGATGAGCCCAATGTGCCTGATCACGAAAAAGTATCCGCTAACCAGCATGATTCTTTCGTAGAGGCACTCATAGGTGCAATTTATTTGGACGGCGGCTTAAACGAAGCAAGAAAGTGGATATATGAAAATATAATCAAAAATATAATCAATTAAAATAAAGCAAAGTTTTATTTCTGCTGCAAAGCTGATCACCACTTGATCAAAACCAAAACGGCAGGAAACTCACGCGCGGGGCTTTTATGAAAAATTCGGCTTTACCGTCACCTCACCCGAATTTTTGGAGGAAAGCGTCCCCCACGTGGTAATGGAGTATCAGGAAACAAAATGAAAATGAACTTAACCGAGATCAAGCGCGAGGATTTCGACGGCATATACGCCGCGATGGAGCGCAATTTTATCCCCGACGAGCGCCGAGACCACGCGCACGCAAGGCGCGTGCTGGACTGCCCCGAATTTCACGTATGCCACGTAGAGTGCGAGGGTGAAAAAGTGGGCTTCGTCAGCTATTGGTGCCTTGACGGAGTAACTTTCTTTGAACATTTCGTGATCTACGAGCCCTTCCGCGGCAACGGGCTCGGCGCAAAGGTATTGGCGCTGATGAAGGAGAAATTCTCCCCTCTCGTGCTGGAATGTGAGCGCCCCGAAACCCGCTTGCAAGCACGCCGTGTGGCCTTTTACAAGCGCAACGGCTTTTGCTGCAACGATTGCGATTACCATCAGCCCGCCTACGCCGAGAACGGCAACGAGGTGCCGATGCTGCTTTTAAGCTTCCCCTCTGCGCTCTCCGATCCGCACGCCGTGGCGGCACAGATCCGCCGCGAGGTGTATGAAAGAACAAAATAATCCGGCAAAAAATCAGCCCTTTTCACGCGAAAGGGTTGATTTTTTTATATTATCTTGTATAATTAAGTTATATCTGTCGCCCGTGCGCGGGCACACCTACCAAAAGGAGATCAGTTATGAAAAAAGACGCCATCTGGATCACCGCCCCCAAGGATATGGGCGTGGCTGCTACCACCTTTCAAAAGGAGTTCTCTCTGCCCGCAGGCAAGCAGGTGAAAAAGGCAACGCTTTGCATTTCCGCCATGGGCGTTTACAAGACCGAGCTGAACGGCAAGCGCATTGACAAGGGCGTGCTGGCTCCCGGCTGGACCTGCTACAAGGATCGTATCCAATACGCCACGATCGACGTAACAGATCTGCTGGAAAAGGAAAATATCCTCGCGGTGGGCGTTGGACAGGGCTGGGCTGTGGGCTATATCGGACACGTGAACACCAATCACTGGTTCGCCGACCACACGTCCCTCATCGCTTGGCTGGATATCCTTTACGCCGACGGCACAAAGGAGTGCATCGCCACCGACGAGAACTGGGACGTCTATAACAACGAGGTCACCTTTACCGAGATCTATCACGGCGAAACCGTAGACAAAACTCTGCCCATCAAGAAGCTTGGCAAAGCGGTAAAATCCGTGGTCAAGTCCAAGCTGGTGGCACAGGTGGGTGAAAACATCACCGAGCAGGAGCGCCTTGCACCCGTAAAATACTTCGTTACCCCCAAGGGCGAGCGCGTGATCGACTTCGGTCAGAATATGACGGGCTACGTGGAGCTTTCCGTCAAAGCCCCGCGCGGCAGCCGCATCGTGCTTCACCACGCGGAAGTGTTGGACAAGGACGGCAACTTCTACACCGACAACTATCGTCTTGCACGCAACGAGATCACCTATATCTGCTCGGGCGAGGAGGATACCTTCAAGCCCACCTATACCTTCCAGGGCTACCGCTACGTGCAGCTGGTGGAATACCCCTTTGACGAGGTGGAGCTTGACAGCTTCCGTTCGATCGCTGTCAACTCTGAAATGACGCGCACGGGACGCTACCGCTGCGGCAATGAAAAAATCAATCAGCTGTATCACAACATCATCTGGGGACAGAAATCCAACTATCTGGACGTTCCCACCGACTGCCCGCAGCGCAACGAGCGCCTTGGTTGGACGGGCGATGCGCAGGTATTCTGCCGCACCGCCGCCATCAACTTTGACGTGGAAAAATTCTTCGACAAGTGGCTTGGTGACGTGGCCATCGAGCAGGCCAAGGAGGACGGCGCCGTGCGCGGTGTCATTCCCGTGGCACAGCCCCATCCCACGCGCATTTCCGCCGCTTGGGGTGATTGCGCGACCATCATTCCCATTGAGCTTTATCTTGCCTACGGCAACAAAAAGAACCTCAAAAAGTACCTGCCGATGATGAAGGCGTGGGTGGACTATCTGCGCCGCTTCGGCCCTGAGGAATACCTCTGGCTTGGCGGCTACCACTACGGTGACTGGCTGGCAATGGACGCAGGCGAGGACTCCTACGTGGGTGCGACCTCCAACGACCTCATTGCCACCGCGTTTTACGCGTACTCCTGCGAGCTTGTGGTGCGCGCAGGCGACATTCTCGGCGAGGACGTAGAGGAATATCGCACGCTTTACAAAAAGGTACGCGCCGCGTTCCGCGAATACTTTATGGAAAACGGTAGCCCCAAAGAGGAGCTTCCCTTCACCGAGATCTCGCTCCCCGGTCGCACCAAGGTCATCGACACGGTGCGCAAGGGTATCACGCAGACGGGCATTTCCCTTATTCTGCACTTCGGCCTTTGCGAGGAAAACGAGCGCGCAGCGCTTGCGGCAAAGCTGGTTGAGCTGATCTGCGAGAACGACAACCGTATGACCACGGGATTTGTTGGCACGCCGTACCTGCTGCACGTGCTTTCCGACAACGGCTATACCGACGTGGCGTACACGCTGCTCTTCCAGGAAAAGAACCCCTCGTGGCTGTATTCCGTGTGCCACGGTGCGACCACGATGTGGGAGCATTGGAACTCGCTCAAAGAGGACGGCAGCTTTTGGAGCACGGATATGAACTCCTTTAACCACTACGCCTACGGTGCGGTGTTTGATTGGATCTTCGGCGTTTCCAGCGGCATCAAGCCCGTGCTGAGCGCCCCCGCCTACAAGGAGGTAACGATCGCGCCCCACCCCGACAAGCGCCTTGGCTTTGCGGACGCCGCCATCGACACACGCAACGGCACGGTGCGCTCCTACTGGTACTATAAGGGCGATACCGTTTACTATGAATTTGAAATTCCCGCGGGTGTCACGGCGCACGTCACGCTCCCCTCGGGCAGAAAGGAAACGCTTGGTGCCGGCAAGCATTGCTTCGCGGAATAAACTATGAAAAAAAGAGCCATTCTATTTATTATCATTGCGGGCGTTATGTGGGGCACGTCCGGACTTTTCTCCTACGTGTTCGGCCTTTATGGCTACACCGCCCTGCAAAAGACCGCCGTACGCGGCTCGGTCGCCTTTCTTTGTATGCTTGCTTTCGTGCTGATCCGCCGGCGCGAGGCGCTGCGTATCAAGCTCCGTGATCTGCCGCTTTACGCGGGCATCGGACTTTGCCTGTTCGGCGCGGCGGCCGCCTACTACGCCTCGATGGTGACCTCCTCGGTTGCCACCGCGGTGGTGCTGATGTATACCTCCCCCATCTACGTGCTGATCTTTTCCGTGCTTTTCTTCGGCGAGCGCCTGACACCCATCAAGATCGTCGGCGTGGGCGGCATGCTGCTTGGCTGCTGCTTCGTTTCCGGCATCTTCGGCGGGTTTGAGGGAAATCTGATCGGCGTGCTGCTGGGGCTTCTCTCCGGCGTGTCCTACGGCGGGTACAGCATCCTTGCCAAGATCGCCATGCGCCGTGATTGCGCACCGATGTCCACCACGCTCTACGGCTTTGCGGGAATGGCGATCATCGCCGTTTGCACCTGCCAGCCCGCAGGCATCATTCCCAATATGATGAAGGATCCCGCGCTGCTGATCCCGCTTTCCGTGGGACTTGGCGTGATCACCTACGTCATTCCCTATTTCCTTTACACCCTTGGTCTGCGCGATCTGCCCGCCGGCACCGCCGCAGCCCTTGGTATCATGGAGCCGATGGCCGCCACGCTGTTCAGTCTGCTTCTTCCCGACCAGAACTTTACCGTGCTTTCCGTCATCGGCATCGTGCTGATCCTTGGCTGCGTGCTGTTGCTCAGCCGTCCCGAGCCGGAAGCGCAAGCGGAAAACGAATAAAAATTCCTCAAAAAAGGGGTACGTATATGAATAACATGATCAAAGCAGTGGAAAAGCACCGCGATCTGATCCTTGCCGCCGAGCGCTACGTCTGGGCAAATCCAGAAACCGGCTACAAGGAATTCAAGACCTCTGCATATCTTGCGGAGCAGTTTGAAAAGCTGGGCTATACGCTGATCTATCCCGAGAACCTGACCGGCTTCACCGCTGAGGTGGATACGGGCAAAGAGGGCCCCACCCTGCTTATTATGGGCGAGATGGACTCGATCATCTGCCCCTCTCACCCCGAGTGCGATCCCAAGACAGGCGCGGTACATTCCTGCGGCCACAACACGCAATGCGCAAGTCTGCTCGGCGTAGCGGCGGCGCTGAGCGAGCCGGGTATTCTGGACGGGCTTTGCGGCAAGATCCGCCTTTGCGCGGTGCCTGCTGAGGAGCTTTTGGAGATCGACTATCGCTTAGGCCTTATCAAGGAAGGCAAGATCAAGTATCTGGGCGGCAAGCCCGAGTTCCTTTCCCGCGGCCTTTTTGACGGCGTGGATATGGCGATGATGATCCATACCACCGGCACCCCCTTCAACTTTATCGACGGTGGCAGCGTCGGCTGCATTGCCAAGAAGATCATCTACACGGGCACACCCTCGCACGCGGCATCCCCCTGGAACGGTCACAACGCGCTTTACGCCGCGACCTGTGGCCTCAACGCCGTGAACGCGGTGCGCGAAACCTTCTATAATCAGGATCTGATCCGCGTGCATCCGATCGTCACGCACGGCGGTGATATGGTAAACGCCATTCCCGCAAACGTGGTGCTGGAAAGCTATGTGCGCGGCGCCTCCTTCCGGGCGATCGCCAAGGCCAACAAGCAGGTCAACCGCGCCTTTACGGGTGCGGCGCTCTCGCTGGATACGAACGTGGAGATCATCGATATCCCCGGCTACGCCCCCTTCGTCAACGACGACAATATGTGGAAGGTCTGCGTGCAGGCCGCCAAGGAAATTTTGCCCGAGGTTGAGATGAAGGAGATCCGCGAGATGAGCACAGGCAGCACCGACATGGGCGACCTTTCCCGCATCATGCCCACTGTACAGCCCTATGCGTGCGGTGCCACGGGCACTTTCCACGGCAACAACTTCTATATCACCGATCCCGAGCGCGCCGCAGTGGATGCGGCCAAATGGCAGCTGGGTATGGCAAAGCTTCTGCTGGAAAATGGTGCAGCTCGCGCCAAGCAGGCAATTGCCGAGTTCAAGCCCGAGTTCCCCACAAAGCAAGCTTATCTTGACTATATGGATAGTCTGAACACCTCCGGCAAACGCATCAGCGCGCTGGACGAGGACACGCTTGCGGTGAAGATCTAAAAGGCAAGTAGGCAATATTTTCTAATTTTAAAACGATATTTTCCAGAAAAGGAGAATGAGCGATGCAAAATATTACAAAAGCGGTGGATAAGCACCGCAAATTGATCCTGGACGCCGAGCGTTACATGTGGGCGAACCCCGAAACGGGCTACAAGGAATTCAAGACCTCCGCCTATATGGCAGAGCAATTTGAAAAGCTTGGTTATCAGCTCACCTATGCCGAAGGTATCACGGGCTTTACCACTGAGATCGATACGGGACGCGAGGGTCCCACCCTGCTGATCATGGCAGAACTGGACTCGATCATCTGCCCCTCCCACCCCGAGTGCAATCCCGAAACGGGCGCGGTACACTCCTGCGGCCACCACGCACAATGCGCGGCTCTGCTGGGCATCGCAGCGGCATTGAAGGAGCCCGGCATACTGGACGCGCTTTGCGGCAAGATCCGTCTTTGCACAGTACCTGCCGAGGAGCTGCTTGAAATCGACTTCCGCACAAAGCTGCGCGAGCAAGGCGTCATCAAATATATGGGCGGCAAATCCGAGTTCCTGCATCGCGGCCTTTTCGACGGCGTGGATCTTTGCTTCCTGTTCCACACGGGCGGCCAAAGCTACGTGAACGAGGGCGCGGTCGGCTGCATCGCCAAAAAGATCATTTACAAGGGCAAGGCGGCACACGCCGGCGGCTCGCCCTGGAACGGCAACAACGCGCTTTACGCCGCGACCTGCGGTCTGAACGCCGTCAACGCCCTGCGCGAGACCTTTAAGGATAGCCAGCTGATCCGTGTGCATCCCATCATCACGCACGGCGGCGATATGGTCAACGCTATCCCTGAGCGCGTGGAACTGGAAAGCTACGTACGCGGCAAGACCTTTGCAGCCATCTCTGAGGTCAATGAGCGCGTCAACCGCGCCTTCACAGGCGCTGCCATCTCGCTTGGCACAAACATTGAGATCGTGGATATCCCCGGCTATGCACCCCTTTACAACTCCAAGGGAATGATGGAGGCGTGCGTGGAGGCCGTTCACGCGATCCTGCCCGATCACCAGCTTGCAGACTTCCCCTTCGGCTCGGGTAGCACGGATATGGGCGACCTTTCCTGCATTATGCCTGTGGTACACCCCCACGTGGCGGGCTCTGCCGGCATCGGGCACGGCAATAACTATCAGATCGTAGATCCCGAAATGGCATGCGTCGGCTCTGCCAAGTGGCAGCTCGCGCTGGCCAAGCTCCTGCTTGAAAACGGCGCGGCACGCGCCAAGCAGATCATCGCGGACTTCAAGCCGCCCTTTGCCTCTGCCAAGGAGTATCTGGATTATATGGACTCGCTGAACTGCTCCGGCAACCGCGTGGAGTACCACGAGGACGGCACGGCAAGCGCGAAGCTTTATTAAAAAATAAGAGCGAGCGGATTTCCGCTCGCTCTTATTTTTTTATTTGATCCTTATGCACCAAAACATATTCTGCATTTTTGATCAGAACGCCCTCTTTTGTTGCCACAAGTTCAATTTGATCGCCAAATCCATAACGGCGGCGAAACTCCATCGGAATGACGATTCTGCCAAGCTTATCAATTTCTTTTAAGATACCTACCTGATCCATTTTCTGTTCTTTTCTCCTTTATTTCTTGATTTTCTTATCTTTAACACAATTATAAAACAAAAAAATGTTAAAGTCAAGTAAATTCTTAATATTAACACAGAGGTTATATGAAAATTTACGACTTTAACGGTAGCAAAAATATATGTGGCAAGCGCATTAAAGAAGCAAGACAGCGCTTGAAGCTCACCCAAGAGGCACTTGCCGCCAGATTGCAGGTTGAGGGGATCAATATTGAACGCGACAGCATCAGCAGAATTGAGATCGGCACGCGTTTCGTTGCCGACTTTGAGCTTTTGGTGCTGTGCAAGGTACTGGGAACAACCCCCGCCCATCTTTTGGGATTAGAATAACACAACCCCGCCGACACGTGTCGGCGGGTTTTTGTTCGAATTGTTGACTTTTTCGGTGAAGTGTGCTATACTGGTATTATCCTCCATACTTGCGATATGCGCGGAAAGGACTTTCCCATGAAAAAACTTTTATCCTTTGTATTGGCAATTTACTTGATCGCCGCTTGCCTGCTCACCTTTGTTTCCTGCGGCAAAAACAGCGAGCTTGTCGGCACCTACGAAATGTCCAGTATTTCCGGTTTAATGTCCTACAACGGACAAACGATCGAGCTGGACGAGGATCTTTACGAATATTATCGCATCACGCTCAAACGAAACGGCAGCTGCAAGATCGAATCCAAGGCAGCGGACTCCTCCTCTAAAATCGAACAGGAGGGCACCTGGGAATATTTCGAGGAAAGCGGCATTCTCGCGATCAAAAGCGAGGATAACGGCGTCACCGTCATCGAAGAAATGAAATGGAAGGACGGAATTATCACCTACGACGTTGAACAAACCGTATCCAGCGCCAAAATCAAAATGAGATTAAAGCTGAAAAAGCAATAATCGCCAAAACACCCCCGCTGACAAATACATCAGCGGGGGTGTTTTTACTTTATTTTGCAATCTCAGGCAGAGATGCTGCAGCGACGGACTGGCCGACGCGGCGGCTGCTTTCATCGGGAATATGAAGCTGGATCTTCTCGTTCAGCTCGGGGAATTCCTTTTCCAGAACCTCCTTGGCGCGGTCAAGCAGGATCACGCCGCCCTCGCCGGAGGTCACGCGGCCCATGATCAGCACGTGCTTGATATCATAGAACAAGGAGTAGTACGCGATCGTATAACCAAAGTACGCACCGATGGTGTCGTAGATCTTGGCTGCGCGCTCGTCACCCTCGGCCATCAGCTTCTGCACGACCTTCAATTTCTCTGCGGGAGAAAGCGCCTCGTCAAGCTCGATGCCTGCGGCGGGAGCCAGCTTGATCACGGCGTCCTGCGAGAAATACTTGACACCACAGCCGTAGTCGCCCGACCACTCGTCTACCATTGCGTTACGGGAGAAATCGCAGGGCACGAAAGCAAGCTCGTTGAGCCAGCCGGTGATGTTACCGACGCCGTCCACGTAGCCGCCTGCCTCGCTGGTACCCATCGCAATGCCAAGCACGTTGTTATCGTTCAGATCCATCGCACCTGCAAGCGCGGTCACGTCACCGTCATTGGCAACCTCCAACGGCACGTCGCCAAACTCCTTGGCAACGTCAATATACATGGTCTTGCACTTCTTCTCAAAGTCCTCTTTACCGACTTTCAGGAAAAGGGACGCAACCATGATGCGGTTATCCACGTACACGCCTGCGGAGGACACGCCGATGCCGTCCACGCGGGGCATATGGGAAGCCGCGGTCTTCATCGCGGAAAGGATACCGTCATAGTGGTAATCGGGATCCGAGTTGGTCTTGGGGAACCAAACGACCTCCTCGCTGTACACGCACTTACCGTCGATCACGGCACTGACCTTACGGTCGGATCCGCCCGCATCAAAGCCGATGCGGCAGCCGTCCAGATGGCGGCCGACGGGCGTTGCGCTCTCGCTGGTAACAGGGGCGTTCTCAATATCGCGGTACTCCACGGTCACGGTGGTTTCATACACACCGCCCATGAACTCGTAATCAAACGCACGTGCGCCCATGGGGCTGTACGCCAGCGCCAGCTTATCGGCAACGGGCTTCGAGCCGGCAATGATGATCTTATGACCGCCGCGCACCCACAAAAGCGACTTTACAAGGCGCTCAACGAACTCATAGTTCTCCTCGTCATGGCCCGTACCGTCCTTGTAGATCACGGTTTCAAACGCGCTGACGTAGCCCTTGTTGCGCTCGATACCGATCACCAGGCGCTGACCGCCTGCGGCCTTTGCCGCCTCGGTGAACTCGCGGTAGACTAACATCATAGGGGTAAATTCTTTATCCAGGATCGCTTCAACTTTAAGCTTCATATCTTACTTCTCCTTGCATGATCGTTTTCTTGATATCAAAATTCATATCGGTCAGGATAAGATCGGCGTCCTTGCCCACCTCGATCGAGCCCTTGGTGTCACCCATGCCGATGGCATTGGCGGGGTTCAGGGAGGCAGCCGCCACGACCTCGTAAAGCGGCAGACCGCTATACGCGTAGAAATTCTTTACGGCGTTGTTCAGTTTGAGCACGCTGCCCGCGATCGTACCGTCCTCCAAAAGGCACTGAATGCCCTTTACGATGATCTTCTGACCGCCCAGCGTATACTCACCGTCCGGCATACCGCCCGCACGCGTGCAGTCGGTGATCAGGATCAGCTTGTCCCCCTTGCACTTGGCCACAAGCGCATAAAGTCCCGTATGTACGTGGAAGGTATCTGCGATCAGCTCGGCATACGCGTTGCTTGCCAGCGCCGCGCCGACCACGCCGGGCTTGCGGTGGTGCAGAGCCGTTTGCGCGTTGAACAGGTGCGTGACCTGCGTAGCGCCTGCGGAAACAGCTTGCATCGTCTGCTCAAAGGTGGCGTCGGTGTGACCGACAGACACGCGAACGTCGCTTCGCTTCGTGATCTTTTCAATGGCCTCAAAGCCACCCTCGACCTCAGGGGCGATGGTGCAAAGCTTGATGATATCCTTGTGCTTCAAAATGAAATCGGCGTCGGGCTTTTTGATATGCTCGGCCGCCTGTGCGCCCTTCTTGCTCTCGTTGATAAAGGGACCCTCGGCGTTCACGCCTGCAAGGTAAGCGCCCTTCCAGGTCTTGCTTTCCTGCTGCAAAGAACGTACCACGTCCAGCGCCTTTTCGATCTCCTCGATCGACACCGTCATAGTCGTGGGCAGGAAGGTGGTAACACCGTTTTCCATCACGCCCTCGGCCATTTTACGGATACCGTCGGCAACACCGTCCGAGGCGTCCTCGCCAAGATAGCCGTGGATATGCACGTCCACAAGACCGGGGGCCACATAGCAGCCCGTGCCGTCAATGATCTCGGCATCGGCGGGGATCTCTTTCTCGTCCACGATGCCTATTATTTTTTCTTCAAACAAAAGTGCCTTGCCAATGGCGACCTCGCGCGGCAGAATGATCTGTGCGCCCTTGATACATTTCATGGCAATACCCCCCTTATAGTTATATTCAACTACATTATATCATATCCAAAACAAAAGTAAATTGAAAATCGGCTACAAAAAATTTGATTTTGGACATTCAAAAATTCCCGTTTACTTTTCCCGTTTTTTGTGCTATACTATATGCAGAAAAACCACACGGAGGATCACTTATGTATTACATCGGCGTAGATCTTGGCGGCACGAACATTGCCGTCGGCATCACGGACGGAAACGGCAACATTCTGGTAAAGGGCAAGGTTCCCACGAAAAAGGAGCGCCACAGCGACGAGATCGTGGCGGACATGGGCGCACTTTGCACCTCCCTTGTAAAGGAAGCAGGCCTCACCTTTGATGATATCGCGTATGCGGGCGTAGCGGCGCCCGGCTCGGTCGATCCCGCAAACGGAGAGATCAAGTACGCCAACAACATCAACATGTTCCACTATCCGCTTGCCAAGAAGCTGATGGAGCATATCCCCGTCAAAAAGGTATATCTGGAAAACGACGCCAACGCGGCAGCCCTGGCCGAGGCCAAGGCGGGTGCAGGCAAGGGCTATAATGACGTTATCATGATCACACTCGGCACGGGCGTGGGCGGCGGCATCGTCATCGGCGGCAAGCTGTACTCCGGCTTCAACTATGCGGGCGCGGAGCTTGGCCACGTGGTGATCGAATACAACGGACGCCCCTGCACCTGCGGACGCAAGGGCTGCTGGGAGGCATACAGCTCTGCCACGGCACTGATCACGATGACCAAGGAGAAAATGGACGAAACCCGCGATACCGTGATGTGGGAGCTGTGCGAGAACGGCGCCAAGAAGGTGAGCGGACGCACGGCATTCAAGGCGGCTAAGATGGGTGACAAGGCAGGCCTTGAAGTGGTGGAAAAATACATCGATTATCTCGCCTGCGGCATCACGAACATGGTCAACATCTTCCAGCCCGAGGTGCTTTGCATCGGCGGCGGCGTGTGCGGCGAGGGCGATTACCTGCTGGATCCGCTGAAAAAGATCGTGGACCGCGACCAGTACGGCTCGGCGGCACACGACGACAAAACGGTTTTGAAAATCGCAGAGCTGGGCAACGACGCAGGCATCATCGGTGCCGCGCTGCTTGGCATCTGAAACACAGCAAAAGCCCCCGTTGAGGGGCTTTTTGCTTTTCCGTGCGATCAGTAACGCCTCTTTTTTCTTTCTTGCCCGGAATATCCGCATTATTTCTTGACTTGCCACACAAAGTGTGCTATGATTAACGTAATACGTTATCTTTCAGGAGGCAAATATGAAAATAGCAACCACCATCGGTGAAATGTACGCGTTCACCTCCTCACCTGCCGAGGCCGTCCGTCAATACGAGGGAACGGGCTTCAAATATCTGGATTACAGCTTTTACACGGTGCTGCGCCCGGGCGATCCCTTCATGGGTGATGGCTGGAAGGACGTCGTGTTGCAGGCAAAGGAAAGTGCAGATCAGCTCGGCTTTCAGTTCGTGCAGGCGCACGCCCCCTGCTGCGAGGTCATCGGCGGCGATACCGAGCGCGAGTTGGAGGCAACGCTGCGCTCGATCGAGGCGTGCGGCATGCTTGGCATCAAGAATATGGTCATTCATTCTGCAAGCGTGCCCGAATACCGATACCCCGATGACGCGAAGGCGTATTTCAAGGCAAACGAGCCCTTTTTCAGAGCCTTGATCCCCGCAATGGAGAAGCACGGGGTAAGTATTCTTTTTGAAAACACCACCATCAAGCACTGCGGTGACGGCAAGTATTTCCCCATTTATGCACGCGATCTCAATGGATTTGTAGAGCATATGAACCACCCCCTTTTCGGTGCTGCCTGGGACGTGGGACACGCCCACATGGACGACATTGATCACGAAACCGAGATCATGGAGCTGGGCAAGAATTTGCGCGCCATTCATGTGCACGACAACGACGGCAGACGGGATATGCACACCGCCCCCTTCCTTGGCACGCTGAATTATGACTCCCTGATGCGC
The DNA here is from genome assembly GCA_045632185.1 of Eubacteriales bacterium. GTDB lineage: Bacteria > Bacillota > Clostridia > Oscillospirales > CAG-272 > Firm-07. Next base: position 27,885 of record JAZQWF010000035.1, read on the forward strand.
GGACTGATCCGTTCGGGCTTTGACGGCTATTTCACACTGGAAGCCGACGGATTTTTCAAATACGTCAGAAGCGCAACGAGAATGGCTGAGCCGAACGGCCGACTGGCACACCCCACGCTTGAAATCAAGCGTCAGTCGCTCTCCCTGCTCTATACCATCGCCAAAGCAATTCTTTCGGAGTACGGCGTATTTGAGGAATAAAACGCGCAACACAGAAAGGAGCATTTCAACATGATCAAAATCACGAATTATCAGGACCTGAAAAAGTATTTCAACGTACCGAATGCGGCGCTCGCCTTCCTTGCCGCGATCGCCGAGAGCACGACAAACGGCAAATACCCCTTCGGCGCGGATTGCTTCATCAACGTGATGGACTGCACCACGCGCGAGGAGCTTGCCGATATGGAGGCGCACGACGTTTACGTGGACGTACAATGTCTGTTCACGGGCGAGGAGCGCATCTATTACAAAAATCGCGAGGGCCTGACCGTAACGAAGCCGATGGACGGCACCAAGGACGTGGGCTTTTTCGCCTACGCGCCCTCGGAATACGTGGATTATAAGGCAGGCGAGTGCGTGGTGCTTTATCCCGAGGACGCACACCTGCCCGGCCGCGCGGTAACCGCTTCTCTCACCGTCAAAAAGGCCGTAATGAAGCTGAACTGCGCGAAGCTCCGCAAGGCATGAAACGCACCGAGGTTTCTGTAAATATTGCCGATTTTCCCGCACCGTTTGCGGGTATTTTGCAAAACACACGCGTCTTTGACAGCTCCTGCTCGCCCCAGGCGCGCGTGTTTTACATTGAGCGGGACGGGGGCTATTTCCTCAAACGCTCACCCGCGGGTACTCTTGAAAAAGAGGCGCTGCAAACGCGCTATTTTCACGAAAAGGGACTTTCCGCGCCCGTGCTGGACTACCGCGAGGAAAACGGCTTTGATTGGCTACTGACCGCGCGCGTGGCAGGCGAGGACTGCACGCACGGGGACTATCTTGCCGATCCTGCACGGCTTTGCGACCTGATCGCCACACGCCTGCGCGCATTACACGAGCTGCCCCACGCAGATTGCCCCGTGCAGCATCACACGGCAAATTATATTGCAACGGTGGAGAAAAATCACCAAAACGGCATATTCGATCCCGAGTTTCTGCCGCCCGCGATGCAGCATCTCAGCAAGGAAGCCGCGTTTGCATATTTCCGGGCAAACAAGCACCGCTTACAGGCCGACACCCTGTTGCACGGAGATTACTGTTTGCCCAATATCCTGCTTAACGGGTGGGATTTCAGCGGATTTATCGACCTTGGCAACGGCGGTGTGGGAGATCGCCACGTTGACCTTTTCTGGGGCGCGTGGACGCTTGCCTTCAACCTTGGCACCGACCAATACCGCAGCCGCTTCTTCGATGCCTACGGACGGGACAAGGTTGACCTTGATCTTGTGGATCTTGTGTCCGTTTGCGAGTGTTTTGGGTGAAGAAAAGCGTCCCTTCCAGGTGCTTTTCTTTTTGCGCTTGACTTTTTTCGCAAAATGCGGTATAATATACCGCATAGAGGGGTGCTGTCCGCCGTCTTTGGCAGCAACGCCCCGCTCCCCCACCGAAAGGAGTGCCATCATGACGGAAAAAGAGATCGCCAAGCATCTGCAAAGCGCCGTTGCCGACGCAGATCTGCTGGATACCGAGATCCCCTCGATAGACCTGTATCTGGATCAGATTTTAAGCATCGTATCCGAAAAAACCGCGCTCTCTGCGCCCCGCTACCGCGAGCGAGCGCTGACCAAAACGATGATCAACAACTACTCAAAAAGCGGCCTGATCAGCCCCGTGAACGGCAAGAAATATACCCGCGCACAGATCGTGGAGATGCTGCTTGTTTACGCGCTGAAAAACACGCTTTCGATCGACGAGATCAAGCGCGTGCTGACGGGCGTGCGCGAGGATTGCAACTTCTCGGGCGAGGATATCATCTCCTCCTACCATCAGTTCCTTGACCTGAAAAACCGCAACCGTTCCCGCGCAGCGCTGGCCGTTGAGCAGCTGCTCACAGAGGATGACCTCAACCCCGCAGATGACAAGGATTTCTTCCTGCTTTTGCTGGATATCATTTCCCTTTCCGCCTACCTCAAAGCCGCGGCACAGGAGCTGTTGGAGGCCCGCTTTGTCGATCCCGCCGAGCGCGAGCGCGAAAAGCGCGAGCTGGAAGAAAGCGAGAAGCGCGAGCGCAAGGAAAAGGACGGCGCTGAGAAAAAGGAGCGCAAGGAAAAGGAAGAAAACGAAAAACGCGAGCGCAAGGAGAAAAACGAAGCGCAAAAGCGCGAGCGCAAGACCCGCGACGCAGAGGTCAAGGCCACCATCAAGAAATTGAAGGAAGAGCTTTCCGCGCCGCCCGCAAGCGACAGCGAAAAATAAAAAGGCACGATACCGAAAGGAGCATCTTATGACAAAAAAACAAATCCTTACCACCAAGCAAATGACGCTGGGCGCGCTTCTCACGGCAATGGTCGTGGTGTTGCAGCTGCTTGGCTCCTTTATCCATCTTGGGCCGTTTGCCATATCTCTGGTACTGGTCCCCATCGTAATCGGTGCCGCGACCTGCGGCCCGCTGGTCGCCGCGTGGCTTGGTCTTTCCTTCGGTGTGGCCGTTCTGCTCAGCGGTGACGCGGCGCTCTTCCTTTCCATTCACGCGCCGGGCACGATCCTGACCGTGCTTTTGAAGGGAATTCTGTGTGCCCTTGCAGCCGCATTGGTCTACAAGATTTTGGAGCGTATCAATCTTTACGTTGCCGTGTTCAGCGCCGCCGTTGTCTGCCCGATCGTCAATACGGGTATATTCCTTGTCGGCTGCCGCTTGTTCTTCTGGGAAACGATCGTGGCGTGGGGTAACGATGCTGGATTTGCCAATCCTGCCGTATACGCGCTGCTTGGTCTTGTCGGTGCCAACTTCCTTTTTGAGATGGCGTTCAACCTGCTGCTTTCCCCGATCATCGTCCGACTTTTGAAAATCAAGCTTTGATTGCAAAAAAGCGCCGTTGCAAACGGCGCGTTTTCTTTTTGCTTTCAACTTTCCAGCTGGCGGCCAAGGAAGCCCGCCGCGGTCTGGATCAGCTTTGTCTCCACATCCATCGTGGGCAGCTTTTTGTCGTTTTCCGTGCCGCCAAGCGACACCACGCAGCCAACCACGTCCCCCTCGGAGAGAATGGGCATGGCACAGCGCACGCCGAGCGAGCCGCCCTCCGCAATCGCGGGCACGTTTTCGTCCCCCTCGCGGTGCACAAAAAGAGTACGCCCCTCAATGATGCGCTCCATCTCCTCGGAAAGCGCCTTGTCGGCGTATTCCTTGCGGGACACGCCCGCCGTAGCGATCACCGCATCGCGGTCACAGATCACCACCGCAAGCGAGCAGGTCTTATACAGCGTTTCCGCGTACTCCCCCGCAAATGCGGCAAGCTCCCCGATCGGTGAGTACTTTTTGAAGATGACCTCGCCCTCTCGGTCGGTGTAAATTTCCAGCGGGTCGCCCTCGCGGATACGCATGGTTCTTCTTATTTCCTTAGGGATCACAACACGACCAAGGTCGTCGATCCTTCTCACAATTCCTGTGGCTTTCATTATATAAAAATCTCCTTATTTCGCAGATTTGCACAGTTAGTATCTGCAAAAGAGGTGAATTTATACCGATATTTTGATTTTTATCCACGGCGTGATCATGGAGGTAATGGCGGCAAGTGCTTACCAATATTATAATGCTATTATAATGTCTTTCTTCCAAAACAGTCAGTTACTGTTGACAAATCCGTCTTTTTTTGTTATAATTTTATACACAGTATGGTCATACATTTCACCCTTGCCGAAAGGAGGTCGCCTGTGGCCAAAAAAAGCTTTTATTCGAAAATTGCATACGCCATCGCCCTTGTGCTTTTGGCGCTCGGCACTGCGCTGACGGCCAAAAGCGATCTTGGCATTTCCATACATTATAAAAAACATTACAGGCTATTGACAACTTCTTCACAATGTGCTATAATGTTGACGAATGTGCGTGAAACTCGTGTGGGCGACTTGTGATTCGAACGCATTTTCCCTTTCGGATCGCAAATCACCCACACGGGAAGCACGTGCATATCACAAAAAAAGAAAAAGAAAGAGGAAAAGAATCATGAAAAAAATTCTCACTCTCGTCCTTTGCCTTTGCATGATGCTCACCATGGTTACCGTGTTCGCATCTTGTGGCAAGGCTGACTACAAGCTCGGCATGGGCGTCGTTGTCAGCATGGACAGCTCCAAGACCGGCACCGCACAGGTCGACGCTACCGTTGCAACCGTTGTGACCGACGCTGATGGCAAGATCGTTGCTTGCCGCATCGACGTTGCTCAGAACAAGATGAACGTTACCGACGGCGCAATTGAGGCAACCAAGACCTTCGAGACCAAGATGGAGCTTGGCACCCGTTACGGCATGGCCGGCAAGGTTGATAACGACGACAACGGCGTTATGCTTGAATGGGACGCTCAGGCTAAGGCATTCGAGGAGTACGTTGTTGGCAAGACCGCTGCTGACATCAAGGCTATGACCACCCAGGAGAAGAAGGGCCACCAGATCACCACTGATCAGGCTCTGCTTGACGCTGGTTGCTCCATGCAGATCACTGACTTCATCGCTGCAGTCGTTAAGGCTTGCGAGGATGAGCAGGGCATGGCATTCACCGCAAAGAAGGGCTTCACCCTTGGCGTAGCTGCTAAGACCGTTGTTGATTCCGCTACCACTGCTGCTACCGCTACCGCTGACGGTGTTGTTGCTATGTACACCGACTTCGCTGCTGCAGTTGTTGCTGACGGCAAGATCGTTGCTGCTCTGAACGACGCTATCCAGCCCAAGATCGGCATGAATGTTGCCGGCGAGATCACCACCAAGACCTTCAAGGACACCAAGCGCGCTCTTAAGGGCGACTACGGCATGGCCGGCAAGGTTGACAACAACGACGACGGCGTTATGAAGGAGTGGTTCGAGCAGTCCGCTGCTTTCTCCGCTCACGTAGTTGGCATGACCGCTGAAGAGGTTGCTGCTATGACCACCCAGGCTGCTAAGGGCCACGACATCTCCACCGATGCCGAGCTCCTCGCTGCCGGCTGCTCCATGCAGATCACCGGCATCAAGGCCGTTGTTGCACAGGCTGCTACCAACGCTCGCTAATTTCATACCAAGCAAGGGAGTAGAAATTTGAAAATCTTCAAATCTCTCGTCTGCCTTTGCGCAGTTTTGGGGCTGCTCGTCGTTTTGGCGGGCTGCCCTAATTCTGCTCATAAGGAGGAACCGAAAGGGATGGTATATTACACCTTTTTTGATACGGTGTCCTATATTTACAGCTATGCCAATGACTCGCAGGAGGTTTTTGAGGCAAACTGTGAAAGGGCGTCCGACATTTTGGAGGAGTACCATCGCCTTTTTGATATCTACTATGCATACTCCGGCATCAACAATCTGAAAACCATCAACGAGAACGCCGGAAAGGAGCCGATCAAGGTCGATCAAAAGCTGATCGATTTCCTTCTTTACGCCAAGGAGCTTTATACGCTGACAGGTGGCGAAATGAACGTGATGATGGGCTCGGTGCTCTCTCTTTGGCACGATTGTCGCGAAGCGGCAAGCACGGATCCCGCCAATGCGGCAATTCCCGAAAAAGATGCGTTGGACGAGGCGGCCTTGCATACAGATATTTCCCTTTTGGAAATTGATACGGTGAACGGCACCGTCCGCATCACCGATCCCGCTGCCCGCATCGACGTGGGGGCCCTGGGAAAGGGCTATGCCACCGAAAAGGCGGCAGAATATCTGCGCTCCCAAAATGCTGACGGCTACGTCCTCAACATCGGCGGCAACATTCGCATCATCGGCCACAAGCCGGACGGCTCCGGTTGGGGCACCGGCATCAAAAATCCTGCCGACACCTCTCAATATGCGCTCAAACTGACCATTGCCGACACGTCCTGCGTGACCTCCGGCGATTACGAGCGATACTTCACTGTAAACGGCACAAAATATCATCACGTTATCGACAAAGACACTCTTATGCCTGCGAGCTATTTCAGCTCGGTCACGATCATTACCCCCAACAGCGCGCTTGCCGATGCGCTTTCTACGGCTCTGTTCACTATGAGCTATGAAGACGGTCTTGCACTGATCAACCGAATCGGCAACGTGGAGGTTCTTTGGATCTCTACGAACGGAGAGATGAAAATGAGCGAGGGACTTAGCTCCCTTGTAATGGAAGAATAAAAAATATTTAAATTAGGAGTAGTGCTAATGTTATTCAAGAAAAAGAACATTTCGTCCCTGCACATTCCTCACAACAAAAACACGGCGGGCCTTGTTCCCACAAGGATCGACACCCCCAAGGAAGTCGTTCTGCCCATGAACATCACGTCCCATGGTATGAACGCCTCCAAGCCCGCGGTTTGCGTTGGAGATCACGTGCGCGTCGGACAAGTTGTTGCATCCGAGGAAGGCAGATTTTCCACCTTCATTCACGCTCCCATTTCCGGAACGGTAACCTCGATTGCTCCCATCAAGTTCAGATCTGAGCAAGAGGTCGTTGCCATTACGATCGAGAGCGACGGCAAGATGGAGCTTTCCCCCGACATCAAGAAGCCCGAATTCAGCAACTGCACCGAATTCCTGCAAGCAGTGAACAACGGCGGCATCGTGGGCCTTGGCGGTGCGGCATTCCCCATCTGGGCAAAGCTGCGCGAGGCAACCAACCCCGATTACAACGTTGACACCGTGCTGATCAACGCGGCAGAGTGTGAGCCCTACATCACCAGCGACCATCGCATGATGCTGGACCACCCCGATCTGATCGCTGACGGTATCGAGTACCTGCGCACCTACATGAGCGAGTATCTCGGCAACGCAACCTTCAAGATCTGCATCGAGAAGAACAAGCCCGATGCGATCGAGGTATTGAAGCAGACCTTTGCAGGCAAGGATTACGTGGTGATCCACGAGTTGGATGCCATCTATCCCCAGGGCGCAAAGCAGGTCATGCTTTACAACGCAACCGGCCGTGTTGCCATTGCGGGTAAGCGTTTCCCCTCCTTCGGTGCCATCATCATCAACGTTTCCTCTATTGCCAAAATGGCAGAATACCTCAACACGGGTATCCCGCTTATCGAGCGTATCGTAACCGTGGACGGTCCTGCCGTTGCAGAGCCCAAAATGCTGATCGCTCCCATCGGCACGCGCGTCAGCGAGATCCTCAAATACGTTCCCTTGAAGGAAGGTGTTGAGCTGGGTAAGGTCATCATCGGCGGTCCTATGAACGGTACCTCCGTTTATTCTGTCGACGCTCCCCTTTCCAAGGTTGCCAACGCAGTGCTTCTGTTCTCCGAGGAGGACGCCGTTCTGCCCCAGGCGTCTGCGTGCATCAACTGCGGTCGTTGCATTGAAAAGTGCCCCGTAAGCATTTCCGTGGCACAGGTTGCCCGCGCACTGCGCACCAGAAACGAGGATCTGAGAGCACAGCGCCTGATCGACACCGGCGTTCGTCAGTGTGTAGACTGTGCATGCTGCTCTTACGTATGCCCTGCCAACCGTCCTTTGCTGCAAATCAACAATCAGGCAAATTCCTTCCTGAAAAAGTACGCAGCTGCACAGAAAGAAAAAGAAGGAGGTAACAAGTAATGTCCCTTCACATCTCCGCTACCCCCCATATTCATCAGAAGGGCTCCTCCACGCGCAACATCATGCTTGACGTGGTGATCGCTATGCTCCCCGCCACGGTTGCGGGCATCGTGATCTTCGGTCTGAAAGCCCTTTTCACGGTTCTTGCCTGCGTGGCAAGCGCTGTTGCCGCTGAGTACGTATTCAACCTCTGCACGCGCAGAAAGCAGACCATTGGCGACCTTTCCGCCGTGGTTACCGGTCTTCTGCTGGCGCTGAACCTCAGCACCGCAGTACCGCTTTGGCAGTGTGCCATCGGCTCGATCTTCGCAATCATTGTTGTCAAGTGCCTGTTCGGCGGTCTTGGCAAGAACATTGTGAACCCCGCAATCACCGCACGCGTATTTATGCTGCTGACCTTCTCCGCTGTGGCGGCCGTTGCAACGCCCACCATCGTGGAGGTTACCGCAGGCGCAACCCCTCTCGCAGCTCTTAATCAGGGCGCAGAGATCGCCGCAAAGCAAGCTCCCTCCATTCTGGATCTGTTCCTTGGTCTGCACGGCGGCGCCATCGGCGAGACCTGCGCACTCGCGCTGATCATCGGCGGCATCTACCTTGTAGTTCGCAAGGTCATCAAGTGGTACGTTCCCGTATCCTTCATCGCAACCACCTTCCTTTGCTACTTCTTCTTCGGCGGCTTTGACGCCACCTTCGCACTGCAACACGTGCTGGCTGGCGGTCTTTTGCTTGGTGCCATCTTCATGGCAACCGACTACGTCACCACCCCCTTCACCAACAAGGGCCGCGTGGTATTCGGTATTGGCGCCGGTCTTCTGACCTTCGTGATCAGAAAGTTTGGTGTATACCCCGAGGGCGTTTCCATTGCGATCCTGACCATGAACCTTGTCACCCCCTTCATCAATGATTTCACCAAGAAAAAGACGCTGGGAGGTATTAAGTAATGAAATTGCTCAAAACATTCGGTATCCTTCTCATCGTTGTTGCCCTGTTCGGCACCGCTATGTTCGGCCTGAACTTTGTAACCGGCCCGATCATTGAAGCAAACAAGGCCGGCGCTGCCAATGACCGCCTGAATGCTGTTATGCCCGGCGGCACGGCGTACGAGGACATCACCTCCACCCTTTCCAACGTTCCCGCTAACGTGAAGAAGGTAAGCAAAGAAACCAGCGGCCTTGGCTTCGTTATTGAATGTACCGCAACCTCGCAGTACACCGGTGGCGATCCCATGGATATCGTTCTCGGCGTAGATGCTGAGGGCAAGATCTGCGGCATCAACCTGGTATCCCACTCCGAGTCCCTGATCTTCGGTGCTGATTACCCCGCAACCTATATCGGCAAGGACTCCGCTCTCACGGGAGTTGAGCTGTATGCCGGCTCCACCTTCTCCTCCACCGCATTCAAGAACGCCGTTAGCGACGCTATGGGCGTACTGATCTCCAACAACCTGATCAAGGAGGGCGTCAAGACCGAGGAGCAGATCCTCGCCGAGATGATCCCCACGCTGCACACCGGTCTTTCCGCCGGCGGCATTCTGAAAGCAGAAAAGATCGTTGCAAGCGGTAACATCGTCGAGGGCTATAAGGCACTCAACGGCTCCGGCTTTGCCTTCATTATGCAAAGCGGCGATGCCAAGCTGCTTGTGCTTGTCAATGCAGCGGGCGCTTGCAAGGTCGTTGACACCACCGGTGCAGACGTAACCGCCGCCAACGAGGCACTTTGCACCGAGGCACTCACCGCGGCAGGCACCTTCAAGGATTACACGGCCGCACTCAGCACCACGATCCTTGCTCATTACAGCGATGCAACCGCTATCACCAAGCTGGACTTCACCACCTTTGGTAACGTTGCATTTGCCGTATCCTTCCAATCTGCCGGAAACACCTACTACGCATTCTACTCTGTGCCCCTTTCCTACGAGGACAGCGTAATGTCCATCACGACCATTCTGGACGCCAACGGCGCCATCGTGAAGCAGGATATCAAGCAGATGGCATTCGGCCACGGCGTTGAGTATATGGACGGCATCAAGGATTTGGTCAACAGCTCCTCCTCTGCATTCCAGAACTTCTTGGGCAAGTTCGCAGGGCTTACCGAGGACACTCTTACCGATAGCGTGCTGGTCACCGGTGCAACCGTTTCCACCAGCGCAGTGAAGCTTGCTACCGCTGATGCGTTTGCTGCATTCAAATCCATCAACAACGGAGGTAACCAGTAATGAATAAGACGAAAACTTCCTACCTCCTGAGAGGCACGCCCTCCGTGCTTCTGGTGCTTGGTGCCGGCTTTGTTATGGCATCCAGCGCCGATATCCGTGCCGCTCTTGGCATGGGCGCAGCTGTGCTGCTTGCGATGCTGCTTAGCTCCATCGTGATCTCCGCTCTGCACAAGTTTATCCCCTGCTACGCAAAAACCCCTGTTTACCTGATGATCATCACCGGCTTCGTTTCCCTGATCTCCATGCTGATGCAGGCATTCTTCCCCATTGTGGTAGAGATGCTCGGCGTGCATCTGGCAACGCTTGCCGTCAGCGCGGTCATCTTCCGCGACTGCGAAGAGGTTGCGGATTGCTGCGACGAGATCGTAACGATCAAAACCTCGCTTGTAACCGGCGCGTTCTTCACCGTTGTGATGGTGGTTTGCGCACTCATTCGTGAGATCTTCGGCAACGGCTCGATCTTCGGCCTTGAAATCAAGTTCATGCAGAACGTCAAGATCTCTGCTCTTGCAGGCGCCTTTGGCGGTTACCTTGTGCTTGCTATCGTGATGGCTGTGATCAACAAGCTCACCGGCCTTCACCATCATCTGGAAGAAAACGCAGAAAAGGAGGATAACTGATTATGGAATTCAACGTCATTTTGGGCATCCTTCTTGCCGGCCTTCTTTCTAACAACTACGCGTTGCTTCACTTCCTTGGTACCGGCGCTGTGCTGGAAAACGAGCGCTCCTCCAAGAAATCTCTCATGCTTGGTCTTGGCACCACCGTGGTCATGCTGATCTCCACCCTGATCACCCACCCCATCAACCAGTATCTGCTTGCCAAGGTCCCCTACCTGCAAACGATGGTCTTTGTACTGGTCGTTCTGGCAGTTGTAGAGCTTCTTCACATTGCTGCAAGCAAGCTGCTTGACGGTTACTGCCGCGCAGATTTCGTCAAGTTCGCCATCAACGGCGCGGTTCTCGGTCTTTGTATCCACAACACCGAGCACAGCTTCGGCGAGGCGATCGTTACCTCCGTGGCTGTCGGTATCGGCTTTATGCTGACGATGACGCTTTTCGCCAAGATCAAGGACGATTACGTTGACGAGGAAGCGATCCCCGCTTCCTTCCAGGGTCTGCCCATCGCCCTCTTGACTGCCGGCATGATCGCACTGGCAATGCTGGCTCTGCAATTCAAATTCTGATGAGCAAAAAAGATCTGATCCTGATCGGGATCATCCTTGCGGTGATCCTGATCTCGTTTCCGGTGATCTCGCTATTCAAGCAGGACGGTGCTTACGTGATCGTTCGCGTGGATGGCAACGAGGTCGCCAGATACGATCTGAACGAGAACGGGCAATATGATCTCAACGGAGGAACAAACGTCCTTCGCATTGAGGACGGTACCGCCTATCTCGTGTCCGCCGACTGTCCCGATCATCTTTGCGTCAATCAGGGCAAGATCGACGAGAGCGGCGAGGTGATCACGTGCCTGCCCAACCGCCTTACCATAACGGTGTACGGCGCGGGCGACAACGAGGTCGAGCTGATCAGTTAACAAAGAAAGGAGAGCATCATGAAAGCCAAACGAGTGACCTTTTTGGGATTATCCATCGCACTTGCTATGATCCTCTCCTTCGTAGAGCATCAGATCCCCGCGCTGGTCGCAATCCCGGGCATCAAGGTAGGTCTTCCCAACATCGTGATGGTGTTTCTTCTGTACCGTGTGGGCTGGAAGGAAACCGTCACCGTCAGCATCATTCGCATTCTTTTGGTGTCGATGCTATTCGGCAACGCGCAAACCATGACGTTCAGTATCGCGGGCGCGGTGCTGAGTTTATTGGGTATGATCCTGCTCAAAAAGCTGAACTGGTTTTCCTGCATCACCGTCAGCATTGCCGGTGGTATCCTGCATAATATCGGGCAGATCATCGCCGCCGTCTTCTGGACGGGTACGGCGCAGATCGCCTTCTATCTCCCCGTTCTGCTGATCAGCGGCACGGTGGCGGGCACCTTGATCGGCATTCTTTCCGGCATGATGGTCAAGCGCATGGAAAAATGGAAATTCTAACAACAAAAGAAAAACACCCCCAAACGGGGGTGTTTTTCTTTTGTTCGCGCACATTTCCAAGGCACTCAAAACCAGATGCAGAAGCCGTGATCGCAATACGCCGCCATATTTCAATGCCGCATGTGGTGCGGGCGCGGCTCACAAACAAAAACCCGCACCAAACGGTGCGGGTTTTGTATGTTCTGCGCGCTTCCCCAGGCGCTCGAAATCAGATGCAGAAGGCGTGATCGCGAACGCCGCTGTATTGGAATACTGCAAGTGAACGAGCACGGCTAATAAACAAAAAACACCCCCAAACGGGGTTTTTTTTGTTATGTTCTGCGCTGATTTAGAGCGCCTTACATTTATTACTTGAGCAGAGCCTCAGCAATAGCCTTTGCAGCCGTCTTGCCTGCGCCCATTGCGGAGATAACGGTTGCAGCACCGGTTACGGCGTCACCGCCTGCGTAAACGGCGTCACGGGAGGTCAGACCGTCCTCGTTGACGACGATGCCGCCCCAACGGTTGACCTCAAGGCCCTTGGTGGTGGACTTGATCAGGGGGTTGGGGGAGGTACCGATGGACATAACCACGGTGTCAACGGCAAGCTCGAAATCGCTGCCGGGAACAACAACGGGACGGCGTCTGCCCTTCTCGTCGGGCTCGCCAAGCTCCATCTTCACGCACTTCATGCCCGTGACGAAGCCATTCTTGGGATCGCGGGGATCCTCGGGATTGTTGTAACCAACGATCTCGGTGGGGTTGCACAGAAGCTGGAATACAATTCCCTCCTCCTCAGCATGCTCGACCTCTTCCTTACGTGCAGGAAGCTCCTCCATAGAACGACGGTAAACGATGTAAACAGTCTCAGCACCAAGACGAAGCGCGGTACGAGCGGCGTCCATAGCCACATTACCACCGCCGACAACGGCAACCTTGCCACCCTTCATGATGGGGGTGTCGGGATTGTCGAGGTATGCCTTCATCAAGTTGCTTCTGGTCAGGAACTCGTTTGCGGAGTAAACGCCCTTGTAGGACTCGCCGGGGATACCCATGAAGTTGGGCAGACCTGCGCCGGAGCCAACGAATACGGCCTCATAGCCCATCTCGAACAGCTCGTCAATGGTGAGCGTCTTACCGATAACCACGTTGGCCTCGATCTTCACGCCAAGTGCCTTCAAGCCCTCAACCTCCTTAGCAACGATTGCCTTGGGAAGACGGAATTCGGGAATACCGTAAACCAGCACGCCGCCTGCGGTGTGCAGTGCCTCAAATACAGTAACCTCAAAGCCGGCCTTTGCCAGGTCGCCTGCGCAGGTAAGGCCGGAGGGGCCGGAACCGACGATAGCCACCTTGTGGCCGTTGGACTCGGGCTTTACGGGAGCTGCGGTGCAGAAGGTATTGTGCCAGTCAGCAACAAATCTTTCCAGACGGCCGATACCAACGCTCTCGCCCTTGATACCGCGTACACACTTGGACTCGCACTGCGTTTCCTGAGGGCAAACACGGCCGCAAACTGCGGGCAGAGAGGAGGACTTGGTGATGATCTGGTATGCACCCTCGAAATCACCCTCCTTGATCTTGGTGATGAATTCGGGAATGTGGATCTTTACAGGGCAACCCTGTACGCAGGGCATATGCTTGCAGTTCAGGCAGCGATTTGCCTCGTCGATCGCCTGCTCCTCGGTATAGCCGAGAGCAACCTCTTGGAAATTGCGCGCGCGGACCTTTGCGTCCTGCGTGGGCATTTCGTTACGTTTCAGAGCCATATTTGCCATATTACTGCACCTCTTTCTTAAACAGATTGCAGGCAGCCTCGTGTGCGTGGCGCTCGAAGTCCGCGTACATTCTGCCTCTGGACATAGCTTCGTCGAAATCGACCTCGTAGCCGTTGAAGTCAGGACCGTCTACGCAAGCGAACTTGGTGACCTTCTTGCCGTCAACGTTCAGGGTAAGACGGCAACCGCCGCACATGCCCGTGCCGTCGATCATAACGGGGTTCATAGAAACGGTAACGGGCGTGCCGAAGGGCTTAGCCGTTGCCACCACGAACTTCATCATGATCAGAGGACCGATGGTGATGATCATATCAAACTTTTCGCCCTTTTCCAGCATTTCCTTCAAGGGCATGGTCACGTTGCCGTGCTCGCCGTAAGAACCGTCGTCGGTCATCACGCGCAACGTATTAGAGCAGGCCTTGAACTCGTCCTCCAAAATCAGCAGATCCTTGTTACGGAAGCCGATGATGCTGGTAACCTCAGCGCCCATCTCGTGAAGCGCCTCAGCAATGGGCATTGCGATGGCACAGCCAACGCCGCCGCCCACGATGCAAACCTTCTTCAAGCCGTCCAGGTGAGTGGGCTCACCAAGGGGGCCTACGAAATCCTGAATAAAGTCGCCTGCTTCCTTATGAGCAAGCTTCTCGGTGGTGCCGCCAACGACCTGGAAGATGATCTTCACGCCGCCCTTAACGGGATCAACGCCTGCAACGGTCAGGGGAATACGCTCACCCTCTGCGTCAACACGCAGGATAATGAACTGGCCGGGCTTTGCCTTGTTGGCCACCAGGGGTGCCTCGATCCACAGCTGGATAACGGTGGGGTTCAGCACCTTTTTGTCTAAAATCTTGTACATATTCTTCCTCCCTTTTAGAAATGGAGATCACACAAAGCCGATCTCCGTTTTTTAAGTACAATTTCAAATGGCGGAAAGCTACCGCACCGCAACGGTTCGATATTTTTCCTCACTTTGACTATTATATCACAAACTTTCTCATTATGCAAGCCTAAAATGAGAGTTTATTATTTTTTATATTATTATATAATAATCGTTAATTTGCACACGCAACTGCGCGCAAGCGCTCGACTCCCCCTTTTGCTGTGATATGGAGGCTTCGAGGCAATAATGAAAGCCATACCGCACGCAAGGCAAATCACTGTTTTCTCATGTGTGCGTATTAAAACAGTTGAAGCACCGAAAAGCACAACACTAATGTCAAATGCCACCTTCATAAAAGAGTGAGAAACCGCCCTTGGTCGCGTGTCTTTCGCGAGAAAGTGCTTGCGCAGATGTTGCTACAAAAAAGACATTCTCTTCGGGAAATCTCCCATTTCTCACACCGTTTCGGCACTAAATCAAAAAAGAGGCGCTTTCGCGCCTCTTTTTTTAACCAAGCAAAAGGTCGGTGACAAGCATCACGCAAAAGCCGATAAGCAACGCGTAGGTGGCACCGCGCTGATGCCCCTCGTGATGCGTTTCAGGGATCATCTCGTCACTGATGACGTACAGCATCGTACCGCCCGCAAAGGCCAGTGCAAAGGGCAGGATCGCGGCGGCAACGCTGACGGCAAAATAACCGATCAGGGTACCCACAACCTCAACCACACCTGTCATCATAGCAAGCACCAGCGTCTTGCCCTTGGAAACGCCGGCGGCCAGCATCGGGCCAATGATGACCATACCCTCGGGGATATTCTGCAATGCGATACCGCCCGCGATGATCAGCGCTTGCGCGGTATCACCCGAGCCAAATCCCACGCCCGCTGCAATACCCTCGGGCAGGTTATGAATGGCGATCGCCATCACGAAAAGCAGCACCTTGCTGAGCTGTGCGTTGCGGTGCGGCTCCTCGTCCTTCGAGGCGATCATTTTGTGCAGGTGAGGCACCAGCTTGTCGATCAGGTTCAGACACAACGCACCTGCAAAAATGCCGGACACGGTGAACAGAATGGCAAGCCCCGTGCCGTACTCCTCGCCGTATTCCAGCGAAGGGATCACAAGACCGATCACGGCCGCCGCCAGCATGACGCCTGCGGCAAAGGACAGCACGATGTCCGAAAATTTATGCGAAATATTCTTAAACAAAAAGCCGATCAGCGCGCCAAGCACAGTCGCTCCGCCCACGCCTGCGGCAGTCAGTAATACCAGCTCCATCAGACTTCTCCTTAGACTGTTTTGTTATTTCCTTGATTGTATCACATTAAAACCGGTTCTGTCAAGTGCCATTTTTGCCGCTTTTCTTTACAAAAGATGTATAATTTGTAATTTTTTGTTTATTTGTGTAAAAGGGTTTGACAAACTTATTAAAATATTATATAATAATTTTTATATTTATTTTATCACTTTCGTTTTGAACGAAATACAACCCACAGGAGTTTTAGATATGATCTGGTCAAAGGAAGAAACCCTCTCCCGCGCGGAGATCGAGGCCATTCAGCTGGCACGCTTACAGGAAACCGTTACGCGCGTATACGCGAAGGTTCCCGCTTACCGCGCCAAAATGGACGCCGCGGGTGTAAAACCCGAGGACGTCAAAACCTTAAAGGATCTGGCAAAGCTGCCCTTCGTCACCAAGCAGGATCTGCGTGACAACTATCCCTTCGGGCTTTTCGCCGTTCCGAAGGAGGAGCTGGTGCGTATCCACGCTTCCAGCGGCACCACGGGCAAGCCCACCGTTGTCGGCTACACCCAAAACGATATGGATATGTGGACAGAATGTGTGTCCCGTATCGCCTGCATGGGCGGTGCTACCAAAGAGGACGTTGCACAGATCTGCTTCGGCTACGGTATGTTTACCGGCGCACTTGGTCTGCACTACGGTCTGGAAAAGATCGGCGCCACCGTTGTTCCCTCCTCTACGGGCAACTCGGAAAAGCAGATCATGTATATGAAGGACTTTGAAACCACCCTGCTTGTCGCCACCCCCTCTTACGCGCTTCGCCTTGCCGAGGTCGCACGCGAGATGGGTGTTGATCCCGCAAAGGACCTGAAAGTCAAGATCGGTCTTGTCGGCAGCGAGCTGCTGACCGACGCGATGCGCGAGGAGATGCACAAGTACTGGGGCGAGAATATGCTGATCACCTCTAACTACGGCATGAGCGAGCTTTGCGGTCCCGGCGTATCCGGCGAGTGCGAGCATCTTTGCGGCATGCACATCAACGAGGACTTCTTCATTCCCGAGATCATCGATCCCGCCACAGGTGAGGTGCTGCCCGCGGGTGAAAAGGGCGAGCTGGTCATCACCTGCATCAAGAAGGAGGGTATCCCGCTGATCCGTTACCGTACCAAGGACGTGACGCGTCTTTTCTACGAGCCCTGTAAGTGCGGCCGCACCTTCTGCCGTATGGAGAACCTCTCCGGCCGCAGCGACGACATGTTGAAGGTCCGCGGTGTCAACGTATTCCCCGGCCAGATCGAGGAGGTCATTCTCAGCTTTGCAGAGCTTGGCCCGCACTACGAGATCGTGGTAGAGCGCGAGGGATATATGGATAAGCTGACCATCCGCGTTGAGCTTTTGCACGAAACCGACTCCTTCAAGGAGCTGGAAGCACTGGACAAGGCGATCCGCAACAAGCTGCGCGTGATCCTTGGCCTTGATGCCAAGATCAAGCTGGAATCCCCCAACACCCTGCAACGCTTTGAGGGTAAGGCAAAACGTATCAAAGATTTAAGGAGCAAATAAAGATGAGCGAAAAGAAAATGATGCTGGGCAACGAGGCGATTGCCCGCGGCGCCTTTGAAGCCGGCGTAAAAGTTTCCAGCGCCTACCCCGGTACGCCCAGTACCGAGATCAGCGAATATCTCGCTGCCTACAATGAGGTCTACACCGAATGGGCACCCAACGAAAAGGTAGCCGCAGAGGTCGCCATCGGCGCCTCCATCTCCGGCGTACGCTCGCTTTGCTGCATGAAGCACGTCGGTCTGAACGTGGCGGCTGACCCCCTTTACACCTTTGCTTACACGGGCGTGAACGGCGGCTCTGTGCTTGTGGTTGCCGACGACCCCGGCATGGCCAGCTCGCAAAACGAGCAGGACACCCGTATGATCGCGCGCGCCGCACACGTACCGGTGCTTGAACCCGCCGACAGCGGCGAGGCCAAGGAGTTCGTGAAGATCGCTTATGAGCTGAGCGAAAAGTACGACACCCCCGTGATCCTGCGCACCACCACCAAGCTTTCCCACTCCCAGAGTGCCGTAGAGCTTTGCGACCGCGTAGAGGTTGAGGACAAGCCCTACGCACGCGACATGCGCAAGTACGTCATGATGCCCGCCTGCGCGATCGCACGTCACCCCATCGTGGAGGACCGCGAGAACCGTATGGCCGCTGACGCTTGCGAAATGCCCATCAACCGCGTGGAGATGGGTGACACCAAGATCGGCTTTATCACCTGCGGTGTGGCTTACCAGTACGTCAAGGAGGTCTGCCCCGAGGCAAGCGTCCTCAAACTGGGTCTGACCAATCCCCTGCCCCGCAAGATGATCGAGGAGTTCGCCGCTAAGGTGGACACCCTGTACGTATTCGAGGAGTTGGAGCCCGTGATCGAGGAGCAGGTCGCTTCCTGGGGCATCAAGGTCCTTGGCAAGGAGGTCTTCACCCGTCAGGGCGAATACAGCGCAAACCTTCTGCGCCGCGTGCTGTTCGGCAAGGACGAGATGGTATTTGACAAGGCAAACGTGCCCGCACGCCCCCCCATTCTCTGCCCCGGCTGCCCCCACAGAAGCACTTACTCCGTGCTCAATAAATTGAAGATCCACGCCGCAGGCGACATCGGCTGCTACACGCTGGGTGCTGTCGCTCCCCTGAGCGTCATTGACACCACCATTTGCATGGGCGCCAGCATTTCCTCGCTCCACGGTATGGAAAAGGCCAAGGGCAAGGACTACATCAAAAACTGGGTCGCCGTGATCGGTGACGGCACCTTCCTTCACACGGGTATCAACTCGCTTGTGAACATGGTATACAACAAATCCACCGCAACGGTACTGATCCTGGACAACCGCACCACGGGTATGACGGGTCACCAGCAGCACGCCGCTACGGGCAAGACCCTCAAAGGAGAGGACACCTACGCCATCGACCTGCCCACGCTCTGCCGCAGCATCGGCGTACCGAACGTGATCGAGGTGAACGCATTTGATGTGGTCGAGCTGGAAAAAAAGATCAAGGAAAGCGTTGCAAGCGACGTTCTCACGGTACTGATCGTGAAGGCCCCCTGCGTGCTGATCAAGGGTCAGAAGTTCCCCAACTTCTGCGCAGTGGACGCAGACGCGTGCCGCAAGTGCGGTATGTGCATGAAGATCGGTTGCCCCGCAATGAGCCGCGGCGAGGATGGCAAGATCAAGATCGACGCCACCATGTGCAACGGCTGTGGTCTGTGCCGCAATTACTGCAAATTTGGTGCCATTAAGGTATTGGAGAGATAAGCCATGACGAAGAATATTATGATCGTAGGTGTCGGCGGCCAGGGTACGCTGCTGACCAGTAGAATTATCGGCAAGGCCGCGCTGGAAGCGGGCTTTGACGTCAAGATCTCCGAGGTGCACGGTATGGCACAGCGCGGCGGTAGCGTGGTCACCTTTGTTCGCTTCGGCGAAAAGGTGAGCGAACCCGTTGTTGAGGAGGGCCAGGCAGACATTGTCATCGCCTTTGAACGCTTGGAGGCACTGCGCTATGCGCATTTCCTCAAAAAGGACGGCGTTCTCGTTGTCAACGATTGCCGCATCGACCCCATGACCGTTACCATCGGCGCGGGTCAGTATCCCGAAAACATCGTAGAGGATCTTTCTAAGGTCCACACCGTTTATACCATTGACGGCAACAAGGCCGCCGCTGAGCTTGGCAATTCCAAGGTGCTCAACTCTGTGGTGCTTGGCCTTGCCGCCAAGAACCTGCCCTTTGCCAAGGAGGCATGGCTGGAAACGATCGCAAGCACCGTTCCCCCCAAGACCGTCGCGCTCAATCAAGAGGCATTTTTGAAGGGCTATCAGGCATAAGCCGCTTACCCCAAGTCTGACCAACAAAGGAGAATTGCATTATGTCCGCAGCAAAACAGTTATCTGTATTTATCGAAAACAGACACGGCCGCCTTGTTGAGGTGCTGCAAGTGTTGAAGGAAAACAACATCAGCATTCTTTCCATGTCCCTGGCTGACACTACCGAGTACGGCCTGCTCCGTCTGATCGTCAACGATCCCGTGACCTGCAAGGCAAAGCTCACTGACGCCGGATTTTCCACGATGCTCACCCGCGTGCTTGTCGCAAAGATCACTCACCAGTCGGGCAGTCTGCAAGATCTTCTTCGCATTCTTGCCGACGCCAACATCGGTGTAGAGTATATGTACGGCCTTTCCATCGACGGTACCGAGGCATCCGTCGTCATGAAGACCTCTGACCTGGACGCGGCCGAGGACGTGCTTGAAAACAACGGCATTTCCTTCCTCACCTGTGAAGAAATCGCCAAGATGTAAGGAGTTATTATGCAGTACAACGAGAAAATGTACGGCCTTGGCAGCAAGCGCTCGGTGATCCGCGAGATCTTCGAGTATAGCAAAAAGCGTGCCGCCGAGATCGGTCCCGAAAATGTGTTTGATTTCAGCTTGGGCAACCCCAGCGTGGTGCCGCCCAAGGCGATTTCCGATACCATTATGGCACTTTTGACCAGCGGTGACGCCACGCTTCTGCACGGCTACACCTCCGCACAGGGTGACGCAGGTGTGCGCGCCGCCGTTGCCGGCAACATCGAAAAGCGCCACGGTGTGAAGATCTCCCCCAACCTGATCTACATGACCTGCGGTGCGGCAGCTTCTCTTACCATTACGCTGCGTGCCGTGATGAACGAGGGCGAGGAGTGCATCGCGTTTGCCCCCTTCTTTACCGAGTACCGCGTATTCGTCGAGAACGCGGGCGGCAAGCTGGTGGTGTCCACCCCTATGGCAAAGACCTTCCAGGTCGACCTTGCCGACTTTGAAAGCAAGATCACCGCAAACACCAAGTGCGTGATCGTGAACTCCCCCAACAACCCCTCCGGCGTTGTATACTCCGAGGAAACCGTTAAGGGCATTTGCGAGGTCTTGAAGAAGAAGTCCGCCGAATACGGCCACGCGATCTACCTGATCGCGGACGAGCCCTACCGTGAGCTGGTTTACGGTGACGTCAACGTCCCCTACCTGATGAACTACTACGAGAACACCTTTGTGTGCTACTCCTGGTCGAAGGCACTGTCCCTTCCCGGCGAGCGCATCGGCTATATTGCCGTCAATCCCGCCATGCAGGACGCCGAAAAGCTCTACCTCGCCGTTTGCGGCGCAGGCCGCTCGCTCGGCTTCGTATGCGCGCCTTCTCTTTTCCAGCAGGTGGTCGGTAAAAACATCGACGTCACCGTAGACGTAAACGTATACAAGGAAAACCGCGACCTGCTTGTGGATAACCTCACAGCTTACGGCTATGAGTGCGTGAAGCCCGACGGCGCGTTCTACCTGTTTGTCAAGGCATTGGAGGAGGACGCTGCCTCGTTCGCCGCCAAGGCAAAGGCGCACGAGATCCTTGTCGTTCCCTGCGACGACTTCGGCGTGAGCGGCTACGTCCGCATCGCCTATTGCGTGGATAAGGGCCGCATCGAGCGCGCTCTGCCCGCCTTCAAGGCACTGGCCGAGGAATACAAGTAAGATAAGGGGAAGGCGCTTTTTAAGGAAAAGCGCCTTCCCCTCTTTCTTTTTGCCGATGCAAAAAGAAATTCACCCATCCGCGCACTTGCAGAAGGCAAGTGTCGTGCTCGCCTTGGCGAGGACAAAAAACCTTTTTGAAAAAAGGAGCTTATCTCGCCGGAATGACAACAAAACTCATACCGTTAGGGCATTAAATAGCAAAAAGCACCGCGAAAGCGGTGCTTTTTGCTTGAGAACGAGCGGGGGGTAAAACAGGTCTTACACATATAATAACTACCCCACCACCGCAAGCGGTCCCCCGCCCCTCTCAAGGGGCGGACAAGAAACGCGGCAGCGCAAATTCGTGCGTAGATGGCGTGGGCGCGAGCGAAGGTGTAGACCACTACTCCGAGCG
>JAZQWF010000036.1:0-8408 GCA_045632185.1 Eubacteriales bacterium
GGTGCCGTCAGCGTTGACCACGCGGGTCTTCTGTGCAAGAACTGCCTCGGCGTAGATGGTTGCCATGCCGAAGAATGCGATCACCCACATCCAGAAGATGGCACCGGGGCCACCCACAAGGATCGCACCGCAGGCACCGACGATGTTACCGGTACCGACCTGTGCGGCAATTGCGGTAGCAAGTGCCTGGAAGGAAGAAAGGCCGCCGCCTTTTTTGTCACCATTCAATTTGATGCCGCCGAACACCTTCTTCATACCCTCACCAAAGCAGCGGACCTGCACGAACTTGGTGCGAATGGAGAAGAACAGACCGACAGCGATCAGCAGGAACACAAGACAGTAGTCCGTGATGTAGCCGTTGATCTTGTCAACAAGATTTGCGAGAAAATCCATAATGTCCTCCAAGAAATAAAATAAGAGTTGCCGCACGGCAACTCCGAAAAATATTCCCTTGAAGCAAGGTAAAAAACAGAAAAATATGGTGTTTTTCTGCTCTGTCCTTTGGCCTGAGAGATTCAGCAACGCTTTTTTGCGCGCCTTGCACCTTCGGCACTCCATGGGAGATTCTCCAGAGCGTCCTCCCCCTTCGGTCTTTTGCAATTCCTAAGGGTTCTGCGGATACGTGAATATTTTAACACAGTAAACGCCGAAAGTCAACAGAAATGTGAAGATTTGGTGAAAATTGTCACTTTTGCAAAGTCGCACGATGTTTTTTGTAAGGTTTTGTGCATTTTCGACAATTTGCGCGACTGTCAAAGGCATTTAACCCCGCAAACACCGCCGCGGCACAAACGCTTCCTATTATTATATGGGCGCACATACGCTTTTTTGTCAAACCCGCCCTAAGCGCAAAAATCAAAAAAACAACCGCTCACACAACTGCATCAAGGGCGCAAAAATGCGCCAAGCCCCCCTTAAAACTTGCACCGTTTGGCCACTAAATGAAAAAGCGGGGCGATTTTCACCGCCCCGCTTGCGCTATTTTACTTTGCGTAAAGATCGTCCTTGTTGTAAGCGCCCTTTGCGTAAAGATCCGCAAAGGCGTCGATTACGTCCTGCTTATCCTCTGCATAGGTTACGCCGAACCAACGGTCGTGCGTGGGAAGCACGCGTACAGTCGCCTTCCCCGCCTTGATCAGGTCGTCGATCACACCGGGAAGGAAGTACTCCGCTTTCAGATCACCCTCCTTGATGCCGGAAAGGAACTTGGGGAAGCCCTCCTTCAATTCCTCCATGAAATCGGGGGTCAGCGCCCACATATTCATCGAAACGATCGAGTTGGGATCGATGGGCGTGCGCTCGCCATCCTTTTCCACAGCTGCGCCCGTCTGATCGTCCATCACAAGACCGTGCGTTTCTGTCACGGTGCTGAGGTATCCGTTCTCCACGGTGCAAACACCGCGAGAAACAGAGCCGTTTTCGCTAAGCGTGTTCTTCAAAATGAAGCCGGGCATGCAGAAGCTGCCGGGCTTACCTGCGTTCTCTACCAGGAAGTCGTGCGCCAACACAAACGCCTCCTTGCCGTAGTAGTCGTCTGCGTTGATAACAAGGAAGGGCTCCTTTACGATGTCACGGCAGGAAAGCACCGCCTGACCCGTGCCCCAGGGCTTTTTGCGGTCTGCGGGGCAGGTAAAGCCCGCGGGCAGATCCTCCTTTTCCTGGAATGCGTACGCAACGGGGCAAACCTTTTCAATGCGCTCGCCGATCACCTCGCGGAAATCCTTTTCCAGATCGCGGCGAATGATAAACACCACGCGGTCAAAGCCGGCCTCCAGTGCATCGTGGATGGAATAATCCATAATGATCTCGCCGTTGGGGCCTACGGGCGCCAGCTGCTTGATGCCGCCGCCAAAACGCGAGCCAATGCCCGCCGCCATAATTACAAGACTGGTCTTCATAAAAAATCCTTTCTTTGCGACAGCACGTGCCGCAGTAAGATGTACTTTTAGTGTACCACAAAACACTGCCTTTGACAAGGCGTTTCTTCATTTTCAAAGCTTTTCTATCCAAAAACCCACTTTTTTTGCAAAACGGGATTTTTCTTCCGCATCGCACGCGCGCTATTGCAAAACTCATGTTTTTATGATATAATAACTATATATGCCAAATTTGAGAAAGGAGGAACCGCGCCGTGCAGATCGCAAGTCCGCTGTTTTTGTTTTTGTTTCTGCCGCTTACGCTTCCCCTTCTCCCCCTTTGCAAAAAGAAGCACCGCAAAGCGGTGATGACGCTGATCTCGGTCGCGTTTTTCCTGATCGCCAATCACCAAAGCCCTTGGGGGCTTTTGCCCGTGGGCGCCATTCTGTTGCTTGCCTGTCTGCTGGTGTGCATTCCCTGCGAGATCTTTTCCCGCCTGCGCTTATGGCTTGGCGTTTCCCTCTCGCTTGCCATATTCCTTGCCGCGCGCATTGCCTGCGAGCTGTTCCCGCAGCATCATACCTACCCGTTGGGCCTGGGTCTTGTCACGCTGGGCGCCATCTCACTGTGCATTGACCATTACCGCGCCGACGTGACCGAGCGCGAAACGCCGCTCGGCGTGATCGGCTATCTGCTCTTTTTCCCCACGCTGACGCTTGGCCCTGTGCTGCGCTACAAGCAATATTTGTATCTGGCCGAGCATGCAAGCACCTCTCTTTCCGCCTTTTCCGCCGGCGCGCTGCTTTACGTCAAGGGATTTTTAAAGCGCATCGCTGTTTGCACGGTGCTGTTTGCTCTTTTGCAAAGCGCGCTTTCCGTATTGCAAAACGACGCCGTTTTGCCCCTGCCCGTTCTGATCCTGGCGCTGGTGTTTGCATTTCTCGCCCTTTATTTCACCGTTTCCGGCATCACGGATATGTCGCGGGGTCTGATGACGCTGTACGGCTACCGCCCCCCGCGCGGTCAGGCGCGCTTTTTTGACCACGTCTCCCCCCACCGCATGCTGGGCGCCTTGCTTTGCTCGCTGGACGCATTCTTAGAGGATTACGTCGGCACGCCGCTGCGCCGCCTGTTCCCCCACAAATCGGGAAAGGCGCTGGCCGCGCTTGTGATCTGCACCGCCACGCTGCTGTTCTACCGCACGCACCCGGCACTTTTGTTGATCGCACTCCCGCTGCTTCTTTGCGCGGTGCTGCTGGCACAGACCTCCCGCTATCTGCGCCGCCCGCGCGCGCGCATCGTGCGCATTCCGCTGATACTGCTCAGCGCCCTTTGTCTTTCCCTTGTGGCGCTGGCCATGATGCTGGAAAACCCGTTGACGCTTTTCTCGGTGCTGGCAAGCGCATTCCAAAAGACAAATCTGCTGACACTGTACCACGTGCTGATGACCTTCACCTACCTCAATCATCTGATCGTGGCACTGGTCTTCCTGCTTTTGTACGCACCGCTTTCCCGCCTTGTACCCCGCTTTGTGGCAAAGCTCCCCGCGCGCGTGCAGTCGGCCGCGCGATACGCAGGAGCGCTGATCACGCTTCTGGCCTTCTTCCTTGCCCTTCGGCTGCTGTTACCCCAGTTCCCGCAATATGACGCGCTTGTCTACGGCGGATTCTTCTCGTGAGGTGTCTTATGGAAAAAGAAAAATCTATTTTTCATTTGCTGATCACGGCGCTGTTCATCGGTATTCTGCTTTCCTTCGCGCTTTTCTATATGATCTGTACTGTGATGGACCACGACCACGAGCTGGCAGACAGCTGTCTGGACGGATCGGTGATCGAGGGAGAGAATTTCACCTCCCGCTTCAACCGCGCCGTATACCAGAACAGGGATACGCTTTCTTTGGTCCGTGAATGCAACTATCTGCTTTTCCACACCATCAACGATCCCAACATCGTGGTAGGTTATAACGGCTTTTTGTTCGAGCTTCAAAACAAGGAATACGAATACAATTATCTGGCGGACTATCTGGGGGAAAGCGCCTTCACCGAAAGGGAGCTTGGCGCGATCCTGGCTCTTTTGCAGGCCCGCCGCCAGAGCTATGCCGAGCGCGGCTGTGAATACCTGCTGGTCGTTGTGCCGAACGCGCAGACCGTTTACGGCGAAAACATGCCCTCTTACCTCTCGCCGTCCGGCGAAAGCCGCCTTGCCGGTCTGGAAGCATACCTTGCCGCAAACGGCTTTGACAGCTTTTTAAATATGACGACGGATCTGATCTCCTATAAGGGAAAGGGGCAGCTTTACAACACCACGGAAAACTCGCTGAACTCGCTGGGGCTTTACCGCACCCACCTTTCCGTCTGTGATTATTTTGCACAGCGCGGTATTCAGGTCCCGATCCTGACGTATTATGATTTCTACACGCACCGCACAACAGGCAAGACCATTTCGCAAAGTGCGGGACTTGCCGACACGATCCCCAATCTGACCGTATCCCTTGCCAACACGAACGTGCGCGGCTATCTGACCGTTTACCAAAGCACCTACGCCACCAAAACAGTGCTGAGCGGGCAGGAGCACCCCCTTGGTGCGCTGGAAACCCCCTCCATTCTGCTGCAATTCCCCAGCAGCTGGGAGGTGCTGCAATCCACCCCCTTCTTCTCGAACGTGTTTTCCGAGGTCACCTATCAGGACAACTGGTACGACGATCCCGAGGCCTTTGCCGAGGCAAAGCCGAGGATCGTGGTGCAGTTTATATACGAGTATCAATTATCCGCACTCTTATCCCGCGATTACTATTCCTAAAAAGGAGAAACATTCATTATGGCTCAATGGTTAGATACCGCTTGCCACGGCTTTGACTATGCCGTGCTTTACGCCATTCATCAGTTTGCCCTGGCCGCAGGGGACGTCATGACGTTCCTTATGCGCGCCATCACCGCGCTGGCCGATCACGGCTACGGCATGATCGCCCTGGGGATCGTGCTGCTTTGCTTCAAGCGCACCAGAAAGCTTGGCCTTGCCGCCCTTTTCGCCATCGGCGTGGGCGCGCTGATCACCAACATCAGCTTGAAGCCGCTTGTCAACCGTCCAAGACCGTACACGCACGAGGAATATCGCGTGATGTGGGAGCAGATGCTGGGCGGATTGAAGGAAAGCGAGCGTTCCTTCCCCTCCGGCCACACCACCTCTGCGATGGCTGTGATGATGGGCATCTTCCTTGCCGCAAAGAACAAAAAGCGCTGGTGGCCCGTGCTGATCTTCCCCGTGCTGATGGGCTTCACCCGCCTTTACTTCGTGGTGCATTACCCCACCGACGTCCTCGGCGGTCTGGTTGCGGGCGCGCTGGCCGGCCTTGGCGGCTTTGCACTGGTCTATCTGCTTTACCGCTTCCTTGAAAAACACAAGGAAAACAAGCTGGTTGCGTTCTATCTGAATTTTGACCCCATCGTAGCCGCCGTGCGCTTCGTGATCTCCAAGATCAAAAAGCAGGAGAGCTGCGAATGCAGCGCAACCGAACAAAAGGACACCACCGTCGACTAACTCCAACCTTATTTGAGGAGGCATTATGCGTTTTTCCGAATTTATCGCCGTCGGGCTTCCGGATCTGTTTAAATCGGGCGTGATCCGCGCCATTCTTTCCCGCACAACGGGGGAAACCGCGCAAGCCCTTGTGCTTGGTGCAGGATTTCTTGTCTGTATCCTGTGCGCCTATCTTCTGGGCAGCGTCAACACCGCGCTGATCGTTTCCAAGTGCTTTTTCCACGATGACGTGCGCGAGCACGGCAGCGGCAACGCCGGTACCACCAACGTGCTGCGTACCTACGGCAAAAAGCCCGCGATCGTCACCTTTCTCGGTGACTCGCTCAAAGGCGTGCTGGCCGTGGTGCTGGCATGCGTGATCTTCGGCCATTCAAGCAGCGAATTCCCCTACTTCCATCTGATCACCGCCGCGTATCTTTCCGCTTTCTTCTGTATTGTCGGCCACATTTTTCCGATCTTCTCGCGCTTCCGCGGGGGCAAGGGCTTTGCCACGCTTGCGGGCGTGATCCTGGTGCTGAACCCCTTCCTTTTCCTGGTTCTACTCTGCCTTTACGCCGCGATGGTGCTTCTTTCCCACTATATCTCGCTTTCCTCCGTGGTGGCGGCACTCTTCTATCCCCTGATGCTTTCCGCCGTCAGCAATATCACCACCCTGCGCCCCTCCTTCGGCACCGACGTGCTGTTTGCGGTCGCTATGGGATTTCTGATCACGTGGGCGCACCGCAGCAATCTGCGCCGCATCTTTGACGGCAACGAGCGCAAGTTCTATCTCTTCAAGCCCAAGGTGGTTGAGGCAGCTCCCCGTGTCGGCTACGAGCCCGAGGAGGACGAGGACGAGCAGGCCACCAACGACACCGACGGTGAAAATGCGTGAGGTGAACCGTGAGCAAGCATGAAGAATTCGCTGCGCTTGCGATGCAGGCATCGCAATGCTCGGCACTGAAAAAAATGGTGTTTTCCCGCCCCATTGCGGGGGATAATGCCGAGATCCTGCGCATCGTCGGCACGCTGCGCGTGATTGGCGGCGCACCCGCACTCCAACTGGAAAGCTTCCACCGTGACAACAAGGCCAAGCACGAAAACCTCCCCCTGAATAGCGAGGGAGAGGCGCGTCTTGCCACGCGCATCGTGGAATTCGGGCAGATCAATCTGCTGACCACCGCGGGCGATGCGGAATACAAGCAAAATAAAAAAGGGAACGCCGTGGTGCTGGGCGGGGACAAGCTTGCCCGCAAGCTGAGCGCCGCTCCCGCCGAAAAGGTGGAAATTTCCGGCAACGACAAGGACAAAAACCGTATTCTCACGGGCGCAGAGCCCTTTTTGCGCCACCTTGGCGTAGCGGACGAGAATGGCCGCGTATACGACAAGAAGCGCGCCAAGTTCCGTCAGATCAACCGCTTTTTGGAGCTGATCCGCGACGTGCTGCCCCATCTGCCGAAAAAGGAGATCCGCATCTGCGATCTTTGCTGCGGCAAAAGCTATCTTTCCTTTGCCGTGTATCACTATTTCTCGAACGTGCTGGGCATGCGCGTGTCCATGACAGGCGTAGACCTCAAATCCGACGTGGTAGAATACTGCAACGAGGTGGCAAAGGCGCTGCACTTTGACGGCTTGGAGTTTATCTGCGGCGACGTAGGCAAGTACGACTGCGAGCAAAAGCCGCAGCTGGTGATCTCGCTGCACGCGTGCGATATTGCCACCGATCTGGTGCTTGACCGCGCGCTTGCGTTTGGTGCGCGCGTGATTTTGGCAACGCCCTGCTGCCATCACGAGCTGAACCACACCCTCAACTGCAAGGAGCTTTCCTTCATCGCCGAGCATTCGATGCTGCGCCAGAAGCTGTGCGACGCAGCAACCGACGCGCTGCGTCTGAAATTGCTGGAAGCAAACGGCTTTGACGTGGCGGCCTTGGAGCTGATCGACCCCGACGAAACGCCGAAAAACATTATGCTGCGCGCCATCTACAACGAAAAAAAGCCCCAAACGGTACGAGAAAAGGCACGTTTGGAGTACGAGAGCGCCAAGCGCTTTCTGTTAGGTAAGTAAGATGGACACGCGCCGCTTGCTGAGCTACGTCCGCCGCGCCGTGGACGATTTTGAAATGATAAACGACGGAGATCGCATCTGCGTGGGCATCTCCGGTGGCAAGGACTCGCTGGCGCTTTTGGCGGGGCTTGCAAACCTGCGCCATTTTTACCCCAAAAAGTTTGATCTGGTAGCGCTTACCGTGGATATGGGCTTTGACGGGGTGAATTATTCCGCCATCGAGGCACTCTGCCACGAGCTGAACGTCCCCTATCACGTCAAAAAGACCGAGATCGCGCAGATCATCTTTGATATCCGCAAAGAAAAAAATCCCTGCTCGCTGTGCGCCAAAATGCGCCGCGGCGTGCTGCACTCCACCGCAAAGGAGCTGGGGTGCAACAAGATCGCATTTGGCCACCACTTTGACGACGTGGTGGAAACCTTTATGCTCAATCTGTTCCACGAGGGGCGCATCGGCTGCTTCCAGCCCGTGACCTACCTCTCCCGCGCAGACATCACGCTGATCCGCCCCCTGCTTTATATGCCGGAAAAGGACGTGCGCTATTTCGCCAACCGCGAAAATCTGCCCGTGGTGAAATCCCCCTGCCCCGCAGACGGACACACCGAGCGCGAGAAGATGAAAAAGCTGCTTGACGGCTTGGAGCGCCAGCACAAGGGGCTGCGCCACCGCATCTTCGGCGCGATCTGCCGCGGCGAGATCGACGGATTTAAGCTGTTTTAAGGGTGCGTGTGGGGGCGCTTTTGGGAAAGCACCCCCTCGCCCCCGCAAAACCTTTTGTATAAAAAGGAACGCGACAGCCGCATTGTTTGCGACAAACCGCCTTCTTAACAAAAAAGCAGACCGCTTGGCGGTCTGCTTTTTTCTTTTACCATGTTCGCACTCAACCTAAAATTCTTCAAAAAGGTTTTGGGTGGGGGTAGGGGGGAGGGCTTTTGTGAAAACCTCTCCCCCGTTCTTTCAATACAAG
>JAZQWF010000037.1:0-21229 GCA_045632185.1 Eubacteriales bacterium
TGCGGTCACCGGGACTTGAACCCGGATGAGTCACCTCATTAGCTCCTTAGACTAACGTGTCTGCCAATTCCACCATGACCGCATGGCAACGCTACTATTATACTCAAACAAAGGCGCGTTGTCAATAGGTTTTTGAAAAAAAGTTTTATTTTTTTGAAATTTAAAATCCCTCGGGCAAAAGCACCGCATCACGCGGGATCTTTTCCCAATCAAACAACGGCAAAAGCTGCTCTACGCTCATGCTCTCGGGGCCGGGGATCAGCCCGAGCGACGCCGCCAGCGCACCGATCACGGGGCGCGCGTCTGCATAGCGCTCGCGCACGTTTTCCATACAACCGTCACCGTCACGCTTGGAAAGTCTGCGTCCTGCCGCATCGGTCAAAAGCGGGATATGCGCGTACGTGGGATGCGCAAAGCCCCACAGATCCTGCAAATACATCTGGCGCGGCGTGCTGGAAAGCAGGTCGTTTCCGCGCACGACCTCGTTCACGCCAGAAAGCGCATCGTCCACCACCACGGCCAGCTGATACGCGTACACGCCGTCCGAGCGGCGCACCACGAAATCTGAGCATTCTCTATCCAGATTTTCGCGGTATTCTCCCTGCAAAATATCCGTAAAGCAGACGTCCGTATCCGGCACGCGCACACGGAAGGAGGGCTTGCGCCCCGCGGGCGGTAACTCGCCCCGTTGTGCCCTTAACAGGCATTTTCTGTCGTAAAACGGTACGCCGTCCGACAGATGCGGCGCACTTGCCGCGTGCAGCTCCGCGCGCGAGCAATAGCAGGGGTAGATCAGCCCCTTTTCTTCCAATTTCTCAAAATGATCGGCATAGATCTCGCTGCGCGCCGACTGCCAGAGCACCTCGCCGTCAAACTCCAAGCCCAACCACGCAAGATCGTCCAGCAAATATTTGGTATTCTCTCCCATAAAAGGGCAACGGGCAGCGTCTAAGTCCTCGATACGAAGCACGCATTTTCCGCCGCGCGACTTTGCCGAAAGCCACGCCAGCATCGCGCACATCAGATTTCCCAGGTGCAATCTGCCGCTGGGCGTAGGTGCAAAACGCCCTACGGGTATCTTATTTTCTTGCATCTGATCACCTCATTCCTGAAAAATCACGCTTGCACCGTCGCAGGAAAAATGCAGCGTTCCGAGCAGATCTGTGCGGTACACCGCAGCGCCGATCTCCTCCAATCCCACCAGCACCTCACCGTGGGGAAAGCCGTAATCATTATCCACCGCACAAGAGATCGCCGCGATCTGCGGTGCGCTTGCCTGCAAAAAGCCCTGCGAGCAGGCCGTGTTTGAGCCGTGGTGACCCACCTTTAAAAAATCGCACTTCCAGTCGATATCCCTTGCCAGGAGCGCGGCCTCGGTCGGCCGTTCGGCATCGCCCATAAAAAGCAGCTTGCACGCCCCGTAGCTTACCCGCAGCACAAGGCCTGCGTTGTTCGGCTCGGGATCGTCGGGAAGCGGGCAAAAGACCTCAAAGCTTGCTTCGCTCAACGCAAAAAGATCTCCGTCACAAAGCGTTTTTCTTGGCACCCCACACGCGTCCGCCGTTTCCAAAAGGATCTGATAACCAAGCTCCTCTCCCGCACCTTGCGAGAGATAAAGTACCCCAACGGTGCGAGTTTCGAGCAATACTCTTGCGTTTCCGTAATGATCCTCGTGCGGGTGTGTCACAACGATCGCGTCCAGATCTTTGACGCCAAGACGGTCCAATTCACCAAGCAAGGCGCCACGTGCGGCGGCACTGCCCGTATCTATCAGGGCGTGATGTCCGTTCAAGGTAAGTAACACGCAATCTCCCTGCCCCACGTCCAACACCGTTACGCGAAGAACGTCCTCGTCCTTTGCGGCACAAGACGGAAAAAGAGCAAGCAACAAAAGGAGCAGCAGTATGGCGGCAATAATGCGTTTTTTCATAAGCTCCTCCCATGACTTTTTCTATATTTTAGCACAAATCCGCGCTTTTGCAAAGTCTTTTTTACAAAAATGCAGGTTCTGCACCGCCCGTGCATAAAATCTTGCGAGGTGATGCTATGAAAATACGGATCACACCGGGGGCGCTCTTGCTGCTCGGGGTCATGCTTTTTACAGGGGACACCCTGTTTTTTGCCACGCTGCTCGCCGCCGGCGCACATGAATGCGGCCATCTGCTTGCCGCGCGCGTGCTGGGCGTGCGCTTGCGCCTTTTGGAGCTGGACATTCCCGGCGCGCGGCTTCTCCCTGCGGGGGCGCTCCCCTCCTACGCCGCGGAGGGGTGGCTTGCGGCGGCGGGTCCCTTGGCAAGCTTTCTGCTGGCTTTTTTCATTTACCCCCTTGACGGGGTGTTTTTCAGTACGCTTTTTGCCTCCACGCTCTCGCTTGGATTTTTTAATCTGCTCCCCGTTGGGGATTTTGACGGCGGGCGAGTGCTGGCCGCACTTCTCACACCGCGCCTTGGGCAACAAACAGCGGATAAGCTCCGCCTGATCGCCTCCTATCTTGCGATCTTTTTCCTGTTTTCTCTTTCCGCCACGCTGCTTTTGCGCTACGGTGAAAACCTCTCGCTTGCGGTGCTTTGCGCCTCGCTTTTCACCCGCATTTTTCTGCTTGCGCAAAATCCATAATCTCCCTTTTTGAGAAAAAACGAGGATTTGAGAGGATTTCAAAGGATACGCGAGAAAGACGGCGGTTTTTGCGAAATAATTAAGGAAAATTCGGGTTTTTGCGGGCAAATCGCGTCCTATCGCGGATATTTCTGTTTTTTTTGACAAAAACTATTGCATTTTCCGACGCTTTCTGTTACAATAACGCTGTATGCGCTTCGCGGGCGCACAAATTATGCCCGCGAGCGTAAAAGTTCTTGTTTCGAAGGAGTATTTGCGGAATGAAAAACGGATCCGAAACGAATGCGCTGATCAAGCTTCGCGGCATCAGCAAATCCTTTGACGGCGAGCAGATCCTTTGCGGTATCGACCTTGATATTCACGACAAGGAATTCGTTACCCTGCTCGGCCCCTCCGGTTGCGGAAAAACCACTACGCTGCGCATCATCGGCGGCTTTGAGACCCCCGATGAGGGCGAGGTGACCTTTGACGGTAAGCGCATCAATGATCTGCCCCCTTACCGCCGCCAGGTCAACACCGTCTTCCAGCGTTACGCCCTTTTCCCCCATCTGAACGTGTACGAGAACGTGGCATTCGGTCTGCGCCTGAAAAACGCGCAAGCCAAGAAAAAGGCCTTCCCCGCACAGGTGTGCGAGATGGCAAAAAGTCTGATCGGTCTGAACGCCAAGAAAGCGCGCGAGGAGGAGGAAGCTATCCGCGAGCAGGTGCAGTCCATGCTGAAAATGGTCAACCTCAAAGGCTTTGAAAAAAGACATATCTCCACCCTCTCGGGCGGTCAGCAGCAGCGTGTGGCAATTGCCCGCGCGCTCATTAACAAGCCCCGCGTCCTGCTTCTGGACGAGCCCCTTGGTGCGCTTGACCTGAAACTGCGCAAGGACATGCAAAAGGAGCTGCGCGGTATCCAGCAGCAGACAGGCATCACCTTCATCTACGTCACGCACGACCAGGAGGAGGCCCTGACCATGTCCGATACCATCGTGGTCATGGCAGACGGCAAGATCCAGCAGATCGGCACGCCTACCGATATTTATAACGAGCCGGAAAACGCCTTTGTTGCCGACTTCATCGGCGAGAGCAATATCGTTGACGGTGTGATGCTGGAAGACGGAAAGGTTCGCTTTGCGCGCCATACCTTCGTCTGTGTGGACGGCGGCTTTGCCAAAAACGAGCCCGTAGACGTGGTCGTACGCCCCGAGGACGTGGACGTCGTTCCCGTCGAAAAGGGCATGTGCCAGGGCACTGTTACCTCGGTCACCTTCAAGGGCGATTACTATGAGATCATCGTAGACGTAGACGGCTTTAAATGGATGCTGGAAACCTCTGATTTCGTGGCAGAAAACACCCTGATCGGCCTTTTCATCGAGCCCGAGGCCATTCACGTTATGAAGAAATCCGAATACTCCGGTATGTTCGGTGACTACTCCACGTTCAGTGATGAGATGGATCACCTGGGAGATCCCGAGGAGGAAGTGGAAGAATGAAGAAAAACGCGTTTCAAAGCTTTGCCGCAGTGCCGCATAGCGTTTGGGTGGTTCTTTTCATTGCCGCCCCGCTTTTGTTCGTGCTTGCGTTCGCTTTCCGCGGTACTGACGGCAGCTTTTCGTTTGCCAACATCGCCGAGCTTTCGCAATACGGCAACGTCTTTGTGCTTTCCATCGCCTTTGCGCTGATCGCCACCGTGGTGTGCCTGCTGATCGGCTACCCTCTCGCTTACTTTATGTCGCGCCAATCTCCGCGCGCACAAAAAATTCTGATGGTGCTGGTGATGCTGCCGATGTGGTGCAATCTGCTGATCCGCACCTACGCGCTGATGGCGCTGCTGGATAACGGCGGTCTGCTCAATTCCCTTTTGGAAAAGATCGGTCTTTCCAAGATCCCGATCGTGGGCACGAATTTCGGCGTGATCCTTGGTATGGTATACGATTTCCTGCCCTATATGGTGCTGCCCATCTTCACCGCCATGACCAAGCTGGATCAGCGATACATCGAGGCATCGCACGACCTTGGCTGCAACGGCTGGCAGACCATGACACGCGTGGTGCTGCCCCTTACCATGTCGGGTGTTATCTCGGGTGTGACGATGGTATTCGTCCCCTCGATCAGCACCTTCTACATCTCGCAAAAGCTGGGCGCGGGCAAGATCGACCTTGTCGGTGATACCATTGAGAGATTGTTCCAGAACACCGCTACCTACGGCGTGGGCGCAGCCATCTCGCTTGTGATGATGATCCTCATTCTCATTTCCGTCGGCATCATGAACCGCTTTTCGGGTGATGACAAGGGCGAGAAGAAAGGAGCGCTGAAATGAAATTCCTTTCTAAATTTTATATCGGCATCGTCTTTTTCCTTTTGTATATCCCGATCGCGGTGCTGATCGTTTTCTCCTTCAACGGCGCGGGAAGTCTGGCAGAATTTTCCGACTTTACCTTTGATTGGTACGTAGAGCTTTTCCAGGACGAGGAGGCCTTCTCCTCGCTGAAAAACTCGCTGATCCTTGCCGTTTCCTCCTCGCTGATCGCCACGGTGATCGGCACCTTTGGTGCGTTGGGTCTGCACCGTATGCGCAACCGCTACGTCAAGACCGCAGTCAATTCCCTGACCAACGTACCGATGATGAACCCCGATATCGTCACGGGTGTATCCATTATGCTTTTGTTCGTGGCGCTTGCAGGCATTCTCGGCTCGAACAGCGTATTCGGCTTCGGCACGATGCTGGTGGCGCATATCACCTTCAACCTGCCCTACGTGATCCTTTCCGTTATGCCCCGCTTCAAGCAGCTGGACAAATCCCTCTCGGAGGCGGCTCAGGACCTTGGCTGCACGCCGGCGCGCGCCTTTTTCAAGGTCGAGCTGCCGCAGATCGTACCGGGCATTATTTCCGGCTTGATGCTTGGCTTCACGATGTCGCTGGACGATTTCGTGATCAGCCATTTCGTCAGCTCCCCCGACTTCCAGACCCTGCCGCTGTACGTGTATAACCAGACCTCGCACAACGTGAAGTTCAGCATGTACGCGCTCTGCTCTCTTATCGTCGTGGTGATCCTCGGCGTGCTGATCGCGGTCAATTTCGCGGGCGGCAAAAAGCGCAAAGGAGGTGCCAAGTAATGAGCAAACGTATCTTAACGCTTCTTCTTACCCTGGCGCTGCTCACCCTCTCGCTTTCCGTTACGCTTTGCAGTTGTGCAAAGGAGGCAAGCGCAAGCAACGTCACCACGCTGTACGTTTACAACTGGGGCGAGTATATCTCCGACGGCTCGGAGGGCACGCTTGACGTAAACGAAATGTTCGAGCAATGGTATTTCCAAAAAACCGGCAAGCGCGTAAAGGTAAACTACTCTACGTATTCCAGCAACGAGTCAATGTACGCCAAGATCTCCTCCGGCTCGGTCAACTATGACGTGATCGTCCCCTCGGACTATATGATCGAGCGCCTCATTGACGAGGACCTGCTTGCCAAGCTGGATTACAGCAACATTCCCTCTGTTGGCAACATTTTGGACAGATTTCAAAACGCGGATTACGACCCGGACCTGGACGGTGACGGGTACAGCGATTATTCCGTTCCCTATCTGTACGGTATGATCGGTATCATCTATAACACCACGATGGTGGACGAGGAGGATATCGGCTCGTGGGATCTGTTGTGGAACGAAAAATACGCGGGCAATATCCTGCAATTCAACAACAGCCGTGATGCCTTCGGCACCGCGATGTACTATCTCGGCCTTTGGGATCAGATCAACACGGACGACGAGGCCACCTGGCGCCTTGCGCTGGAAGAGCTGAAAAAGCAAAAGCCGATCCTGCAAGGATACGTCATGGACGAGATCTATAACAAGATGGAGAACGGCTCTGCCGCCATCGCCGCCTACTATGCGGGCGACTATCTCACCATGTACGAAAACAACGAGGATCTGGAATTCTACTACCCCACCGAGGGCACGAACCTGTACGTGGACGCCATGTGCGTGCCGAAATCCAGCCAGAACAAGGAGCTCGCCGAAAGCTATATCGAATTTATGCTGACGGCCGAGCCCGCGATCGCCAACGCGGAGTATACCTACTACGCCTCCCCCAATAAGCTGGTGGTGGAGGACGCGGACTATGTCGCGTATATGAACGAGATCAAAGAGGACGCCTACGAAAAGATGTACGACACCGAGGGCGTACCGACCTCCTCTTACCGCAACCTGAAAGGCGACAAGCTGTTGCTGCTGAATAACCTGTGGGAGGAGCTGAAATCCGACATCACGGTAAGCGGCGGCATCTACGTCATTTGCGGCGTGATCCTCGGCTCGCTTACTGGACTTGGTATCTTCTTCTTCGTAAGACGAAGAAAGCGAAACATTTACTGATAAAAAAAGGACATGCTGCTTGCAGACATGTCCTTTTTTTCTATTTACAAGCAGACATACTTGTGCTACAATAAGGTTGTAATATTTATTAAGGAGGATTTCTTTATGAAACCCGGATTTGTTCCCGCACTCGGCACTCCCCTCACCGCTGACGGTCAGCTTTGCGTCAGCAGCTTCAAAAATCAGATCGAGCAGCAGATCGCGGCCGGCGCCGTCGGCCTGCTTGCCATGGGCTCTATGGGTCAGGAGGCCTTCATTCTTGACGACGTTTACCCCCAGGTAGCCAAGGCAGCCGTTGAGGCAGCTGCCGGTCGCGTTCCCGTATTCGTGGGCGCAATGGACACCTCGATCGCCCGCGCCAAGGCGCGTATGGCGTCGGTGGAGGATCTGGATATCACCGCGTTTGTGTTCACCGCTCCCTTTTACAGCGTGTGCAACCGCGCGCAGATGATGGCATTCTTCCGCGGTGTTGCCGCCGCCACCAAGCACGGCTTTATGATCTACGACCTGCCCCCCGTGGCTCAGGCAAAGATCACCTACGACATGGTATTGGAGCTGATCGCCACCGTTCCCAACTTCATCGGTATCAAGTCTGCCGACACGCAGATGTTCCGAAAGCTCAAACTCAACCCCGACGTTCCCAAGGATTTCATCACCGTTTACTCCGGTCTTGACACCTTTGACGTATCCTACGGTTGGGGCATCGATCATTGCCTTGACGGTATGCTTTCCTGCACGCCCTACAACACGGGCAAGCTGTTTGAGGCGCTGAACAAGGGCGACCGTGAAACCGCCGCCACACACCTGAACAACATCGTGGCCTTCCGCGATTTCTTCGTGGCGCACGATCTCTGGCCCTCCTTCACCGCGGCTATGAACCTGCTTGGCTGCGAGGGCAAGTTCTCCCCCGATTACAACAATGACGTCACCCCCGCGCTGGTGGAAACCGTACGCGCCGAGATGATCCGCATCGGTGAGCTTGGGGAATAATTATGATTTTAGATAAGGTAGAAAATGCCGCCTGCTATGCGGGCGTACACGCGGGTATTCCCGCCGCCGTTGCAGCCGCATTGAAGCTGGACGCCGCCACCTATCAAAAGGGACGTGTGGACGTGGACGGCGACAACATTTATCTCAA
Source organism: Eubacteriales bacterium (assembly GCA_045632185.1). Lineage (GTDB taxonomy): Bacteria > Bacillota > Clostridia > Oscillospirales > CAG-272 > Firm-07. The sequence goes on from JAZQWF010000037.1 coordinate 8,110, forward strand.
CTGTGCCGAGTACGACACGCACGACCGAGAGGGGGCGCTGAGCGAGGCGCACCGCGCTTATCTGGACGTGATGGTCGTGGTAGAAGGCGTTGAAACGGTATACGTCAAGCGCACCGACGCGCTTCAAAACGTCACCAAGCCCTACGATCCAACCATTGAGGCGCTGCTTGCCGACACGGACAAGGACGCCAGCGCCATTCGCCTGTGCAAGGGTGATTTCCTTGTGCTTTTCCCCGAGGACGCACACGCACCCGGCTGCCACGCAGATACGCCCTGCCATATCAAAAAGGCGATCGGCAAGGTGAAAATTTAACTTAGTCCCCAAACGGGAGGAGTTTTCTATGATTTCCTGCACCGAATTTATCCCCGCATACAGCGAGCTGTTCTCCTTTTTGGACGAGAACTACGGCAGAGCTGAGGTAGATCGCTTTTGGGAATACCTTTTTAAGCCGGACGGCAAGGGGATCCCGCTGATCAACTTTGCCAAAAAGGACGGCTTGCGCGGATGCTGGAACTATTGGAGCGGCACGCTTTCCGAGGAGGCTGCCGATTGCACCCGCCATTTCAACGAAAAGCAGGGCTGGATCGCAAGCGAGATGCATTACTGCCCCTCCAAGGGCAGATTGTTGGAGCTGCAAAAGGAGATCGGCCTTGTACCCTATTACGATTATTGCGATCATTGCAACTATTACCGTGCCTCCCTGGAGGAGGTCGGTTTCCGTTATATCCGCAACGTCCTGCACGTGGATAAGGCCTCCTGCTCCAGCATGATCTATGACCCCAAGATCTTCCCCGGTGTGATCAAGCCGGACGAAAATACCGAGGTCATGGAGATCCGTTCAAAGGACAAGGAATACTTCCACCCGGATTTTCACAGCTCGATGAATATGGGGCTGGAATACACGGGCAGCACGCACGGTGTGCAGGCACTTAAAGCATATCTTGCCCGTTACACGAAAAACGTGTACGTGAAAACCGTTGCCGCCATGAAAAGCAATGCGCTGGGAGCGTTGGAAGCGCTGATCGCGGACACCTACCGCGCCGAGCATGCCGAGGACGCTGTGAGCCTTGAAAACAACGGCAAAGCGCTATCCGTTACCGTACATTATTGCCCTGCCGTGCGTCATTTGCACAAAACGGGGCGCGAGGTATCGCGTTATTTCCGCTATGCCACCGAAACCGTGATGCAAACGCTTGCACAATTGGGTGGCGTGCACTTTGAAATGCTCTCTTATGACGAGCAAACGGGCGCGGCAAAGTATATTTTCACAAAGGAGTAACTTATGATTTCCTGTACTGAATTTATCCCCGCTTACAGCGAGCTTTTCACCTTTCTGGAAGAGCGCCACGGCAGGGGCGAGGTTGACAACTTCTGGACCTATCTGTTCAAGCCGGACGGCACAGGCATTCCGCTTGTCAACTTTGTGAAAAAGGAGGGCATTCGCGGCTGCTTTACCTACTGGGCAGCTGCTCTCAACGAGGAGGCTGCCGATTTCACGATGTACTTGAACGAAAAGCGCGGCTTTTTCAAGATCAAGATGCACCGTTGCCCCTCCAAGGGCCGGCTTTTGGAGTTGAAGGAAACCATCGGCATCACCCCCTATCACGACTATTGTCTGCACTGCGACCATTACCGCGCCGCCGTTGCCGAGGTAGGGCTTGATTACACCTTCGACTGCACCGAAACGGATCGCGCCGCTTGCTCGATCCTGATCACCGACCCCAAGGTATTTGACGGGCGCGTGATCCTTGACGCGGACACCGAGGTGATGGATCGCCGCGCGGGAGATAACGAATACTTCCACCGCGACTTCCACAGCAGTACCAACCGCGGTATCCACTATCTGGGTGAAAAGTACGGCAAGCAGCACGTGGTCGATTATCTCACGCAATACACAAAGCACGTGTACGCGCATCTTGATATTGCCAAAACGGGCCTTAACGGTATCAAGGAATTGATCCTTGACACCTATCGCAAGGAAAAGGCGGAGGACGCCATCAAGATCACCGACACGAAGGACGGCTTTGCCGTTGAGGTCTTTTATTGCCCCGGCGTGAAGCATCTGCACAATATCGGACGCGAGGTTTCCCCCTGGTTTCGCTACACCACCGAGGTAGTGATGGAGGTACTTGCTGCCGAGTGCGGTGCCAATTTCACCATGCTCGCCTACGACGAGGAAACCGGCGCGGCAAAATACACCTTCACAAAATAACGAGGTTTTTATGAGAAACGCAAAAGAATTATTCTCGCTGAACGGGCGCGTTGCCATCGTCACGGGCGGACGCGGTCTTTACGGCGCAGGTATCTCCGAGGGACTTTGCGAAATGGGCGCCAAGGTGGTCATCGCCTCCCGCAACGAGCAAAAGTGCGAGGAGCTTGCCGCCGAGCTTCGCGCCAAAGGTCACGAGGCCGTGGGAATGGCGCTTGACCTTTCGGACGACGCTTCTATCGCAGATTTTGTCAAAAAAGTGGCCGAACGGTATGGAAAGATCGACATTTTGGTCAACAATGCGGTTGACCGCCGCAATATGACTTCCCTTAATAATGCCACGCGCGAAAAGCTGCGCGACTCCGCCGAGGTCAACCTGAATGGCCAGATCCTGCTCTCGCAAGCGGTCATTCCTTATATGATCGAGCAGGGTGGCGGCAGCATCATCAATATCAGCTCGATGCGCGGCTTGGATTGCCCCCACTTCCCCTTCTATCCCGAGGCGATGGGTGATCAGCCCGTCAACTACACCACGGAAAAGTGGGCGATGGTCGGTCTTACCAAGTATATGGCAGGTCGCTACGGCAAGCACCGCATCCGCGTGAACTGTGTTGCCCCCGGCGGCTTCAATCCCGGGCTTTCCGACAACCCCGAAACGCAGAAATTCGTCAAGACCTATATTGAAAACTGCCCGCTCGGCTGCTGGGCAAACGAGGACGATATCAAGGGCCCTGTGGCATTCCTTGCCTCAGATGCCGCCAATTATATCACCGGCGCCACCATCGTGATGGACGGCGGCTGGACGATCTGGTGAGGTGCAATATGCAATATATCACGCATAACGGTATGGAATTTTCCCGTTTCCAGCTGGGAACGGTACAGCTTGGTATGGACTACGGCCTTGGTGATCACACGGCAAAGCCCACCGAGGAATATGCCTTTTCCCTTCTGGATCAGGCCATGGCGGGCGGCGTCAACACGCTGGACACCGCCAACAACTACGGCGACTCGCAGCGCGTGATCGGCGCGTGGCTGAAAACCATTCCCGCAGAGAAGCGCCCCTTTCTGATCACCAAGATCGGCCCCTTTGACCACAGCTCCGACGAGGCACTTCGTGCCGATATCCGCCGCCAGACCGAGGGGTGTCTGCGCGACCTTGGCGTGGAAAAGCTGGATATGCTGATGGTACATATGTTCGAGGATTACGAAAAATCCCCCCAAACGGTGCGAGAATGCTTTATGGAAATGAAGCGCGAGGGCTTGATCGCCATGACAGGCATCTCCGCATACTCCCGCCACGATTATCACAAGATCGCCGCCTCCGGCTTTGACGCCGTGCAGATCCCCCTCAACGTGTTTGACTGGGATCGCATCGACGACGGTGGTATTCAGGCCATGGTGGACGCGGGCATGATGATCTTCGTGCGCAGCGTCTATTTGCAGGGGCTTGTGTTCCTCACCCCCGAAACGTTGGATCCCCGCATGGATTTCGCGCTTCCCTATCTTGAAAAATTCATCAGCTTCTGTGAGGAGTTCGAAATGTCCCCTGCCGTGTTGGCACTTTCCTTTGTGCTGTCGCTCGACGGTATCTCCGCCGCCGTACTTGGCGTGCAGACAAACGAGCAGATGGCACAGAACTGCACCCTTTTCGAGCAGGTGCGCAAGCTCACACGCGCACAGATGGAAAAGCTGCACGAGGCGTTCCGCGGCATCGATCCCCGCGTGATCAACCCCGGCTGCTGGTTCAATAAATTCTAAACAAAAAAGCCCCCGTTTGGGGGCTTTTTTCTTTTTATCCAACAAAATGCTTCCGGACATCCAAGGGCAGCAGCTCCTTGGGCAAGGAGGCAACGTGCGCCTCGGCGGCGCTCGCCATTTCGGCGTAAATGCCAGCCAGACGGTGGCCCGTGGCGGCAAGCGCTTCCAGCGCCGCCTTGATCTCACGGATCTCGTCAAGCGTTGCCGTGATATACTTGGTATGCACCAATTTATCTGCGTATTGCGGCGGCAGCATTCTGCCTACCATCGCAAAGACGTTCATATTTTCGGGAAGCTTTCCTTCAAACATCGCACGCGTCAATACGCGGCCGTATGCCGCATTATAGCTCACGCCCGTATCATTTGCGTTCCAAAGTCTATCCGCATACAGAAAAATAGAGGGCGGAACGGTACGAATAAAGGACTTTCCTTGCCAAGCACAGGCACAGCCACCGATCAGCTTGGGCAGGTTCGCGGGAGCCACGGCGGGCTCGCGGTAGCAGGACCACTGCACGATATTCATATCTCTTGCATAATCTCCACCGTCATTGAGGTAAGTGTTGGGGTAGTAGGAATTCAGCACAGTATAACCGTCCTCGGCGTACCCGTCGGGATAAAGCTCAAACAGCATCTCCTTGGCAAAGGGATGATCGTAGCGGAAATAATGCACGATCATATTGCGCGACAGCCACGCAGGCAGCTCGCCCGGCTTCATGTCTGCGTTCCAAAGCATCGTGATCTTGCCCATATCGTTAAGCATGCCGTTGATGCGTTCCAGTGCGTAATGGAAAAGCTCGCGCATCGTGGTAATGCCCAGCTCCTTCATCTTGGCAAGGCAGTGCGGACATCTGTCCCAATAAGCCGTGCGCGGGCTTATTCGACGCATGTCATACTCGTCACATCCAATGTGCAGAACAGATGCCGGGAACAGCTCTGCCACCTCGGCAAGCACGCGTCTGATGGCCTCATAGGTCTTTTCCTGCCCCAGGCACACGGCAAAAATATGCTTGGGATCCTCGTCACCGGGGCAATTCACCCCCGCGTTCAGCGTGAAATCCAGCGAGTGCGACAGGATCTCGATAAAGGGTGTCACGGTGATGCCCAGCTCCTCTGCATAAGCGATCATTTCACGGATCTGTGCCTTGGTGTATTTGCGGTTGCCATCATAGTCGCCGTGCAGATCGGGATAACATTCCAGCTTGATGGTCGTTCCCTTGTATTCCATGAAGTGGAACTGCATCTCGTTCATACGGGCAAGCGCCATCAGACGGATATATTCCTTGATCAAGGGCATCTCCATCCAGGTATCGGGGCGGCCGGAGCTTTCCAACATATAGCCACGGTACTGCGCATCGGGCCAATCCTCTACCGTACCGCAAGGAAGCACAAAGCCCACGCCCTCGGTACGGATCAGCTGTGCGAGGATCGCAGCAGCGTTGCGTGCGCCCATTTCGTCGCGCGCCTGGATCTCCATACGATCTTCAAGAATACGAAGATAGCAATATTCACTCTTTTGCGAAAACACACTTGCCACGGAAAAGACCACATTGGCCTCCTCGCGAGAGGTCTTGCGCACGGCAAGTGCGGGATAAAGCACCTTGATCGCGCGGAAGAAGCGAGAGGCATCTCCTACGCAAAACACCTTCAATTCAGAGAAGCGGAATTCCCCCTCGTTTCGTACGGTGCGCTTGGCACGCGGACACATTGAAAAATCCATAACGGTTCCTCCTCAACAGGCAACGCCCGATGTTCTTCATTGTAGCACGCCCACGCTACACGTGTCAAGTGAAATTGCTGCATTTGACAAGAAATCTATTTTCCGCGCAAAAAAGACCCACACGTGTGCAGGTCGTAATATATCCGGTCGCGGCTATTCGTCCACCAAACCTACGGTTTGGCAGGAAGAGCTCGCAAGCGCGTTCTTCCGACCACGCGGTGTTCCTTCACGTCGCGCAAAGCGCGACCTCTCGCTCTCTACGCCGGTGCGAACAAACATCAAGTCCACGCCCTAAAAACGTGCCACCGGCACGTTTTTGCGCCGCTATGCGATGCGCACGGGCTTCCGAATCCACATGAAAAGCTCCTGACAAAACGAAAAGACCTGCACGACGTGCAGGTCTTTTCGTTTTGGTGGGAGCGGGTGGATTCGGACCACCGAAGGCATTGCCAGCAGATTTACAGTCTGTCCCCTTTGGCCACTCGGGAACGCTCCCATATAATATTCGAGATAGTTCGGCGGCAGGACCGCCGAATATCACTGGAGCTGGTGATCGGAGTCGAACCAACAACCTGCTGATTACAAATCAGCTGCTCTGCCATTGAGCCACACCAGCGATTTTCGAACAGTAAGATTATAGCACAATTCAAACACCTTGTCAACCCCTTTTTTTGTTTTTTTCAAACTTTTTTTCAAACGCCCCCTTTTTATCATAAATTCACAACAAAAAAGCCCCTCTATCTTCAAATTTCTACGCGCGTGCGCGTTGACAGCCCCTATAAAAAGTGATATAATTATATTTTGGTAGAAAATTTGAAATCCAACATATAGAAAGGGACGGCAATATGCAAAGAACAGATCTTCGTAACGTGGCGATCATCGCACACGTTGACCACGGCAAGACCACCCTCGTTGACCAGATGCTGAAACAAGGCGGCATCTACCGCGAAAATCAGGAAACTGTTACCCGCGTTATGGACTCCGGCGATATCGAAAAGGAGCGCGGCATTACCATTCTGGCAAAGAACACCGCCGTGCATTACAAGGACGTTAAGATCAACATCATCGACACCCCCGGCCACGCAGACTTCGGTGGCGAGGTAGAGCGTATTTTGAAAATGGTAAACGGCGTTATTCTGCTGGTTGACGCAGCAGAGGGCCCCATGCCCCAGACCCGCTTCGTGCTGCAACGCGCATTGGAGCTGAACCACCGCGTCATCGTTGTGATCAACAAGATCGACAAACCCGACGCCCGCCTTGGCGAGGTAGAGGACGAGATCCTGGAACTTCTGTTCGACCTGAACGCTACCGACGAGCAGCTGGATAGCCCCATGCTTTACTGCTCCGGCCGTGCAGGCACCGCGACCCGCTCTGCGGACGAGGAGGGCGTTGACCTTACCCCCCTGTTTGATACGATCCTTGACTATATGCCCTGCCCCGAGGGCGATGAGGACGGCGAGCTCCAATTGCTGGTTTCCTCTATCGACTACAACGATTACGTCGGCCGTATCGGCATTGGCCGTATCGAGCGTGGCCGTTTGAAGCAAAATCAAACCGTAATGATCTCTAACTTCCATTCCGGACAGACACCCAAGATGGCCAAGATCGTGTCTATCTATCAGATCGACGGTCTGGTGCGCGTTCCCGTGGAAAGCGCCATGATGGGCGACATCGTATGCTTCTCCGGTGCGGGCGATATCAGCATCGGTGACACCGTGACCTCCACGACCTGTATCGAGCCCTTGGAGTTCGTCAAGGTCAGCGAGCCCACGATGGAAATGACCTTCGCGGTCAACAACAGCCCCCTTGCAGGCAAGGAGGGCAAGTTCGTCACCTCCCGCCAGCTGCGCGAGAGATTGTACCGTGAAACGCTGCGCGACATGTCCCTTCGTGTGTCCGACGGCGACACCACGGACGAGTTCCAGGTCGCGGGACGTGGCGAAATGCACCTTTCCATTCTGATCGAGAATATGCGCCGCGAGGGCTATGAGCTTTGCTGCTCCAATCCCCGCGTGCTGTTCAAGGACGTGGACGGCGAGAAGTACGAGCCGTTTGAACGTGTGCTGTTGGACATTCCTCAGGAATACGTCGGCCCCGTGGTGGAAAAGCTGGGCCAGCGCAAGGGCGACCTTTTGGAGATGACCCCCATTGGCGATCGCTCCCGCATCGAGTACCTGATCCCCTCCCGTTGCCTCATTGGCTACCGCTCTGAGTTCATGACCGCCACCCACGGCGAGGGCGTGCTGAATACGATCTTCGATAGCTACCAGCCCTACCGCGGTGAGATCCCCATGCGCTTTACCGGCGCGCTGGTTGCCTCCAAAGCAGGCGTGACCACGCGCTACGGTCTGTACCACTGTCAGGAGCGCGGCGATATGTTCGTCGGCCCCCAGACCGAGGTCTACGAGGGCATGATCGTAGGTCAGAACCCCAAGAACGACGACATCGCGCTCAACCCCTGCGATGAAAAGAAGCTGACCGCAATCCGCTCCAAGGGCGCGGACGAAAAGCTGCTGCTTACGCCCCCCGTGATCTTCACGCTGGAGGAGGCCATTGAGTTTATCACCGACGACGAGCTGATCGAGGTCACCCCCAAGTCGATCCGTCTGCGCAAGAAGATCCTGAATACCGAGCTGCGTATGAAGGAAACCATGCGTATCCGCCGCGCCATGCAGGCAGGCAAATAATCGCAATATGCAAAAAACGGTGCCACGTGGCGCCTTTTTTTCGTTTTTTGCTTGACAAAGTGCGAAACCTGTGCTATACTATCAGTATAACAAGTATAACTTTTCCTACCAAGGAGGGGCACACATGAAATTTCCGGACGGACGTGACCTTTGTACGGTCAAGATCGGTGAAAAGGGGCAGATCGTCATCCCCAAGAATATGCGCGATATGTTTGGCATCAAGGCGGGCGACAGCTTGCTTTTGATGGCAGATAAGGATCGTGGCATTGCCATTGTGAACGACACAAGCTTTCTCACGGAGATATTCGAAAATATGGAGGGCAAGCATGAAAGCCATTGAAACGAAAAATCTCACCAAACGGTATGGGAATTTGACCGCTTTGGAGGGGCTTGACCTCACGGTAGAGCAAGGCGAGATGATGGCATTGCTCGGCGTGAACGGCGCGGGCAAGACCACGGCCATCAAGCTGCTTTCCTGCCTTGCCACCCCCAGCGAGGGTGAGGCGTGGCTGTGCGGCCACAGCATTCTTAACGAAGCGCAGGAGGTCAAGCGCGTGATCGGCGTTTCCCCGCAGGAAACCGCCGTCGCCAAAAAGCTTTCCGTGCGCGAAAATCTGCAATTTATCGCCGAGGTACACGGCGCAAAAAAGCAAGAAGCCCACGAACGGGTGGAAAATATGATCGAACGTATGGGACTTGGCAAGGTTTCCGAGCAGCGTGCAGGCACGCTTTCCGGCGGCTGGCAGCGCCGCCTTTCCATCGCAATGGCGCTCATCGGCGAGCCGCAGATCCTGTTTTTGGACGAACCGACGCTTGGTCTTGACGTGCTGGCACGCCACGAGCTCTGGGAGCAGATCCGCGCCCTGAAAGGCAAAACAACGGTGATCCTGACCACGCATTATTTAGAGGAAGCAGAGGCGCTTTGCGACCGCATTGCCATTCTTGCGGGCGGCAAGCTGATCACCGTGGGAACGGCTGACGAGCTGAAATCCCTTGCGGGCAAGGAAAAGTTTGAAGACGCCTTCGTGGCGCTGTGCGCGGGAGGTGTACGAGCATGAGAACATTTGTTTTCACCAAGCGTTGCTTGCGCGAGATCCTGCGCGATCCCATCACGCTGTTTTTCGGCGCGGCCTTCCCTGTGATCCTGCTCGTGCTGCTCTCTGTGATGAACCTCAATATTCCCGCAGAAGCGAATATGTCGATGTTCGCCATTGAAAATTTGATGCCGGGCGTGATCGTATTCGGCTTTTCCTTCCTGGCGCTGTTCGGCGGCATGCTGCTTGCAGGTGACCGCGAAACCGCGTTCCTCACTCGCCTTTTCACCTCGCCGCTTCGTGCGCGCGACTTCATCGCGGGCTACGCGCTCCCTCTTTTCCCGCTGGGCCTTTCGCAGGCCGTGATCTGCATCGCGATCGGCTTTATTTTCAAGCTTTCCTTTACCCCACACATCTTCACGATGCTCCTGTTTCTCATACCGTCCATGCTCCTTTTCGTTGGCATCGGACTTTTGGTCGGTTCTTTGCTGAACTTCCGCCAGGTGGGCTCTATTTGCGGCGCGCTCTTGACCAACGTGGCCGCATGGCTTTCCGGCACGTGGTTTTCGCTGGATCTGCTCGGTGAGGGCTTCAAAACCTTTTCCTACTGTCTGCCCTTCGCCAACGCGGTAGATGCCGCGCGCGAGGCGCTTGCGGGCGACCTTGCGGGGGCATGCACGCATATTGGGATCGTATGCGCATACGCGCTTGCGGCTTGTGTGGGCGCCATACTGGTATTCCGCAAAAAAATGAAGGCATAAACAACAAAAAAGCCCCCAAATGGGGGCTTTTTTCATACCGTTACGGCACCAATTACTTGTTCGTCAGCTTCTGGAACAGATCGGCGTAAAGCTTGTCGCGGTAGATGCGACGCACGTAAACGTAGTGCGCGCGGCCGTTATCAAACGCGTAGTTCTCGCTATCCGTAACAATAGGTCTGGGCATCGTCACCATATCCAGCGTTTCGGGCGCAACGATCGCAGCAACCGCCGTCACGTCCCAGATCACCTTCGACCACACAGCCGTGTTTTCATGCGCCTTGTTGTAGTTTGCGGTCAGCTCCAACAGATAGTCGCACAACGCGTTCTTACCGCCAAGATGATATTGCAGCTCGGGAATACTGGTGGAAAATTCCGTGCAAACACCCGCACACGGGATCTGCACAAGGTTCTTGGCGTTCTCAAACACCACCTGTGCGGCGGGAACGTCCTGAAACAGATTGAACTCGTGATTATGATGCCAATGCAGCGCTGTGCCGCCAAGCCAGACGACCACCGCCTTTTCGGCAATATCGGGTGCCATCAAAAGCGCGGACGCCACGTTGGTAATGGCACCGATCGCCACGATATAAACGGGCTCCTCACTCTCGCGCACCAAGCGCACGATCGCCTCTGCGCCCTCGGATACGACGGGCGTTTTCTTATCGGGCAGATAGGTTGCGGAGCCGCGATAGATCGGAACCTGCGATTTCTCATCCACCAGCGCGCGGATACGGAATGCCTCGTTATAGCTCATTTCCATACCCTCGCCGGGCGTTTTGGCGCGGCTGTTTTTGAAGGGCGCCACGGTAATGGCAAGCAAATTCACCTTGTCGGGGGAAAGCATCGCGTACGCCAGCGCGTACTGATCGTCCACCTCGTTATAGGTGTCGGTATCCAGGATCACGGATTTTTTCTTGCCGTCAAGCAGCGTTTCGATCAAATTCATCACAAAATCTCCTTTGCGGGAAAATACACCCTTATTGTAACATACGCGAAACGGAAAAGCAAGCATTTGCGCAAAAAAAGCGCCCCGCAAGGGGCGCTTTTTTTATTCGCGATAGCCGCAACGGCGCAGCATTCCCTGCACCGCAGGAGTGGCGTTCGTTACGCTGATGCGCAGCATGGGCTTTTGTGCCGCAAACACCGTAAAAAGCTCGTGAGCGAAGTCGGGGCCGACGTCCTCCACACCGGCAAAGTCAAGCTCTGCTTCGCGGAAATCGTCCAGCACCGCGCCAAGGCGGCGTGCCTCGGAACGGGAAATGGGGCTCTCGCCGCCAAAGAAGCGCAGCACGGGGATCTCGGTGCGGATAAAGCCCGCCTCGGGATCGATGTATTTTTCCATGATCTCGGAAAGCTCGCGCGTGCTGTCGTTGGAAAGCGCCATCTGCACGGCCGTGCCGCGAAAACGCTCGGCATTCTCCTCCTCGTCCTCGCCACCCGGGGTGAAGAGCTGCTGCTCGGAACGGATCGCAAAATGATCCATCAGGCGGGACACGAAGAAAATACCCTGCCCTGCGTGCGTGTCGGGCGCGCCGGTATAACCGCCGGCAAACAGAAGCGCAGCGGCCTCGGCAGAGGTGATGCTCTCTCCCGTCTGCTCGCGCACGTCCTGCTGAATACGGCGGAAGATGCCCGTGCCGTTGTCCAGCACGCCGATGATGGTGGAAAGGCGATTGCGGCTGATGACGCACACGATGGCGGAGGCCTTGGAGTGTTCCAGAGCGTTGTTCAGCATCGCGGTGAAGGCGTAACGCCAGATCTTTTGCAGATTTTGGGGCAGCTGTGCCAGCAAGGGCGCCACGTCGCGTGCAAACAGACGGTCCTCGGAGCGCTCGCGCGTGGGATCGACGGTAAAGCGGGTGGTCTTATAGACGATGCGATAGGGCATCGAACCGCCGACGCGCTCTACCTCGCCTCCCTTTTGCAGGGTGGTCAGATAGTTATATACGGTAGACTTGGATACGCCGAATTTTTCCATCGTGCGCTCTACAAAGTCCTTTTCCTCATCAGAAATGCATTGCAGCAAAAACTTTTCAGCCAAAAGGCGCTCGTTTTTCTTCATAACGAAAAACTCCTTTATCAAACAAGATTACAAGTATAGTATATCACCGATTTTCCACCTTGTCAAGGCAAATTTTCCAATTTTTGCGAAATTATTTCTATATTTTTTCTTTGTTTCTTTTGTTTCATTCCACAAAGTCAAAAAAACGCAAAGCAAACAGAACAGGGGCGTGCCATGAAAGCACGCCCCCTTGGGTCTTTGCTTAACTGATTACTTGTTCATGCCCTGCTCGTAGGACTCGATCATCTTCTTGACCATCTGACCGCCGATAGAACCTGCCTGACGGGCGGTAAGATCGCCGTTGTAGCCCTGATTGAGATTTACGCCTACTTCGCTGGCGGCCTGCTGCTTGAACTGTTCAAGCGCCTTCTTTGCCTGCTTGTTTGCCATTTTTTGCTCCTTCGCCCTCGCTTACCATCAAAGGGCATCTTCTGCCGCTTTGCGCCATGCGTGGGCCTTATCTATTTTCAAGAGCGTTCCTGCCCACGCCATCGCGTCTGCATTTGCGCTCCGAGATATATTGTGCGCCGTGATACAAAACTTATGATTGGGAATTTTATGTCGTTTTTCAAGCAAAAAATGCCGCGCATAAAAGAAGCTCGCCAAAGGGCTTTGAGCAATAAAAATCCCCCGCATAGCGGGGGTACAGTTTCGGGCGTAGCCCTCGTATTACAAGTGAGCTGCGTTTTTGGTGCTGGCTCCCTCACCGTCTTTGACGGGTGCTCCCTCCCCCCACCAAATCCTGCGCTCGCCCTTTGTTTTGCTTCCGCTCATCGCCAAAGCATCTTTTGAACGATGCGTACCATGGGACACATATGGCGTGGTTTTCTGTTACAAAAATACGGATGCTCGCTTGCGAGCATCGCTGTTTTTTCGTGTCTTATTCAACGG
>JAZQWF010000038.1:0-3610 GCA_045632185.1 Eubacteriales bacterium
GTCGTGCAACACAAGGAGGATCGGTATGAAGCTGTTGAAAAGCACGCCACGTGCAGATGGATTTCGTATGCCGGGTGAATTCGAGCCGCACCGCGGCAGCTATATGATCTGGCCCCAGCGCCCCGACAACTGGCGCCTTGGTGGCAAGCCCGCGCAACGCGTTTTTGCCGAGGTTGCCACCGCTATTTCGGAATTTGAGCCCATAACGGTATGCGTAAACGCGGATCAGTACGCCAACGCCCGCGCGATGCTCCCGGGTGCGGTGCGCGTGGTGGAGATGTCCAGCGATGATGCTTGGGTGCGCGACTGCGGCCCCACCTTCGTCACAAACGGCCGCGAGATCCGCGGCGTGGACTTTGAATTCAACGCCTGGGGCGGTCTTGTGGACGGCCTGTACTTCCCCTGGGACAAGGACGACGCCGTGGCAGGCAAAATTTGCGAATTGGAAGGTGCAGATCGATACCGTTCCGAGGGATTTGTCTTAGAGGGCGGCTCGATCCACGCCGACGGTGAGGGCACTGTGGTCGTGACGGAGGAATGTCTGCTCAGCGACGGACGCAATCCCGATCTGAAAAAATCCGAGATCGAGCAAAACCTGCGCGACTATCTGGGCGCAGAAAAGATCATCTGGTTAAAGCGCGGCATCTATCTGGACGAAACAAACGGACACGTGGACAACATTTTCGCATTTTCCGCACCCGGCGAGTGTCTGCTTGCGTGGTGCGAGAACGAAAGCGATCCGCAATACGAGATCAGTGCGGAAAATCTGGCGATCCTGGAAAATGCAACCGACGCCAAGGGGCGCAAGCTCAAAATCCGAAAGCTGATCCTCCCCTCCCCCGTCACCATCACCCGTGAGGAAAGCGAGGGCGTGGACGCCGTAGCGGGGACGCTGCCCCGCAAGGAGGGCGACCGCCTGGCGGCCTCCTACGCCAACTTCTACGTGGTGAACGGTGGCGTGCTTTTCCCGAAATTCGGTGATCCCAACGACGAGCGCGCACAAAAGACCTTAGAGGAGGCATTCCCCGATCGCCGCGTGATCGGCATTTACGCGCGTGAAATTCTGCTTGGCGGCGGCAATATCCATTGTATCACCCAGCAGGTGCCGAAGGGGGTGGAGTGATGGAGCCGCGTATCGTGGTAGCGCTTGGCGGCAACGCACTGGGCAACACCGCCGAGGAGCAGCAGGCACGTATTGAGGCAAGCGCAGGGGCGCTCATTGATCTGATCGTAGGCGGCTGGGAGATCATCGTGACGCACGGCAACGGCCCGCAGGTAGGAATGACGCATCTCGCGTTTTCCGAGGGGGCAAAGGCCAGCGCACACATCGCGCCGATGCCGCTTGGGGAATGCACAGCCATGAGCCAAGGATATATCGGCTATCACCTGCAAGCGGGCCTTTCCCGCGAGCTGCGCCGTCGCGGCATGCCCTGGCAGGTCGCCACGGTCGTCACGCGCGTAGAAGTGTCGCGCGAGGATCCCGCCTTTCTGTATCCCTCTAAGCCCATCGGCAGCTTTTATACCGAGGAGCAAGCGCGAGAAATGGAGAAAAAGGATCCTTCCCTTCATTTCAGGGAGGACGCAGGGCGCGGCTATCGCCGCGTAGTGGCAAGTCCCAAGCCGCAGCATATCGTAGAGCTGCGATCGATCTGCAATCTGTTGGATAACGAGTTTGTGGTGATCGCGTGCGGTGGCGGCGGTATTCCCGTGATCAAGCGCGCCCCCGGGGATTACGTGGGCGTTGAGGCGGTCATTGACAAGGATCTTGCCGCCGAACGCTTAGCCGAGGAGATCGGCGCGGACGCGCTCTTTATCCTCACGGCGGTGGATCGCGTGTGTCTGCATTACGGCACAGCAAAGGAGCAGCCCCTTGCTCACCTTACGGTGGAGGAGGCCGAGCGCTACTGCGCCGAGGGACATTTCGCCCCCGGCAGCATGCTGCCCAAAATGCAAGCCGCTATCGCCTTTGCCAAAAGCGGGCCGGGGCGACGCGCCGTGATCGCCTCCTTGAAAAATGCCGCAAAGGCGCTGAGTGGCGAGTGCGGCACCGTGATCGGTGGGGATGCGACCTCGCAAGGCGTGTACGCCTCTTGCAAGTTCGAGACCTGATTTTCCAATTATTGTATTATATTTTCCAATTTTATTTTTTATTGATTTTCTATTTTCCAATAATAACAAAAAGCAGCCCCTTTGCCTTAGCAAAGGGGCTGTTTTGATTAACCTTTTTCGTAATAGCTATTTTTAAGGAATTGCTCCACAATACCCGCCAAACGCGCGTGTCCGCGGTCGTTGGGGTGAAGCCCGTCGGGCAGATAGTCGTCACGCACCTGCCGCACTGCGGGATACATACCGGACATTTGGAACAGATCCAGCACGGGGAGCCCGTACTTTTCCGCAACCTCGCGAATAATGCGCACGTACTCGATCAGCGGCAAGGAATACGGGTTCTTCGTATTGAAGCTTGCCTCCTCCTCGTGCGTACGATGCAGGGGCGTCATCACGAAAATGAAGGAATTGGGATAGCGCTCGATCAGGGTGCGGTAAAGATTGTTCAGCGCACCGTAAAAGGTATAGGGATCACGGTCTTTTGGTGTGCCGATAGGCGCTGTGCCGTGGCCAAAATCATTCGTTCCACCAAAGACACACACGATATCCGCATCTGTATCCATGCGCAGCGCACGCAGCCCGAAATCCTCATCATACGGCTGCGGCGGATCGCTCGGTGCCTGACGCGCGATGCGAGATCCCGCGACACCGTATCCCTTTGCTTCAAGTCCCGTTCTTCTTGCCAGCACCTGCCAATAGGCGTTATCAAACGTGCTGGCGCGGTATCCTTCGGTAATGCTATCCCCAAGGAAAACCGCCTTCAAGCCCTTCAATTCCATATTTTTTGTCCTTACGCGTCAATATTTTCGATTTCCTGCAACCAAAGCGCCGCCACCGCATCAGAGGGCATCTGCCACTCTCCGCGCGGGGAAAGACCCACAGAGCCAACCTTCACGCCGTCCGGCAAGCAATTGCGCTTGAACTGCTGCCCAAAAAATCTGCGCCAGAATACACCCAGCCACTTCTTGATCGTTGCACCGTCAAATACGCCCTCAAAGGCCAGATCAGCCAGCGCAAAGAGCTTTGCGGGGGTATACTGATAGCGCACCGCCCAGTAAAGGAAGAAGTCGTGCAACGCGTACGGGCCCACGATATCCTCCGTCTTTTGCGCGATCTTACCCACCGCATCGGGGGGCAGGAGCTCGGGGCTGATCGGCGTGTCCAGAATGCGCCGCAAGACGGGCGCAGCAGCGGCAAAGCCGTCTGTTTCGGCAAGCGCCGCGATCACCCAGCGCACCAAGGTCTTGGGCACGTCGGCGTTTACGCCGTACATGCTCATGTGGTCGCCGTTATAGGTGCACCAGCCCAGTGCCAGCTCGGAAAGGTCGCCCGTGCCAAGCACGATACCGCCCACCTGATTGGCAATATCCATCAGCACCTGCGTGCGCTCGCGCGCCTGTGCATTCTCATAGGTGACGGAGAAGTCCGCGGGATCGTGACCGATGTCCTTGAAATGCTGCATCACGGCGTCCTTAATGGACACCGTGCGCGTAGTCACGCCAAG
>JAZQWF010000039.1:0-21033 GCA_045632185.1 Eubacteriales bacterium
TGTCCGGAGTTCGAGTCTCCGCAGGAGCACCAACAAAAAGCCCCCGGCTTTGTGCGGAGGGCTTTTTGTTGCTCCTGCGGTTTGGTGAAAACTCCGCGAGCGCAAAGCGCGGTCGGAGGGGAAGTCGCGAAGCGATCTTCCTACATCCCGAAGGGATGTGAACGGGCCTCCGCAGGAGCACAGCTTGAAGTCTGCGCTTGCTATGCGGCCTTGTGCCGAGGGCTTTTTGTTGGTGCTGCTTGCAATAGCGAAAACTCCGCGAGCGCAAAGCGCGGTTTTTCTTTGCACTTTTTTGCTATCTCTCACCGTGGGCATTGACAATCCGCGCGGAATGTGGTATCATTTTCTTGTATATAAAAATCCCATTCAAAGGAGTTTGTTATGACTATTTTTGAACAGATCAAACAGGCGAAAATCGTACCCGTTGTGGTACTTAAAGAGCTTTCTGATACCGAGCCCACCTTGCAGGCGCTCTGCGACGGCGGTCTCCCCGTAGCAGAGATCACCTTCCGCACCGCGTGCGCGGCGGATGCTATTGCACTTGCTTGCAAGAAGTTCCCCCAGATGCTGGTGGGTGCAGGCACCGTGATCAACGCCGAGCAGTGCAACCGCGCCATTGACGCAGGTGCAAAGTTTATCGTCGGCCCCGGCTTCTCCGCCGCTGTGGCACAGGTTTGTGCTGAGCGCAAGGTCATGTACCTGCCCGGTTGCGTCACGCCCACAGAGATCATCGCCGCGCTGGAATACGGCATTGAAACGGTGAAGTTCTTCCCGTGCAGCAACTACGGCGGTCTTGGCACCATCAAGGCACTTGCTGCCGCATTTCCCGCAGTGACCTTCGTTCCCACGGGCGGCATTTCCGAGGAGAACGTGAACGAGTACCTTGCCTTCCCCAAGATCGTTGCTTGCGGTGGCAGCTGGATGATGAGGGGCACGCCCGATGAGATCCGCGAAAAGACCGCCAAGGCAATGGCAGTTGTAAACGGTTGATATTTTGCGTCAAAGTCGCATAAAAAAGGGACCCACAGGCGTTTGGTTTCGTTCCTTTTTTATTATCCGAATTCCTTTGCGCCTTGGCAGGAAACTTCCTCTTTTTTGCTGTTTTGATTGGTGTGCGACAAAAGCCACGCGAACACCTCGGGATTTGTGTAGGTGTCGGTCCAGGCATTGTGCTCGTTGTCGGGATAGATGGTCAACTTCGCTTCTGCGCCCTTCTTTTGCAGCTTGCGGATCATTTTTTCGCTTTCTTCGGGCAGGACGGTGGTATCCTTTGCACCGTGGAATGCCCACACGGGCACGTTGACAAGGCGGGAGGCGTTCCAGTACATACCGCCGCCACAGATCGGGATCATGGCGGCAAACAGCTGCGGCTGGCTCATCGCCAGCTGCCAGGCGGCGTAGCCACCCATACTGGTGCCCATCAGATAAAGGCGATCGGTATCGGTAAATGGCGCGGTAGAGAGCCAATTGGCAAAGCGGATCAGCGTTTCAAAAATATCAAACCAGCTATCCTTGGTGCAATGCGGCGCTACGATGATCATCTGCTCGTTTGCAGAGTTGGAGATCTGCGTGAAGCTCTCGCTTCGTTGATATTCCTCTAACGTGATGCCGCGTGTGCCCGCGCCGTGCAGGTTCAGCAGAACAGGGTATTTCTCCCCCTCTTTATAAGAGGCAGGATAGCGTACAAGAAAGTTCATTCCATCAAAATTTCCGGCTTCAAAATACATGATCGTAGCTCCTTGGGTGCGTGTTGCCTTCATTATATTCCTTTCCTGCGGCTTTGTCAAGATTTTTACGGTTTTGTCTTGCATTTGTGCAATTTCAATGTTATAATGATAACATTGACAACAAAGGAGCGCTGTATGATACCGCTTTTGTATGCAGGCGTGGTGCTGGGACAGACCACACAGGCCTCGTTTATGAAATTGAATAGCCGTAACGGCACAAGCGACGTGGTGCGCTTTAATTTCTTTAAGTCGCTTGCCGCTCTTTGTTTGTTTTTGGTGCTGTTTGTGGCAGCGGGAGAGCGCTTCCATCTGCCCACCATGCTTTACGGCATGCTGTTTGGCGTGTGTATCTCCTGCTCGTCTTATTTCGCGTATCGCGCGCTGGGGCTTGGTTCGCTTTCGCTGACCTATATGCTTTTCAATTGCTGTATTCTGGTTTCCTGCCTGTATGGCGTGATCTTTTTTGACGAGCGTATCACTGCGCTTGGCGGTATGGGTCTTGCGTTGATGCTGGGCGCCATGGTGTTACTGAATTTTGATTTCTCCGCCAAGAAAGCGGGAATGGATACGCCGGCACAACGAAAGCCGCGCATCTCCCCCAAGTGGGCGCTGTTTATCGGCCTTTGCCTGTTTGGCGACGGCTTTTGCCAGGTGTCGCAGTCCGCACACCAAAAGGGCTTCCCCGGCGAGCATCAGATCGGGTTTATGCTTTGGGCGATGCTGACGTGGTGTGTCATCTATCTGATCGCCGCACTGGCTGCGGGACAGCTCAAAGCGGGGCGCGTGAAATTGCGCTCGGATCTCTACGCCGCGGGCTCCGGACTTTCCAACAGCTTGGCCAACTTCTTTATTTTGAAGCTGGCGGCGATGAGCTCGGCGGTGCTTTTGTTCCCGACCGTTTCCGTGGTCTGTATTCTGGGCGCGCTTTTGTCGGGGTTGATCTTCTTCCGCGAAAAATTAAATCCGCAGCAATGCGTCGGCTTTGTGCTTGGCGTGGGCGCTATCTTTTTATTGCAGCTGTGAAATAGCGCGGTTTGCCGCGCAGAATGTGAGGTATACTATGACACAATGGGCTTTTTGGGGTACGATCGTCAACACCGTGGCGGTGCTGTTCGGTGCGTTGCTTGGCCTTGGGATCCGTGCGATCCTCAGCAAAAGAAAAACGGCGGTAAGTGAGGGCGCAACGCCCGCGCGCCGTGACATTGCAGGCACGATCCAAAAAGGGCTTGGCCTTTGCGTGATCCTGATTGGCCTTTCGGGGGCTTTGAACGTAAAATACGTGTTGGTAATAATCCTTTCGATCGCGCTTGGTGCGCTGGTGGGCGAGCTTTGTGACCTGGACGGCCTTTTGAACCGCTTCGGCGCGTTTGTCGAGCGCAAGGTCGGCGGCGGTCAGAGGGGTACGTTCGCAGAAGGTTTTGTCAGCGCCACACTGCTTTTCTGCGTGGGCGCGATGACGGTAACGGGTGCCTTGGAGGGCGCGTTGATGCACACGCACGACACCTACTATGCCAAAGCGATGATCGACATGGTCTGCGCCGTGACCTTTGCCGTGGCGCTTGGTGCAGGCGTGGTGCTTTCTGCGGTAGGCGTGTTCGTGGTGCAGGGAACGCTGGTGCTGATCGCGGTGCTGGCGGGGAATGCGATCCCTCCCGTCGTGACGGGCGAAATGATCGCCGTTGGGTCGCTTTTGGTGGTGGCGATTGGAACGAACCTGTTGGGCGTCACCAAGGTCAAGGTGATGAATTTGGTTCCTGCGATGCTCTTTCCCATTGCGCTTTGCCCGCTTTACGAGCTGTTTTTCCTTTGATTTTTTCTTGAATTTTACTTGAAAGGAGTGCGCCTATGCCGCAGATCTATCATACCGTTCCGTGCTACGGCTATCGTGGCGTCCCTTTCGTGATGCAGCTGCTTGTTGAAGAGGAGGGAAATCCGCATCTTTCCGTATTTGTAGAATACGGTAAAGAGGGCGGCAGCGAGCGCCTGCGCCTTTTGCCGACGGACGCCTATCAAAGCGAGGAGTATTTCACGCTTTACAGCGTGCATATCCCACCCGAGCATTTGACGGGTGTCTGCTTCTCCTATCGCTTTTGCGTAGATGAAATATATACCAATATTTATACCTTCCCGCTCAAAAACGTAGAGATCCCGCTCCCTGCGGATCAGGACGCGCTTTTCCCGGCAGTCTTGCCCCTTTGGGAGGGGGAGGATCCCTATCTTGCGGCGGACGCGCCCTTGATGCGCTTTGTGAGCTTTCCGCCATCTCTTGCACGGCTGAGCGTGTGCGCCCGTATCGGCGGCGTATGGGAGCAATTTCCCACCCAATTGAATGATCTTGGCGTTTGGGAGTGCCTGCTGCCCACCAACCTGCCGGCAAAAGCGGGTAAGCGCCTTTTCTATTACGTGCAGGCAAGCGGATACGTATACGAAACCTGCCTTGGAAGCGAGCGCGAGCCGCTTTCGATCCGCCTTGTGGACGATGCAGGGCCTGAAATTCTGCACATCTCTCCCGCGGAGGGGGAAGAGCTGGGAGAGCAGCCCCACGTGCTTCACGTGGAGTACAGAGATGCTTCGGGCGTGGATCTTTCTGCCTCGGATCTGTTTTTAGATGGCAGAAACGTCGGCGAGAAAGCAGAATGGACGGCAAACGGGGTGACTTTTCACCTACAAACGCCGCTTGACGGCGGGGAGCACCGCATGGAGATCTCCTTGCGTGACACGCACGGAAACCGCACCTATCGCCGTGTTGTGTTTTTTGTGAAGGGGACGGACGGCGCACAGGCGCCCTCCTCCAAAAAGTCGATATCTACCGTGCGCGCAGCGGGCTTTTTTGGCAGTGCGCTGGCTACGATCAAAAAACTGTTTTCGGATAAAGACTAAGGAGAAACGCTGATGAAGGTAATGACGTTTAACACGCAGCACTGTAAGGGCTACCTTGCGCGGAAGATCGATTTTGATCTGATGGCGGACGCCATTTTGCAATACGCCCCCGATATCGTGGGACTTAATGAAATGTACGACGCGGGCGAGCGTCCCGACTTTACCGCACAGGTGGCAACGCTTGCCGCGCTTGCGGGATACCCGTATCACGGCTTCGCCAAGGCGATCGATTACAAGGGAAATAATCCTTACGGCAACGGCTTTTTGTCCAAGCTCCCCATTGAAAATTTCGAGGTCATTCCAATCCCCGATCCCGCGGTGCGCAGCGGCAAGAAGTTGTACGAAACACGCTGCTTGCTCAAAGCCGTTTTGGCGGGTGGGATCACCGTGCTGGTGACGCATTTTGGCCTCAACAATGACGAGCAGCAGAATGCCGTGGATACGGTTATGCAACATCTTGCTGCGGAAAAATGTGTCCTGATGGGTGATTTTAACGTGCTGCCGGACGATTCCGTTCTTGCGCCCGTTCGCGCGCGAATGAAGGACACCGCCGAGATGTTTGACGCACCGAAGCTTTCCTGGCCGTCGGACGTGCCGCGCCAGAAGATCGACTACATTTTCGTCAGTCCCGACATAGATGTAATCGCGGCGGACATTCCCGAAATCGTGGCGTCGGATCATCGACCCCATACGGCTGAGGTTTTGTTGAAATAAGAAAAACGCACCCGTTTGGGTGTGTTTTTCTTATTTTATCCAAAATCGTGTCTGCTTCCCGCGTTTGAGCCAAGCGATTCCAATACGCGAACGATCTCTTCGATTTTCCAAAAGCATTCCTTGTCCGAAAGGGTGTCGTCTTCTAAAACATTCTTGATCTCTTGCAGCGCCGCATAGCATTTCAGCTCCACCAAATTCACCATGGCGGGAATGTTGGGAAAGTTGACTTCAACGGTTTCGCTTTTCAATAGCTGGCATAAGATCTCTTGATATAAGTTCATAAAATCCTCCGTTTTTTCGTTATGGGGGTTATATCCCCTTATCAAAATAGATTATAACCCCCATAATAGTAAATGTCAAGTGGGAGGTTGTAAAAAATGATTGTTTTTGATAAGCTTTGGAATATTATGAAAGAAAAAGGTGTTTCCACTTATTATTTGCGTGAAAAGGGCGGAATTGACAGTAAGACTGTTCGCCGCTTGCGCGCCAACGAAAATATGGAAACAAGAACACTGAACAAGCTGTGTGCTGTGTTGGATTGTAAGATCGAAGATATTATGGAATACGTGCCCGATTAAAAGAAACCAACGCCGAAATCGGCGCGGGTTTTGTACTTTTCTTTTTTAGAAGGATTTTTGAAGGAGCGCGAGGAAACTTTTTGCAAAAAGTTTCCTCGCATCCCTCCACGCTTACTTCTTCGGGAAGCTGTCCTTGAGGCCGACCACGCGGTTAAAGGTGTTCGCGTGCTTAGAGTCGGCACAATAGTAGCCATCGCGCACGAACTGGAACTTGTCGCCTGCCTTGGCATCAGCCAGAGCGGGCTCGATCTTCGCGCCCTCGATCACAACAAGGGACTCGGGATTGAGGTAGTCGTTGTAGGTCTTATCCTCAGGCAGATCGGAGGGGTTTTCCAGCGTCAGCAGGTTGTCGTAAAGCTTGATGGTGGTGTCCTTGGCGTACTTTGCGGAAAGCCAGTGAATGGTGCCCTTGATCTTGCGGCCGTCCACGGGATTGCCGTTGCGGGTTTCCAGGTCGGCGGTGCAAAGGATCTTGGCAATAGAGCCGTCTGCGTTCTTCACGATATCCTGATACTTGATGATATACGCGCCCATCAGACGAACCTCGCCCTCGGGTTTCAGACGGAAGAACTTGGGAGGCGGTACCTCGGCAAAGTCATCCGCGTCGATATAGATCTCGCGGGTGAAGGGAACAGCGCGCGTGCCCATCTCGGGCTTCTGGGGGTGATTGGGCAGATCAAAGGTCTCCTCGCCCTCGTAGTTGGTGATCTCTACAAGAATGGGGCGCTTGATGGCGATGCGGCGGGGAGCGGCTTCGTTGAGCTCATCGCGGATACAGTGCTCCAACATGCCGATATCTACAAGACTGTCTGCCTTGGAAACGCCTGCTTCACGCACGAAGCGGAAGATCGAGGAGGGGGTGTAGCCGCGGCGGCGCAGTGCGCAGATGGTGGGCAGACGGGGGTCGTCCCAGCCGTCCACGGTGCCGTTCTCTACAAGAGAGCGCAGGTAACGCTTGGACATGACCGTGTTGGTGATGTTCAAACGGGCAAACTCGCGCTGCTTGGGGGGATTTTCAAAGCCGATGTTATTGATGACCCATTCGTAAAGGGGACGGTGGTTCTCAAACTCCAAGGAGCACAGCGAGTGCGTGATGCCCTCCAAGGCGTCCTGAATGGGGTGAGCGTAGTCGTAAAGGGGGTAGATGCACCACTTGTCGCCCTGACGGTGGTGATGTGCGCGTACGATACGGTAGATCGCGGGGTCGCGCATGTTCATGTTGGGAGAGGACATGTCAATCTTGGCGCGAAGCGTCTTGGAGCCGTCTGCGAACTCGCCGTTCTTCATGCGCTCGAACAGGTCAAGATTTTCCTCTACGGAACGGTCGCGGTAGGGGCTGTTGGTGCCCTTCTGCGTCAGCGTGCCGCGCGTCTGGCGCAGCTCCTCTGCGGAAAGGTCGCACACGTATGCCTTGCCGTCCTTGATCAGCTTCACGGCGAACTCGTAGCATTTATCAAAGTAGTCCGAGCCGTAGAACACGCCACCCGTGGGTGTTGCGCCCAGCCAGCAAAGATCCTCGTAGATCGAATCAACGTACTCGGTATCCTCCTTGGTGGGGTTGGTGTCATCGTAGCGAAGGTTGAAAAGACCGCCGTACTTGCGCGCCGTTTCCACGTTGATCATAATGGCCTTAGCAGAGCCGATATGCAGGTAGCCGTTGGGCTCCGGGGGGAAACGGGTGTGGATCTTCATGCCGGGATTGTCGGCAAGGTCCGCGTCAATGATGTCGTGTATAAAATTACTGCTGATGATTTCTTCCATTGTGTTTTACCTCTTTTCAAAGGGTGTTGAGCATATTTTCGATGCGCGCGCTGACGCGATCCTTACCAAGGATCTGCATCACGGCGTACATATCGGGGGAGTTAAGCTTGCCCGTTACGGCGACGCGCAGGAACATGCTGACGTCTGCCACGTTGCCCTTGTAGGCGTCGGGATTTTCCTTGTATGCCTTCATATCCGAGGCGTAGCCAAGCGTGTCGGCAACGGCCTTGATCTTGTCGAACCAGACGTTCATCTCGTCTGCGGGATCAAAGCTTGCAAGGAAGGCGGTAAGTGCCTTCTTGATATCTTCCTTGTCAAAGTTTTCGGGGTAGGTATCCACGATCTTGAACCAATCGTCAAAGAAGAAGTCAAGATAGGGCTTGACGTCCGTCCAGGTGGCGAAGTCCTTGCGGGGCTTCTTGCCGCCGCGGCCGATACCAAGGATCGCCTTGGCATAGGCGGGATCTGCCGTGAGATGGGCGTAAAGATCCTCGTCATAATCCTTGGCGAAGCTGACGACCTCGTCGTATACGCGCTCGGCGCTCATGCGGGAGATCACGTTCTTGGAAACGTCACGCAGCTTGGCCTCGTCGAAAAGCGAGCCGGCGGGGTTCATCTTCTTGTGCGAGAACTTGAAGGCGTCCACGTCCGCGTCGGGGTTAGCACGGCGCCAGTCCTCAAAGTTGGAGTTCAGCACCGTCATCAGGTACTCGTAAACCGATTGCACGGGGAAGCCGGCGGCGCGGTAGTAGGAAAGCGCCAGCTCGGGGTCCTTGCGCTTGGAAAGCTTGCGCTTGCTTTCGCCGTCCATCTTCATAAGCGGGCCGATATGCAGATACTTGGGCGCGCGGAAGCCGAGCGCACGGAACAGCTGCAGGTGGAAGGGGAGCGTGGGCAGCCACTCGTCACCGCGCACCACGTGGGTGGTACGCATCAGGTGATCGTCCACGGCGTGTGCGAAATGGTAGGTGGGAATGCCGTCCGACTTGAGCAGCACGTGGTCAATGTCGTTCTCGGTCAGCTCCAGGTTGCCCTTGATGAGGTCGGTGAACTTGATCTTGTTTTCAAGAGAGCCGGTGGAGCGGTAACGCAGCACGTAGGGCTTGCCCTCGGCCATAGCTGCCTGAATATCCTCAATGGAGCGGTCACGCCAGATAGCCCACTTGCCGAAATAGCCGTAGTTGGCCTTCTCTGCTTCCTGCTGTGCGTGAATGGAGGCAAGCTCCTCCTCGGTGCAGAAGCACGGATATGCCTCGCCCTGCAATACCAGCTGCTTTGCGTATACGTGGTAGATCTCGGCACGCTGACGCTGGCGGTAGGGGCCGTAATTGCCGGCATCGCCGTCCACGGTCGCGCCCTCGTCAAACAGAATATTGTAGTGCTTCAAAGAGTTGATCAGCACTTCAACAGCACCGGGTACCTCGCGCTTGGCGTCGGTGTCCTCCACGCGCAGAAAGAGCGTGCCGCCGGATTGGTGGCAAAGGCGCTCAGAGGTCAGGCCCTGCACCAGGTTGCCCAGATGCACAAAGCCCGTGGGGCTGGGAGCCATACGGGAAACGATCGCCCCCTCGGGAAGGTTACGGGCGGGGAAAAGGGCCTCCATATCCTCGGGCGTTTTGGTCACGTTCGGGAACAAAAGATCGGCTAAGAGTTTGGTGTCCATAGTTTTAAACCTCGTATATAAAAGTGGAAGATTATCGGAAGATATTGTTCAGTGCCGTGCCCAGCGAGCAGCCGTCGCCGTGGCCGGGATAGATGAACAGATATTGGGGGAGCGAGAACAGGCGTTGGAGCGAGTTGCGCATTGCAAGCGTGTTGCCACCGGGGAAGGTCGTGCGTCCGTAGCCGCAGGACATCAGCGTGTCGCCTGTGAAAAGTGCGTTGCCCGCTTGCAGCACGCAGCAGCCGGGAGTGTGGCCGGGGGTGTTGATCGCCTTGACCGAAAGGGCGCCGAATTCCAGCACCTCGCCGTCCTCAAAAAGACGGTCGGGCGGGGTGAAGCTTGCCTCAAATCCCGTAAAGACGTGATAGCAGTTGTAAAGACCGGTTTCGGGGAATTTTTCATCGCCCTTGTGCAGATACACCTGCACGCCGAACGCTTCCTTGATCTCGTCCTGCGTCATCAGATGATCGTAATGCCCGTGCGTCAGGATCACGCCGCGCAGCGTCGCGCCCACGGCAGCGAGAGCCGCCTTGACGGTGTCAACGGAAGCGGAGCAATCGATCAGAACGGCGTCCGTGCCTTCGCTTACCAGATAGCAGTTGGAGGCGATGCCGCCGGGGTACAGATTTTGTATTTGCATGGCCGCTTGCCTCACTTTCCTACCTATAATAATTTAGTATACCATATTTTGTGCGTTTTGTCTATGCTTTTTGCGCGGAAAATCAAAAAACACCCGCGGATTTCCGCGGGTGTTTTCGGGATAAATGCGATTTATCTTATTTCTTGTCCTTTTCCTCGGTTTCCTCAGTAGGAGTAACGAACTTTTCAGCCACGGCGATCTTCCAGTAGCCCGAAAGAGAGGTCTTGGTGAAGTTGTTCTCGCAGAAGAAGGAGGAGGTGATCTTGCCCAGCTTCTTGGAGGCAAGAGAGAAGTTCTTGTTGTAAACAACGGGGATCACAGGCATATCTTCCAGCAAAATTGCCTCTGCCTCGTGCAGCAGAACGGCGCGCTTCTTGTGGTTCTTCTCAGCGAAGGCGGCCTCGATCTTCTCGTTGTATTTCTCACTGTTGTAGCCGGTAGCGTGGGGGGTAAGTGCGTAGGTGGGGTTGATGGTGGAGTTCATCTCGGTCATGTTGCCGGAGAACGCGGTTGCAAAGGGAGCAAGTACGCTGTATGCGTCCACGCCGGAGGACACCAGGTCAAGTGCCAGCACCTCGTAATTGCCGGCCGCGTAAGCTTCCTTGTAAAGGTCCTTTACGTAACCTGCCTCAACGGGCTTGCCGGTCTTTTCATCGATCTTGATCTCGCCGGTGGTCTCGTCGATCTCGTATACGGTTTCAACACCAAGCTTTACCACGGTTACGTTGAAGCCAAGTGCGCTCCAAGCGGCCTTTGCAAGCTCAGCGGTTGCTACGTGATCGCTGTCGTAAGCGGCAACGGTGATGGTGAAGGAGTAGTTGGAGGCAACGATGCCTGCGGATTGCAGAAGGTTCTTGGCCTCCTGTACAGCGGGGGAGGTAGCGATCGACTGCTCAGCAGCATCGCGGAAGGTCTTGCTCTTATCTGCGCGGTTCAGCACAGTCTGGGGAACAAGGCCGTCAGCCGCCTCGGCGAACACCAGCTCCTTGGCGATGTTATCGCGGTCAAGTGCCAGAGAGAGTGCCTGACGAACGGCGGGAATGGCGAACAGTGCCGTGCCGTTGATCATGGCGTTCTGGTTCATGTAGTAAACGTGCGTAGAGTTGGTATCGGTCAGATCACCCTTTTTAAGCAGGTCCGCGAAAGCGGCAGTGTTGCGGCCGGAAAGCGGAATGTTGCCAAGGAAGTAGATCGAGCCCTCGGTACGGGTGTCGAAGTTTTCAAGCTGCTTTTCGATGGGCGTGGTGAAATCGCAAACAAGGCGGTAGGGGGTAACGTACTTGTCGATGTCGTCCTTGGACTTGTCAAGCAGGTAGTAGGTGTTACGCTCCAATACGAAGCCGTCCTTGTCTTCGTAGTTCATTCTGCGAACCTTGAAGGGGCCGCTGCACACCATCGTGGTGGTGCTTTTTGCCCAGTTGGTGTCGTAGTCGGCGATATCGTCACGAATGGGGAAGAGTGCGGGGCTTGCCAGTACCTGCAAGAACGCGTCAATGTCAATGTCTTCCTCAAACTCAATTTCCAGCAGATCGCTTTCTACGGCGGTAACCTTCAAAGCGTCGCGGGTGATGTTGCCTGCAATGATCTCACGTGCATTTTTGATGTCGTAAAGCATTGCGGTTGCGGGGTGAGAGGTCTTGAACAGACGGGTGAAGGCATACTGTGCATGCGTTGCGGTAAGCGGTACGCCGTCAGACCACTTGGTTTCCTTCAAGGTGAGGGAAAGGTAGTAGCGGTCTTCCTTTTCGTCATAGAGATACTCATAGTCGTCAACCAGATCGGGCTTGACGTCGCCGTCCTCGTCTACCTTGAAAAGGCCGGAGAACAGCAAGCTTACGACTTGAAGGTCGTCAGAGTTCTCAAAGGCTTGAAGGGGGTCAAAGTCGTAGATCGGCTCGCCCAGATACATACGGATGTAAGCACCCTTATCGTTGAGGTCCTTTGCGCAGGCAACAACGCAGGGAAGCAGCATCAGCAGGCAGAGCAGAAGTGCAATGGCTCTTTTCATCATAATGGAATTCCTCCTTGGAGTAGCACGGCAAAAGCGTGCGCTTTATACCTTGCCATAATAACGTAGTATATTATAGCATATCGTGCGCGCAAATTCAAGTAATAACGAACAAGCAATGGAAAGGTTTGGACACTTGCACAATATTCAGGGCGAATTTTGTTGAGAATATACATACTACGCGATCAAAAAAGGCATAATAGAAGAAATCGGGACACAAAGGAGTGTGGATATGAAGCTTTCGGGGAGCGATCTTGCCGCAGAATGTGGGGTCGGCGAGGGAGAGGGGATACGCGTCCAGCGAGCGCATGCGGGCGGGTGCGATATCACCCGTGTCCGTGTAGAAACGAAAGAGGCGGCAGTCCGCATCGGCAAGCCGCAGGGGCGCTACGTTACGCTGGATTTCGGCAATATCTGCGAGTTGGATGTGCGCGAGGAGGAGCGGGTCTGCTGCGCGGTGTCCGTTGAGATGCGCGAGATGGCGCGGCGTATTTGTCCCAGGCGAGAGGGCACATTCAGCGTGTTGGTGGCGGGGCTTGGAAATGCGGATATGACGGCAGATGCGCTGGGAGCGCATACCGTGCGTGCGTTGAGCGTCACGCGCCATTTGCAAATGGAGGAAAGAGTGCTGCTGTCAGGGGCGGGTAATTGCGCGCTTTCCGCCGTAGCGCCGGGGGTTGTCGGGCAGACGGGCATGGAAAGTGCAGAGCTCTTGCGCGGCGTGGTGCATAGCATTCAACCGGATCTTGTGATTGCAGTTGATGCACTGGCGGCAAGGGCCCCTGCGCGCCTTGCCGCCACCGTGCAGCTTTGTGATAGCGGGATCTGCCCCGGCAGCGGTGTGCGCCGTCCCAGATGTGCGTTGAATGTAGAAACGCTGGGCGTTCCCGTGATCGCTGTCGGCGTGCCGACCGTGATCCGTTGCGATACGCTGATTGCGGACGTGCTGGGGGAAACCGGCGGCGAGATGATTTGCGACGGCGTGCGCGATCTTTGCGTTTGCCCGCGTGAGATCGACCTTGTCGTGCTGCGTGCGGCACGGGTGCTGGCGCGTGCCGTCGAGAGGGCGTTTTGCCAATAAAAAAGAGGCATAACTCATACCGTTATGCCTCTTTTTGTCATTTGTTCAAGCTTTTCACGAACGCTTCGATGCGCTCCAATGCCTTGGTGATGTGCTTCACCGAGTAGGCGTAGGAGATACGGGCAAAGCCCTCTCCGTCCTCGCCGAATGCGGTGCCGGGAACGATGGCACAGCGATGCTCGTAGAGCAGGCGAGAGCAGAATTCCTCGCTGGAAAGACCAAACTTTCGCAGATCGGGATAGATATAGAACGCGCCCTCAGGCAGGAAGGAGTCAATACCGATCTTGCGCAGCCCCTCGTAAATGTAACGACGGCGGCGGTCGTATTCCTCGCGCATCTCGCGGATATCCTCGTCACCGTTGCGCAGTGCCTCCACAGCGGCAAACTGGCTGGTCGTAGGGGCGCACATGATAGCGTACTGATGGATTTTCAGCATCTGATCCAAAATGGGCTTGGGGGCTGCAAGATAGCCCATACGCCACCCCGTCATGGCATACGCCTTGGCAAAGCCGCTGGCAAGGATCGTGCGCTCCCACATTCCCTCAATAGAGGCAATGGAAACGTGCTTGGTGCCATAGGTCAGCTCGGCGTAGATCTCGTCGGAAAGGATCATGATGTTCGTGTCGCGCAGGACGTCGGCCAGAGCTTCCAGCTCCTCGCGCGTCAGGATCGCGCCCGTGGGATTGTTGGGATATGCCAGCACCAGCATCTTGGTCTTGGGGGTGATGGCGGCACGCAGTGCCTCGGGGGTAAGCTTGAATTTTTCCTCAAACTTGGTTTCCACAATGACGGGAACACCGCCCTGCAAGCGGACGATGGGATCGTAGCAAACGAAGCACGGGGTGGGGATAATGACTTCGTCACCCGGCTCTACGATGGCGCGGATCGCAAGATCAATGGCCTCGCTGCCGCCCACGGTGACCAGGGTGTTTTCGGGCTTGTAGGAAAGATCAAAGCGGCGGGAGAGATAGTTACAGATCTCCTCGCGCAGCTCGGGCGTGCCGGCGTTGCCGGTATAGTAGGTCTTGCCCTTTTGCAAGCTTTCAATACCTGCCTCGCGAATGTGCCAGGGCGTGACGAAATCTGGCTGACCAACGGTCAGACCCACCACGTCACTCATACTGGGATCGTTCAGCAGATCGAAGAATTTACGGATACCCGATTTCTTCAAGCCAACGACCTTTTTGGATAAAACGGAATTGTAATCGATCATTATTCAAAGTTTCCTCTCTCGTCCACCTCAACGATGCCGTAGGTGACGCCCTTGTCCTTGTACTTGCGCAGCACGAAGTGGGTGGCGGTGGAGATCACGTCGTCAATGGTGGCAAGCTTCTGTGCCACGAAGTAAGCGACCTCGCGCATCGTCTTACCCTCGATCAGCACGCACAGATCATACGCACCGGACATCAGGTACAAGCTCTGTACCTCGGGGTAGTTATAGATGATCTCCGCCACGCGGTCAAAGCCGCGGTCGCGCTGAGGGGTGATCTTGACCTCGATGAGTGCGGTGACGTACTCGCGGTCGGTCTTGTCCCAGTCGATCATCGTCTTGTAGCCGAGAATGACGCCGTCCTTCTCGTTCTGCTCGATAAATTTCTTGATATCGCCCACCTCTTTGTTGCACATTACGGCAAGCTGCTCGGGGGTCAGGTTGGCGTTGTCCTCTAAAATCTTTAACATGTTATCCATTGCTTATTCTCCTTTGTTCTCGGAAATGGTTTTGATAATGTTGTCGTAGGTAAGACCGTACTTGGTTGCGATGTCGCGGGCATAGCTCTTGCCGTCCGGCTTGGCGCGCAGGATCTTGAAGGAGCGGCGTCCCTCGCCCTCAATGCCCGCTACCAGCGTGTCGATCGGCACGCCACCCTCGGGTGCGGTGCGCGCGTTGATGTTGTCGATCTCGGCGGCCAGCTCGTGCAGGTGCGTAGAGAAGATGCAACGGCAGCCCACGCGGGAAAGTCCCGCCAGTACCTCGGCGGCGATATAGGAGGCCTCAAAGGAGCCGGTGGAGGAAAGCGATTCGTCCAAAAGCACCATGCTTTTTTCCGTGATGGCGGCGAAGATATCGCCAAGTCGCGCACATTCCTCGCCAAGACGTCCCTTGTCGATGGTGTCGTCGGCACCGGTGGGGAAGTGGGTGAAGATGGCGTCTGCGGGGCTGATGGTCGCTTTATCTGCGGGAATAAACAGACCCAATTGCAGCATCGCCTGGGCAAGACCCACGGCGCAGGTGATGACCGATTTGCCGCCGCGGTTGGGGCCGGTCAGCACGTAGATGCCTGCTTTCTCGTCAAAGTCCACGTCGTTGGTGACGATGGGATCGTCCACTTTCAGTGCAACGGCGGGATTGTAGATGGCGGTCGCGGCAAAGGCGCGCGCCTTTGCAGGTGCGACCTCGGGCACGCAGAGATTGTTGCCCTTGACGCGCAGCGCGCGCATCAGGTTTGTGCCTTTGAGCAGGAATTCAAATTCGGGCAGAAGATTGAGCAGGAAATCGGTGTTTTCCAGCACGTAGGTCTGCACGATCTTTTTCCAGGAGCGCAGGGACTGACGGTATACGTCGTTGATGGCGGAATTGAATGCCAGCGAAAGTGCCGTTTTCTGGTTTTCGGATTGCTTTTTGCCAAAGGGAACGAGGTTTGCGATGCAGGTGTACTCGTCCTCCTTGAAATTCAGGCGCAGGATCTTGTGCAGCGTGTCACCGGAGCGGAAGCTTTCGGGATTGACGGAAAGCACGCCCGCCTCGCGCGGACGCAGCTGTGCATCAAGGTTGACACCGATGGTCACGCTCTTGATCTCACGCACGCGGTTGGTCAGCTCCTCCAATCTCTCGTTCAGCTCGGCATAGTATTCGCTTTCCACCAGCCCCTTGACGTAATCGCGCAACGCGGTGAAGGCCTTGCCCTTGAAATTGTTTTCCTCCTTGCAAAGACCGTTGTAAAGGACATCGATGCTGGAAATATAAAGCTCGATCTCGGTCATGCCGGAAAGGTAATCAGAGGTGTCGCCGTTTTCGCTTTGCAGGCGGCGCAGCTCCATGATATCAAACAGAATGGGAACCAGACGGGAAAGCGTTTTGCCGATCTGCTCGTTTTCCAGCATATCCGCAAAGATCTCCTGGCGGTAGCGGATCACGGCGGGATCCGTCGTGACGAAATCCGAAAGACGGGAGTTTTTCAGGGGAAGCACCTCGGGCAGTCCCAGCTCCTCCAACGTGAACTCGTCGATGCGCGGGGCGTCCGTGCCGGCGTGATGCGCCGCCATGGCTTCGGCGTCCGGGTACAGCAGACTAAATCCGCTGAAATCAAATTCAAAATCAGACATGTATCGTCCTCCTCGGAATGGGATAGGTAAGGGTTTGTGTACGGGTGGGAAGCGTCAGCTCCGTGAAGCCGCAAGCAAGCAGGATCTCGGCCCCCTTGTCAAAGTGCTGCGCGATGCGCTCGGGGAAGTGGGCGTCCGAGCCAAGGCACACGCGCGTGCCGCCAAGCGAGCGGTAGAGCGAAAGCATCTCGGGGGTGGGCATGCCAAGGCCGTCGCCAAGGCAGGAGGTGTTCAGCTCTAACGTAAGCCCCTTTTGCACGATCTTATCAAACAGTCGGCACAGCGCGTCCTTGTGCGGTGTGATATCCAACGCCCTGCCCGCGCGGTGCATGTAGCGGTCCATATAGGTCAGATGCGTGAGGATATGAAGACCCTCAAAATCACACAGCTCCATTTCCTCTGCGATCACGCGATCGAAATAGGCGTGCGCCTCGTCATCGTCGATCCTTGTGAAATCAAAGAAGGCAAAGTCGCGCTCGTTTTCCAGATTGTGTACCGAGCCCAGCACCACGTCGTAGGGGAATTGATCCAGCACCGCGCGTGCTTCCTTGGGGCAATGATGCGCTTGCCCCAGCTCAATGCCGACAAGAATTTCAATTCGGTCGCGGTATTTTTCCTTGGCCTCGGAAAGGGCTTCAAAGCAGCTTTTGCGATCAAGTGGGCGGTAAAGTCCCGCCAGCTCGCAGTCGATATCGCAGTGGTCGGTTACGGCGATATGCGTAAGCCCTGCCGCGATGGCGGCCTCGGCAATGTTGTCGGGCGAAGCGTTCAGCTTGCCGTCAAAGGAATAAAAGCTGTGCGTGTGCAGATCGGCCGGCATAACGCTTCTCCTTTCAAAGTAAATATATAGTCATTATATCACAAATACCCGCGCGTTGTAAATCCCCTTATAAAATTTTTACAACTAAAAAGGAAAACGCCCTTGCAGGGGCGGGAATTTTGTGGTACAATGATGAAAAAGATAAAGGAGGGCGTGCAGATGCACTTGCTTCAAAACGAGATCCTGCTGACGAGCGAGAGCGCCAAAGCGCTCTTTGAAAAAACGAAAAACGGGGGCGTTCTGTGCGCCGATCGCGCGTTCTTGCACGCGCTTGCCGTGAATAAGGTCTATCAGACGCCGACCGATCTCTGGATCACGGACAACCCGCACGCGATGGCACTTTTGCGCCATGCAGGGGCGGAGGAGATCTTCGTGCAGGGGAAAGGCTCCGACTATGAAAAATTCTGTGCTTTTTGTACCGTTATGGGGGATAGTGCGGCAAATCCGCTGAAATTGCAGATCCATCTTGCCTTGCGCGAGGTGTTTGATTGCCCACTTGTGTTGAATGAAACAAACTGCGATCAGATCTGGCAGACGGTGTGCGACAAGCTTTCCTGCGAGAACGTGACGCCGTGCGAATACGCCAAAGTGTGCGGTGCAGACACCGTGCTTGTGCCGCTTGCACCTTGGGAGGAGCTTGACGAGGTGAGTGCGATCAGCGATCTTCGCGTGCTGCCTGTTTTTGCTCCCGACGCGTATTTCTTGCCAACGGGTAAGGAATTTTTTGTCGCCGTGCGCGCGCTTGGCGCGGAGATTTGTGATTGGAAAAGCTTTTGTAAGGTGTTGGAGGGCGCGCTTGACCGCTTTGCGGCAAGCGGTTGTCGCGTGGCGGTGCAGAGTGTTCTGCCCACCGAGTTTTGCCGCCCCAACGAGTATCATGCCGCGCTTTATTTTGAGAAAGCGCTTGCAGGCGAGGCACTTTGCGGCAAGGAGCTGGCGCTTTATCAGGCGCAGCTTTGGCGCGTGCTTTCCGCCGCGTATACGGCGCGCGATATGACCTTGGAGCTTTGTGTGGGTGAAACGCCCGCGAAAAGTGAAATAAGTAACCCCGTATCGGGGGTGTTCTCCGCAAAGGCAACGCGCGAGCTGTTTGATTATTTGAAGGAGCGCGTGGGTCTGCCCCGCATCGCCGCGTATACCGAGCAGGTCACGCTGATCCCCGAGGTGGCAGCTCTGGCAGGCAGATATCCCGCCGTGGCGCAGGGCGTACCGCAGATCGCGCTCGGCGTGTGGCAGGGGATTCCCGCCGACACCCGCGCGCAGTTGCGCGCGCTGGCAAGTGTCACGTCACTTTCTGCGTGCGTGGGAGCTTTG
Source organism: Eubacteriales bacterium (assembly GCA_045632185.1). Classification (GTDB taxonomy): domain Bacteria; phylum Bacillota; class Clostridia; order Oscillospirales; family CAG-272; genus Firm-07. Next base: position 18,511 of record JAZQWF010000039.1, read on the forward strand.
CCCGATATGCGATTGCCACTTTCCCTTTGGGCGAATGAGGCTTTTCGCCGCACGCTTTGTGCTGAGCTTGCCGATTGGGAGGCACACGGAGAGATCTGCGCGGGCAAGGAACCCCTTTGTCGCATTCTTACGCACCTTGCAGGCGAGAATATGCGAAAATATTATAAACTCTAAAAAAGAACCCCGCAACGGTCAAGCTCGTACCGTTGCGGGGTGTTTTTATACGTCAAACATTTTAATGGACTTGATAGCAGAGCCGTTTTCGTACTCTCTTACCTCGCCGATGGCGAAGAAATCGCCCTGCTCGTTGCAAAGGCGCACGCGCGTGCCAACGGCGTAATCGGTGAAGATCTTTTTTTGATAGATCTCGCAGCCGCCGCGGCAAAGCTTTTCGAAAAACGCGGGAAGGCGCACGGCGTCCAGCTCGCAGAACAGTTGCTCGGTGGGCAGCAGCAGCGCTGCGCGGGCATCGTCGTCAAGGGCGTCGATCTGCTCTATCGTGTGGCATTGCGAAAGAGGGAAGCCGCCCGTTTCGGTGCGGTCAAGTGCAGCCATTACGCCGCCGCAGCCAAGGGCCTTGCCGATATCGGCGCACAGCGTGCGGATATAGGTGCCGGAGGAGCAGCTGACTTGCAGCTCGTAGTCGTTTTCTTTTAGATGCTTGCAGGAGATGGCGTGGATCGTAATGGGGCGCGCCTCGCGCTCGATCTCGATCCCTTTGCGTGCCAGGTCGCAAAGCTTCTGGCCGTTTACTTTCAGGGCGCTGTACATGGGGGGCGTTTGCAATATCTCGCCCACAAAGCCGTTTGCTACCTCGATTACACGCTCGGGCGAGGGAATATCCCCCGAAACGGTAAGAGTTTTGCCGGTGATGTCCTCGGTGTCGGTGGTCAGCCCCAGACGCATCACGGCGCGGTAGGACTTGCTTTTCACGCTCAGGTATTCCGCCGCTTTTGCCGCGCGACCGACGAGGATCACCAGCACGCCCGTGGCCATCGGATCAAGCGTTCCCGTATGTCCCACGCGGCGCGTGTGATACAGTCGGCGCACCGCACCCACGATATCGTGCGAGGTTTTGCCCTGGGGCTTGTTGATCAGCAGAACGCCGGATAATTCGGTACTCAAAGCAGGATATCCTCCAATTTGCGCTTGGGAACGTGATGTACGTTCTGCGCGTCACGATAGTAGGGGGCATTGATCTCGTCCGCGTCCTCTACCACAACGCTTTCGGCGGGCGTGCCGAGCGCGATGGCAAGCACGGGCTGATAGCGTGCGGGAACGTCCAGATCGGCGTTCAGCTGCGCGGGATCGAAGCTGGCCAGCATACAGCCGCCAAAGCCCATCTCGGCAGCACCGAGCAGAATGGTCTGCGCGGCGATGCCGCAATCCTTGAAGGAAAGAAAATCGGGCGAGCCCGTTTCCGTGTCGTTGAAGATCACGATAAAGCCCGTGGGCTTTTGTCCCTCGGGGGGCAATTTGATGGAAAGCGCACCTGCGTAGCGCGTGTTGGCCAGCATTTTGGCAAGCTCGTCCTTCTCGCATACGATGCGGTAGCGAAGCGGCTGCTTGTTCATGCCGGAGGGCACGCGGCGTGCCAGATCGATCAGCGCGCGCATATCCTGTGCGGTGATCGGACGGCTTTCGTCAAAGGCGCGGTAGCTGCGGTTTTTCAACACCAGATCCTTGAACATACTTACTCCTTGAATTTGACGGTTACGGCGTGGATAGGATAACCCTTTTGTGACCAGTTGCGCTCGTACTCGGTCATAATATTGCCCTCGTTATAGGGGGAATTGTGCAGATCGCGGGTAAGCCCCGTCATTTCAAGCCCCATTGCTTCAAACTCTTCCAGAGAGAAATCAAACAGCCCCACGTTGTCGGTCTTGAAGCGCAGGATACCGCCCTTTTTCAATACCGTTTGGTATCTTTCAAGGAAAAGTCGGTGCGTAAGGCGGCGCTTTTTGTGACCTGCCTTGGGCCAGGGATCGCTGAAATTCAGGTACAGGCAATCCACGCTGTGCGCGGGGAGCCACTCGGTCAGATTTTCCGCGTTGCCGATGAGAAAGCGCAGGTTGTCGGGGCGGTTTTCCGCCTCGCGCTCCGCCTTTTCCAGGGCGAGGCACGCCACGTCGGGCACGCGCTCCATGGCAATAAAGTTCACGTCGGGGTTCGCCGCGGCCATGCCGCAGGCGAAGCTGCCCTTACCGCAGCCGATCTCCAAGTGGAGCGGGCGCTCCACGGGGAAGGGGGCTTGCGGGTTTTCCGCCAGAATGGAAGGATCCTCGATCAGCAGGTGTGCGCAGGCGGCAATGCGCTCAGCACCGTGCTTCTTCTTGCGGGCGCGCATTACACGTTAAAGCGGAAGACGACGATGTCGCCGTCCTGCATGACGTATTCCTTGCCCTCGGAGCGCAAAAGGCCCGCCTCCTTCACGCCGTTCATCGAGCCGATGCGTTCCAGGTCAGCGTAGCTGACAACCTCGGCACGGATAAAGCCGCGCTCGAAATCGCTGTGGATCTTGCC
>JAZQWF010000040.1:0-15906 GCA_045632185.1 Eubacteriales bacterium
GAGATACACGGCGTCCGTGATCAGCGCGTAATCCTCCGCGTCCCCGATCGCATCACCCACGTAGATCGAGGTATGCTGGTGAAGAGAGGTGATCAGCACGTGGTCGGCGGGCACGCCCGTCGCGTCGGCAATTTTCTCGCGCAAGGGCGTGATACGCGCCATCGTCATGCCCGTAAAGTCACAGGCGATCAAAAGGGCGGCATCGTTCTCGTTGCCGAACGCGATCGCGTTCAGCTCAATGGGGTCGCGCACGCCATCACTTTTGCGCACGCTGAAATATCCCGCAATGGGGGTACCGAGAGGGGGCGTAACGTCCACTCTCGCAAATCCTGCTTTGATCATTGATTTCTCCTTAGAAGCTTTTCAGCATTTCAAGCGACGCACCCATTACGTCCTTTTCCAAATTGGGGGTGAAATTGGAGGTCACGACCTCGTACCCCCCCTGCTCAAAGGCCTGGGCGCTGGGCAGATACCCCTCGCCGCCGTTGGCACAGGTCGCGGTCAACACGAACTTGTCGGGGTTTGCCTCGCGGGCGATATAGCCATATTCGGTAAAGGGCTCGCCGCCAAGGCCGAAGAACGCGACCTTACCCATGCCAAGCACGGTAATCGGGATCTTGTGGTACACGGGCTGCTCGGGGATACGCGCGATGCGTGCCGCCTCGTGCAGATGGATACCGCTTTCCGTCTTTTTCAGATCGTACTCGCCGCTCTTATACCGCAGGTAGAAGGCACGGCATTCCTCGTAGTGTTCTTCCCCGCGCGTGCTGCATTTGTTGAACACGTGACGCATTTCTGCGTACAATCCGTACGCCTGTTGCATCTCGGTCTTGTCCCAGATCAGCTCCACGGTGTCCGCGATCACGCGCCCCATCTTGATGCTATGCTTATACCCCTTCTTGCAGCCGTCCTTGCCCTTGAAGAAGTTATAGTGATTGGTGTCACCCTGGAAGCCGTTCATCAGAAGACAATGCGCGTCCTTGTGCGCGTCCTCCACAAAGCGGCGGGCGTGACCGGGCCAGTCAGCAGAGATCTTCGTGCCGCCGATCACATCGGGGTGGCACGCAAAGTTGACAAGCGCGATATCCTTCTTCCCCTCGCGGAAGAACTTGACAAGGCGCACGTCGTTATCCGATCTTGCGGCGTGGCGATCGATCTCTTCGGGCGGAATGCCGCCGGGATTGGTCACCAGCTTGCCGTTTTTGAGGAAATAGCGGCGCACGAAGGAGATCTCCTCCACCGCATGCTCCATGGCCGTGCCGTAGGTTGCATCGGCAAGGTCGTTGACCGCCATCTGCGCCACGTCGCAGAACTTACGGTACAGAATATCCAGATACGCCTGATCCGACACCACGACACCGCCCTTTTCCACCTTGCCGCCAATACGCAGCGAGGTGTGCGGGTGCAGGGAGTTGATCAGGATATGTCCTGCGGGAACACCCGTCTTTTCCTCGATCATCGCGCGCAGCATATCGCACACGTCCATACGTACCATCAGCACGTCGGCGGTGATGATCAGGATCGTCTTTTCCCCGTCGCAAAGCGCCAGGGCGTTCAGCTCCAACGGATCAAGCATGCCGTCGGCATAGCGTGCCTCATAGTATCCCGCCAAAGGGGTACCGAGAGGGGGCGTCATATCTACTCTTGCAAATCCGGCTTTCAGCATAACGTTACCTCTTAAAACTTTTTCAGCATTTCAAGCGACGCGTCCATCACGGTCTTTTCCAGCGTGTCGGTGAAATGAGAGGAAATGACCTCGTAGCCGCCCTGCTCAAACGCCTGCTGGCTGGGCAGATAGCCCTCGCCGCCGTTGCCGCAGGTTGCGGTCAGCACGAACTTGTCGGGATTTGCCTCGCGGGCGATATAGCTGTATTCGGTGAAGGGCTCGCCGCCAAGGCCGAAAAACGCGATCTTACCCATGCCAAGCACGGTGATCGGGATCTTGTGGTACACGGGCTGCTCGGGGATCACGGCAATACGGCAGGCCTCGGCAAGGTCGATGCCACTCTCCGTCTTTCTCAGGCTGTAATCGCCTGCACGGTATCTGTCGGCAAATGCCTTGCACTCGGCATAATGCTCTTCGCCGCGCGTGCTGCACTTGTTGAAAATATAGCGCACCTCGCCGAAGATGCCGTCTTCTTCCTGCTTCTCGGTCTTATCCCAGATCAGATTGACAGTATCCGCGATCACGCGTCCCATATATTCGGAGTGCTTATAACCCTTTCCCGCAGGGAAACGGTCGGGCTTCTCTACCTGGAAATTGATGTGATTGGTGTCACCCTGGAAGCCGTTCATCAGGATACAATGCGTATTCTCATGCTCTGCCTCCACGAACTTGCGCACAAAGCCGGGCCAGTCGGCAGAGATCTTGGTGCCGCCGATGACGTCGGGGTGGGTGGCGAAGTTCACAAGCGCGATATCCTTCTTGCCCTCACGCTTGAACAGAACCAGACGCACGTCGTTATCCGATCTTGCGGCGGGACGGTCGATATCAGCAGGCGTGTATCCACCGGGATTGGTTTTAAGAACGCCGTCCTTCATAAAGTAGCGGCGAACGAAGGAAATGTCTGCCACAGCGTGCTGCACAGCCGTGCCATAGGTCGCCTCGCTCATATCGTTCACGGCCATCTGAGCCGCATCACAGAACTTACGGTAAAGCACGTCCAGATACATCTGATCCGTCACCACGGCACTACCCTTACCCGTCTTGCCGCCGATGCGCAGCGAGGTGTGGGGGTGCAAGGAGGTGATCAGGATATGGTCGGCGGCAACGCCGGTACGCTCTGCGATCTTCTCGCGCAGCATATCACAGATATCCATACGGATGATCAGCACGTCTGCGGTGATCACCACGATCTTGTTTTCGTCATCGCCCAGTGCCAGTGCATTCAGATACACGGGGTCAAGCACGCCGTCGGCATAGCGCATTTCATAATAGCCCGCCAAAGGGGTGCCGAAGGGGGGCGTCATATCCACTCTTGCAAATCCTGCTTTTAACATAATTTTTATCCTCCTTATGTTAAAGGTTATACCTTTAAGGGCATTATAGCGCGTTTTGCCATGTATGTCAACCCCAAACGCAAAAAAACACCCAATAAAATTGGGTGCTTTTTCGCTTGTTAAATCTTTTCCAGCAATTCCTTGGCAGCAGCCACGCAATCGCGCTCCAAGCCCTTGGTAAAAGGGGTACTGGTTGCCTCGTAGCCGCCTTCGTCAAAGGCGCTGTCCGTGGGCAGATAATCCTCATATCCATTGGCACAGCACGCACAGATCACGTGCTTGTCAGGGGCTGCGTTGCGCGCGCCCTCGGCGTAGTGCATAAAGGGCTCGCCGCCATAGCCGACCAGTGCCAGATCGCCAAAGCCGATCACACTGACGGGGACGCATTGGAAGATCAGGCCGCGCTCGCGCAGCTTCACGATACGCTCACACTCACCAAGGTCATAGCCGTGCTCGGTTCTGGAAGCGACCTTCTCACCATTCCACTGGCCGTAGTAGAGTGCGGCACACTCGTCATAGTATTCCGAGCCGTTTGTGTTCGTCATATTGTAGACAAATTTCACGCCGGAAAAGAGCTTCGCATCGGGGCAGATCTCGCCGCTTTCCCATACCGCGTTCGCGGTATCCGTGATCACGCGGCCCATATGCTCGGAGCGGAAGTAGCCGCTTTGCTTTTCATCCGAGTAAATGTTGACGTGGTTACTGTCGCCCTGACAGCCGTTCAGACACAGACAATGCGTGTCGGGGTGATCCTCCTCCACAAAGCGGCGCACAAATCCGGGCCAGTCGGCAGAGATCATCTTGCCGCCGATGGTATCGGGATGGGTGGAGAAATTCACAAGGGCGATATTCTTCTTGTCCTCGCGGATGAATTTCACAAGACGGACATTGTGGTCTTGCTCACCAACAGGACCTGCCACCTCGTCGCGGTGCTTGCCGGGATTGGTGCGCACGCTGCCGTCCTTCATAAAATAGCGGCGGATAAAGGCGATCGGCTCTGCCGTTTCCTTCATAGCAAAGCTAACGGTGGCGTCCGCCAGATCGTCAATGGCCATTTTCACAACGTCACAGATCTTGCGATAGAATACGTCAAGGTAGGTCTTATCCGTCACGGCGCTGCGCTCCCACGCGTCCGCCAGACGCATCGAGGTATGCTGGTGCAGCGAGCAGATCATCAGGTGATCTGCGGGAATTCCTACCCGTTTTGCCACTAATTCACGAATTTCGTCGGTATAGCTGCGGCGAATGCCCAGCATATCCGCAGTGATCAGCACGGCGGTGCTCTCCCCGTCCGAAAGGGCGATTGCGTTAAGGGAAAGTGGATCCAACACGTCCTGCGCCAAGCGCTGGGAGTAGTATCCCGCAAGGGGCGTGCCCAAGGGGGGCGTCATGTCAAGTCTTGCAAATCCTGCCTTCATACTTCATTACCTCATTTCTGTTCATTCAACATTTCGCGCACACGCTCCATCGCCTGCGATTGCAAGGCGGGGGTAAAGTGTGAATTGGCCGCCTCGTATCCGCCCTCCTCAAACGCTCTCGCGTGGGGCAGATATCCCTGATAACCGTTCGTCAGTGCCAGCGTGAGGGTGAATTTTCCACCCGTTAACGCCCGTATGCTCTCGCCGTAAGCAGTAAACGGCTCACCCGCAAAGGTCACGATGCGCACATCACCAATGCCGATCACGCCGATGGGCAGCTCACGGTAAACACTCATATTCTCGCGGATATTCACCACACGGCGGGCAAACGCCAGCTCCGTGCCGCTCGGCTTATAATCAAGCCGCCCCGCATAAAAATCCTCGTATAATTTCTTACACTCGTCGTATCTTTCCTCGCCCGTCGTGTTCGAGCGCACGAAGATGCTGCTTTGCCTTGCAAAGACCGCACCGTCTGCATGAGGCGTCATATCCCCCCAAACGGTATTGATCGCATCTGCGATCGCGCGTCCCATATGGCGGCTGTGGGGGTATCCTGTTCCGTGCGGAAATCGCTCCTCTTTCGGCTTGCAAAAATCCACGTGGTTGCTGTCCCCCTCCGTACCTGTCAATTGCAGGCAAAGGGTGTCGGAATGCTCTTGCTCGACAAAGCGACGCACAAATCCGGGCCAGTCGGCGGAATAGCTCTCCCCTCCCACCACGTCGGGGTGCGTGGAAAAGCTGACCAGGGCAATATCCTTTTTTTCCTCGCGGCAAAAACGCAAAACGCGCACCGTGTTGTCGGATTCGTCACATCTGCCCTTGATCAATGCACACTGGGCGCTTGACGGATTGGTCGCCACGCTGCCGTCAGAAAGACGATAGCGACGCACAAAGCCAACGGGAACAGCCGTTTCCTTCTGTGCCGTATAGAGCACGGCGTCCGCAAGATCAGCCAGCGCCATCTGCGCCGCGTCCGCATATTTGCGATAAAGAAGATGGATATATGCCTGTGGCAAATTCGGCGCGGGCTTCTCCCGCAAAAACACCGAGGTGTGCGTATGTGTGGCGCAAAGAAAGATCTCCTCGTTTTCAAGCCCCGTAACGGCACAGATGGCCCTTTTCATTTCATCCACGTGAAAGATCTCGATCCCAAGGAAATCTCCTGCGATCATCACGATGCGCCTCGCACCGTCCGATACGGCAAGGGCGTTCACTTGAATGGGATCCAGAACGCCGTTCGCCACCCGATCCTTCCAGTGTCCGTCCACGGGGCTTCCCAACGGAGGCGTAACGTCAAGACGTGCAAATCCTGCTTGTAGCATACGCGCTCCTTATTTCTTCAACATTTTCTCAAATGCAGCGACCGTTTCCCCGAACAGTGCGGGAGTAAAGCGGCTGCGTGTGACGGCATAATCATTCTTTTTGAAATCGTCGGTGTGCGGCATATAGCACTCGTAGCCGTTCATCAGGCATGCGGTCATCACCAGCGCTCTGTCCTTCGCCAGCTCGCGGATCGCCGTGCCGTATTTGGTAAAGGGCTCAGCGCCGATGCCCGCGATCAGAACATCACCGATCTCAATGGTGCAAACGGGGATCTTCTGATAGATCGGCGCGCTCTCGCGGATCTCCACGATACGCTGTGCCTCGGCGATGCCCATCGGCCCCTTGGCACTATGATCTGCCTTGTACGCCTCGCAATACGCCTTTGCCTCGGCATAGCGCTCGGCGCCGTCGGTACGGGTACGCGTATAAACGATATCCGTCTGCGTTTTCAGCGTTTGGGCAGCACACGGTACGAGTTTATCCCAAATATCCACCACGGCATCCGCCAGCACGCGGCCCATTTTGTGCGCGTGCACCTCGCCACGCATCTTGGCGCGCCCCTCGGAGTCCGTACCGTAGTAATCAAAGTGGTTGACATCACCCTGGAAGCCGTTGATCATCACGCAGGATACGTTCTCAATATCCTTTTCCACGAAGCGGCGCGTAGCACCCAACCAGTCGTTGGAAAACGCCTTCGTATTCACCACGTCGGGGTGCGTGCCGAAGTTGACAAGGGCAATATCCGCCTTTCCCTCGCGCGCAAAGCGCACCACGTAGGCGTTATTGTCAGGTTCAGGGCCATAGGAAACGTAGCGGTAGCCCTCGGGGGCGGCAGCGTCCTCCACCTTGTCGTTGCGGCGGATAAAGCTGATCTGCTCAGCGGTCTGCTTGCTTCCCACAAGCACGGCGGCCTCGCTCATATCATCCAGCGCCTTCGCTGCCGCATCGCAGAACTTGCGGTACAGCCATTCCAGTACCACGGGATCGCACATCGGGGTGTCGCTTTCCTCGGGATCGGACACCACGATCGAGGTGTGCTGATGCAACGTGGTAATAAAGATCTGCTCCACGGCAAGCCCTGTATGCTCTGCCACGCGAGCGCGGAAAAGCTTCATATATTTCTGCGTCATGCCGCCGAAATCCGCGGCAATGATCACCGCCGTATTTTCCCCGTCCGACACAGCCAGCACATTCAGCTCGATCGCGTCCAGACAGCCGATAGAGGGAACGAAGTAAAAATAGCGCGAGGCAATACACGTTCCGTTGGGGGGCGTTACGTCAAATCTTGCAAACCCTGCTTTCATGGCAAATTCTCCTTGTAAAGCTATGCTTTAAGGGCGATAAGTCCCTTTATGGGCATTATAAAGCATTTCCCTGCAAAGGTCAAGTAGAAAAGCAAAAAAACACCCAAAATTTCGGGTGTTTTTTTGTTTTCTTTTTTTGGCTGTCCGCAGGGCTTATGTAGCGGCACTCTGTGCCAGATATTCTGCGGCAGCAGGCAGCACCTTACGGGCGCGATTGCCATCAGGGGGCGTGATCAATCCCAGCTCCCCCATGCGCTCGATCATTCTGGCCGCACGGCCGTAGCCGATGCCAAGACAGCGTTGCAGCAGGGTGGTCGAGGCCTTGTCTGCGCTCACAAAAAGCGCCACGGCCTCCGAAAACAGCACGTCCTCCTTCTCGTCGGCATCTGCTTCCTCCTGCACGACAGGCATTTCATTTACCTGCTCACAGGCCGCGTCAGCGGGAGCGGCGGGGATATCCTCCTCGCCCTCCTGCCCGGAAAACAGCTTATACTTTTCCTCTAAAAGTGCGCAAAGTCCAACGCCAACACCGACACCCAGCGCAAATGCGCCAAGGGCGCAAAACAATTTTTTAGACATCGTATTCTCCTTTCCTCATTCGGGAAAATGATTATTGATCAAATTCGTCACCGTATTCGTCCTCGTCCGCAGCCATGGCACCAATGTGCTCCAAATAGCCCTGGGCGGCGGGCAGGATCTTACGGGGCTTATTGCCCTCGGCAGGGCTGACAAGTCCCAGCTCCTCCATACGGTCAATGATCTTGGCGGCACGGCCGTAGCCAACGCCAAGGCGGCGCTGCAACAGCGAGGTGGCCACCTTCTGTGCCTGCAAGGAAAGCTCGACGGCCTCCACAAACTTGGGATCCTCTCCGCCCTCCTCCTCGTCGCCGTAGTCAAAATCGTCATTCTTGCGATCCGCCTTGGCGGCACGGGCCATCTCGACCTCGATCTGATCCATGAAGGCACGGTTATACTGCACGGGCGCGTTGTTTTTGCGCACATAGGATACGATACGGTCCAGCTCGCCGTCCGACACATACGCACCCTGGATACGCACAGGGTTCTTGTCGCTGGAAGTGGTCGCCACGTAAAGCATATCGCCGCGGCCCGTCAGCGCCTCGGCGCCGTTGACGTCCAGAATGGTACGCGAGTCGACCTGCTGCTTCACCATGAACGCGATACGGGAAGGAATATTACCCTTCAACTTACCCGTGATAACGTCCACAGAGGGACGCTGGGTACCGATGATCAGGTGAATACCCGCCGCACGCGCCTTTTGCGCGATACGCACGGTAAAGTTTTCGGGGTCGTTGTTGTTACAGCTCATCTTCAAGTCATTGAACTCGTCGATGACGATGACGATATAGGGCAGATGCTCACGATCGGGATCGTTGCGCACCGCTTCGTTATACGCCTCGATATTACGCACGCCCACGTCCTTGATCAGCGAGAAGCGGCGCTCCATCTCCTGCACGGCGCACGCCAGCGCGCCTGCGGCGCGTTGCATGTCCGTGACGATGGGCATATACAAATGGGGAACGTCCTCGTAAGGGGCGAACTCGATCTGCTTGGGGTCGATCAGGATCAGGCGAAGATCCTCGGGCGAGGTCTTGTAGATCAAGCTGACCAGGATCGTATTGATACACACGGATTTACCGGAGCCGGTGGTGCCCGCCACCAAAAGGTGGGGCATCTTGGCAAGGTTACACATACGCACGTCACCGCCGACGTCAAGACCAAGCGGCACGTCCAGGGGATCGGTGGAGCGCTTGAACTCCTCGGATTCCAGCATCGTGCGCATAAATACGGTTTCGCGCACCTTGTTGGGCACCTCGATACCGATAGCGGGCTTGCCGGGAATGGGCGCCTCGATACGCACGGAGGAGGCAAGGTTCAGCGCGATATCCTCGGTACGGTTGGTAACCGAGCGCACGCTGGTGCCTGCCACGGGGCGCATCTCGTAACGTGTAACGGACGGGCCGTGAGAATAATTGATCTCGTCCTGAATACGAATGTTGAAGCTGGCCATCGTCTGGCGCAGAATATCCTTGGTTTCCTCGATCTCCTCGTAGAAATCGTCCGTGCGGACGTTCTTGTCCTCGTTAAGCAGCTCGATCGGGGGGCGCTTATACTCGTAGATAACGGGCTCAACCTCGACGGGCTCCTCCTTGATGGGCGTGCTTTGCACGGCCACGCGCGGAGCGGGCTGTACGGGCTTAACGGGGGCGGGGGGCGTATAGGTCGGTTCTATCTGCGGCTCTACGCGCACAGTCTGTACGGGGACCTCGGTGGGCTCCTCTTTGGCGGGCTCTTCGTCGGCAAAGGACCACGAGGGAGCCGTTTTGGCGGCAGACGTATATTCACGGTCAAAGACAAGCGTGCTGACAGCAGGGGCAACGGGAGCGAGGAGCTCATCTTCCTCCTCGTCCTCGATAGCAAAGTCCTCGCTTTCATACGCGAAGGTCTCCTCTTCTTGCACGGGCTCCTCTTTCACGGCGGGCGCTTCCTGCGCGGGCGCAAGCGGTACGATCTCGCCGAACAAGGAGAACTCGGACATTGCGGGAGCGGGCTTTTCTACGGGAGTGCTTTGCACGGGCGTTGTAAAGGTGCGGCCTTCGGGGGCAAATGCACCCAAAACCTCCTCAAAATCCTTCGCGCTCTCCTCAACGCTTTCTTGCTCTGCATCAATCCCCTGCACAGGCGCACTCACTGCGGGAGCGGGCGCGGGGGCGGGGGCGGAGGTGTGCGCGGAACGATCCGGGAAGGGCTGCACCGGCAGGGCGAAGGGGGCAAACACCTGTCCGCTTCTTGCGGCAGGGGCACTCTCCGCGGGAGCGGGGGCGCTTTCTGTCACGTCGGGCTTCACCGACACAGCGGGGGCGGGCTCTGCCACGGGAGCGGCTACGCTCACGGGCACGATTGGCTCACGCATGGTTTCCTGCAACACGATCTCCGGAGCCGCAGGCTGCGCCGCAGCTGCGGGCTGTGCGGGAGCGTCAGGAGCTTCCTCCTCTACGGCAGGGGTGGGACGCGTGAATGCACGAAGGTTGATCGGCTCGTCCTCCTCCTCGGAGAAGGCGAAAACGCTTTCCATAGGCGAGCTCTGCTCCAACGGGCGCGGCTCGCTCCAAGCGCCAACGGCGATCGGCCCCTGCTCCTTGGCAGGCAGACGCTGCACCTTTTCCTTATGGCTCGGCTCTTTCGTACCGTCATACATGGCGGCGCGGCGATCGGCGTGCTTGTCCCGCATCACCTGGTATTTGCAAGAGATGCGCTGCCATATGGCGCTGGGGGTCATACCGATCAGATAAACTGCAATGATCAAAAGCAGCGGAATGGCAAAAATGATCGTGCCGGGCAAGCGGAAGATATATCCCAGCCACTCACCGACAAATCCACCGAAAAATCCACCGCCTACGCGGGCACTGCCGTTATGATAGAGATCTGCGGCCGTTGTTGCCAGTGTACCGCGCGTAGCATCCTGAAATACATGCACGATGCCGGAAAGCAACACCAAAAAGCCACAGGAAAGCAGCAGCTTTTTCAAAAGCAATCCTTTTTTCACGTAGGAGCGCCAGCGCAGCGCCCAAACGAACATAAATGCAGGCAATGCGTACGCGATCACGCCCAAAAGTCCGCAAAGGAAATCAGGCAAAATGTTGCCAAGCGATCCCATCTGGTCGGCAAGCCCTGCAAAATCACGCAGGAAAAAGCTGACACCTGCAAATACCGAGAAGCAGAACAGCGCGTAGGGCAGCAATTGGTGAATGGTGCGATCAGGATTTCCGCCCGGTCTTCTGCCCCCCGAGGTCTTGGTTACGCTTCTTTGAGACCTTGCGGGACGTCGCTCCATTTCGCGCGGTTCTCTGCGTCCGCCGTACTCCTCGCGGTCATCACGATAGCGGCGATCATCACGATAACGGCGATCGTCGCGCTCATCACGGTCATCGCGGTAGCGGCGATCGTTGCGCTCATCACGGTCATCGCGGTAGCGGCGGTCGTCGCGCTCATCACGGTCATCACGGTAGCGGCGGGCGTCGCGCTCGTCACGGCCATCACGGTAGCGGCGATCGTCGCGCTCATCACGGTCGTCACGGTAACGGCGATCGTCGCGCTCGTCACGGTCGTCACGGTAACGGCGATCGTCACGATAAGCATATTCGTCACGATAGGAACGCTCGCGCGCGTCGGTGGCAGAGGTGTCAAACTCCCCACCCATGCGGGTACCGTTGCGGCGCGTGACACGTTGCGTTTCGCTGTTTTCTCTATCCCTTCGCATTTCAAAGGTCCTTTCCGAAGCGTTTTCGTCGCCGCACGCATAAACAGAAAAATCGCGGGCACACTGAAAAAAGCTTCTCTACATTAATCTAATTATAGTATAACATTAAATTTTTGGTTTTACAAGAACATATTTTAATATTTTCAAAATTCTTTTCGCAAAAAAGCAGCAGCAAGAAAGGAGAAAATATGCCCTATTTTGCAAAAACAACGTTCCTTATTTTGCTTTTAGGTGCCATCGCCGGCTTTCTGAACGGCCTTTTAGGGGCAGGAGGAGGGATCCCGCTGGTCCTGGGCCTTTCCCTTCTTTGGGGCAAAAAGGTAGCAAACGGTAAGAGATTTTTCACAACAGCACTGGCCGTGATGCTCCCCCTCTCCCTTTATTCCGTCCGCCGCTATGGCGATGCGCTTCCCCTTGACGGAGTACAAATTTTCGTCATCGCGCTCCCCTCGTTTGTGGGCGGCGCCGTTGGCGCGTGGCTGCTGGGGCGCCTCCCCGCAAGCGCTTTGAACCGCATTTTCGCCACCGTTACGGCACTTTCTGGCGTTTTTCTTCTGTTTTGATATGTGGCTTACGGCATCGGTGGCTTTTTCGGTGGCGATCCTTTCCGGCATGGGCGTGGGGAGCGCGGGAATGTTTGTCATCTTTCTCACCTTAATACAAAACACCCCGCAGCTGGCGGCGCAGGGGCTTAATCTTCTCTTCTTTCTTTTCTCCTCTGGCGCGGCACTGTGCGTGCATCTGTTCCGCACGCCGCCGTTTTGGGGACTATTGTTATTCTTGATCCCCGCAGGGCTGCTTGGCGCGTGGGGCGGTACGGCACTCGCACTCTACCTGCCGCAGGCGCTGTTGCGCAAGTTGTTCGGCGGCCTTCTTGTCGTGTCGGGTCTGATCGGGATTTTTTCTAGGAAAAAATGAGATTGTCAAAGACGGACTTTCTTTTTGTGAAAAGTCCGTTTTTTCTTCAAAAAATGCGCGCAACCGCTTGCTTTTCTTATTTGTTTGCGGTACAATGGTGCTAACAAAGGATTTCCATAAGGAGGACGCAACATGAAGATCATCAAGCACGGCTTCGTCACCCCCAAGGAGGATTTCCCCCGCGCCTATAACGGCTGGCCGACCGTGATCTCCCTCTCGGACGGCACCTTGCTTGCTGCCTGGTCAGGCAACCGCTTGAAGCACATCTGCCCCTTTGGCGAGGTCAAGGTCGCGCGCTCTACGGACGGCGGCTATACCTGGGGCGCGCCCTACGTCGTCCAGAAAACGCCGCTTGACGACCGCGACGGCGGTCTTTGCGAGATCGCACCCGGCAGGATCCTGCTGACCTCCTTTGCCTCGGGACGCACCCAGCACGCAAGGTTCCTGAACCACTGGCTACACGGCGCGCGCACCGCCAAGGAGCGCGAAATGCTGGTAGCGGGCTATGGCAAGATCACAGATGCAGACGAGGCGCGCTACGTAGGTCCTACCCTGGCTATTTCCACGGATAACGGCTACACGTTCAGCGAACCCAAGCACGTACCCCTGACCTGCCCCCACGGCCCGATGATCACCCGCAACGGGGATATCCTGCACATCGGCTCGCTCGGCAGCAGCGAGGTGGGCGATCCCGGCATCTACACCGAGCTGTTGGACGAAAGCGGCAACGCCATCTCCGCGCCCAAGCTTGTGATGAGTAAGCCGGACGAAGACACCGTGGTCTGCGAGCCCTACGCCGCCGAAATGCCGAACGGTGATATCCTGGCCGCCATCCGCGTGCAGAACAAGTACAAAAATCTTTACACCACCTATCTTTGCCGTTCCACCGACGGCGGCAAGACCTTCTCCGAGCCGCAACCTACGGGTTGGATCGGTATGCCCGCACATATCTTCGTCACCTCCAAGGGTGAGGTCGTGATCGCCTACGGCCGTCGCGAATTTCCGATGGGCATCCGCGTGCGCGTCAGCCGCGACAACGGTTATACGTGGAGCGAGGAGTTTTCCTTACGCAACGATGGTCTTGACTGGGATCTCGGCTACCCCACCACCACGGAAAACGAGAGAGGCGAGCTGGTCACCGTTTATTATATGAAGGACAACCTGGGGGCTTTTGAAAACCGCGTGCAATACACGATCTGGACGCTTGACTAAACTCGTATACATTATATAATATAAAAAAATTTTCAAAAAGGGCTTTACAAACGGCCGCGTTTGTGTTATAATAGCACCTGCGTGACGTTTCTCGGTCGTGGGATACCGCTGCAATGCAGCTATCACCTAACCCACCCCTGGGGTACGCCATAGATTAAAGAAAGGTGAATACGAAAATGCTGAAAGACGAAAAGCAGGCCATTATTGCCGAGTTCGCTACTCACGAGGGCGACACCGGCTCCCCTGAGGTTCAGATCGCGATCCTTACCCATCGCATCAACTCTCTTACCGAGCACCTCAAGGCCAACCACAAGGACCACCACAGCCGCCGCGGTATGCTGAAGATGGTCGGCCACAGAAGAAACCTTCTGGGCTACCTGCAGAAGATCGACATTGAGCGCTACCGCGCCATCGTTGAGAAGCTGAACCTGCGCAAGTAATTGCGTGCGGGAGTGCAGAGCAGTGTTTTTTACCCTGCTCTGCACTCCTATTCCATTATTTAGACTTTATCCATGCGGTTTAGCAGTTAAATATGCGCCCGTCGCCCGAGGGACGCGTACTTAATTGTTAAAACGACGTGGATGAAAATAAAAAAATTAAGGAGAAAGAAACCATGTCCAATGCTATCAGCACTCCCATGGAGTTCAAGAACTTCAAGAAGTTCCACTACACGCTTGCCGGCCGTCCTCTCGTTGTTGAGACCGGTAAGATGGCAGGTCTTGCCAACGGCTCTTGCTTGATCCGTTACGGCGAAACCGCGATCCTTTGCTGTGCAACCGCATCCGTCCGTCCCCGCGACGGCATCGACTTCCTGCCCCTTTCCGTCGACTTTGACGAGAGAATGTACGCAGCAGGCAAGATCCCCGGCGGTTACCTGAAAAGAGAGGGTAAGCCCTCTGAAAAGGCCGTTCTCACCTCCCGTGTGATCGACCGCCCCGTGCGCCCCTTGTTCCCCAAGGATCTGCGCAACGACGTGGCACTGACCCTGACGGTCATGTCCGTTGACCCCGACTGCTCTCCTGAGATCACCGCTATGATCGGTGCCTCCATCGCCCTTTCCATCTCTGATATTCCGTGGAATGGCCCGATCGGCGGCGCACTGGTTGGCCTTGTTGACGGCAAGCTCGTCATCAACCCCACCGCTGAGCAGAATAAGAAGAGCGACTTGCAGCTGACCGTTGCCGCTTCCGCCGAGAAGGTCGTTATGATCGAGGCAGGCGCAAACGAGGTTGACGATCAGACCATGTACGACGCTATCATGCTTGCTCACCGCGAGATCAAGGAGCTGCTTGTCTTCATCAACGCGATCGTTGACGAGATCGGCAAGCCCAAGTTCTCCTACCCCTCTTGCGAGCTTGACCACGACATGTTCGACGAGATCTTCGCATTCTGCGAGGCAGATCTGAAAGTCGCACTTGACACCGACGACAAGACCGTACGCGATGCTCGCGTGGCTCCTATCTACGACGCGATCGTAGAGAAGTTCTCCGAGAAGTACGAGGGTCTTGCAGGCCAGATGGAGGAGCTTCTTTACAAGATGCAGAAGAAGATCGTCCGCGCTTGGCTTCTCAACGACAAGAAGCGCGTTGACGGCCGTGCAATGGATCAGATCCGTCCCCTTGGCTCTGAGGTTGGCCTTCTTCCCCGCGCACACGGCTCCGGTCTGTTCACCCGTGGTCAGACCCAGGTTCTGACTGTTGCAACCCTTGGCACCCTGGGCGAGGCTCAGATGCTGGACGGTATCGACAGCGAGACCAGCAAGCGCTACATGCACCACTACAACATGCCCGGCTTCTCTACCGGTGAGGCCAAGTCCACCCGCTCCCCCGGCCGTCGTGAGATCGGTCACGGCGCACTGGCTGAGAGATCTCTCGTTCCCGTGCTTCCCTCTGAGGAGGAGTTCCCCTACGCGATCCGCCTTGTTTCCGACGTCGTTTCCTCTAACGGCTCGACCTCTCAGGGCTCGGTTTGCGGCTCTACGCTGGCACTGATGGATGCAGGTGTTCCGATCAAGGCTCCCGTTGCCGGTATCTCCTGCGGTCTGATCACCCAGGGCGAGCGCTGGATGACCATGATCGACATCCAGGGTCTTGAGGACTTCTATGGCGACATGGACTTCAAGGTTGCCGGTACGCACAAGGGTATCACCTCCATCCAGATGGACCTCAAGATCGACGGTCTGACCCCCGAGATCATCCGCGAGGCACTGGAAGTAACCCATAAGGGCCGTGACTACATCATCGACGACATCATTCTCAAGGCCATTGAGAAGCCGCGTGAGGATGTTTCCGAATATGCACCCAAGATGCTGACCATGCATATCAATCCCGATAAGATCCGCGAGGTTATCGGTTCGGGCGGTAAGGTCATTCAGAAGATCGTTGCCGACACCGGCGCGAAGATCGACATCGAGGACGACGGCACCTTCTATATCCCTACTGTTATCCGCGAT
>JAZQWF010000041.1:0-3332 GCA_045632185.1 Eubacteriales bacterium
CGAACATCTGACGGAAAGCCAGACGGCCGATACGGCCAAAGCCGTTAATAGCAACTTTTACAGACATTGTAAAAATCCTCCGTGTTTTGTTTTTTTGATTTTTAGTTTCCCAGATTTTTCAATCCAATCTATTATAACATATTTTTTTATTCTTGGCAAGAGTTTGCGAAAAATTTGTTATTTTTACAAAGCAAGGCCGTATTGCGCGCCCTTTTTGGGCGTTTTGGCAAAATCTTACTTTTCGAATGCCCCGCAAAGCGCAGCGTGCTTGGCGATCGCGTCCGCCTCGTCCTTGCCGCGCACACAATAGTAATACTTGCACTTGGGCTCGGTGCCGCTGGGGCGCACCGCCACCCAGCTGCCGTCCTCCATCACAAAGCGCAAGGCATCGGAAGCGCCAAAGCCCTGTGAGAGCATGGCGGGGGAAAGATAATCCTCTACCCTTGCAACGGCAAGATCGCCTGCGCTTACGGGAGGTGCGTTGCGCAGATCCGCCATCAGCTGTCTGATCCTTTGTGCGCCGTCAGCACCTGCCAGTGTCAGTGCCGTGATCGCGTCAAGGAAATACCCGTGCGTGCGATACAGCTCCGCCAATACGTCCCAGAGCGTTTTGCCCTGCGCCTTGTAATAGGCGGCCGCCTCGCAAAGCATCAAAGATGCCTGCACGCCGTCCTTGTCACGAACAAAATCCGCAATCAGGCAGCCATAGCTTTCCTCATAGCCGAACAGGAATTTCTTTTCCCCGTTCTCCTCCCACTCACGCACCTGATCGCCGATGAACTTGAAGCCCGTCAGCGCCTTTTTCACCGAAACGCCAAAGCTCTCGCAAATGCGATCGCCCAGCGAGGAGGTCACGATGGTGTTACACATCACGCCGTTTTTGGGGAGCGTGCCGTTTTCCCTGTGGCAGGAAAGGATATATTGCAGCAGGATCGCCCCCGACTGATTACCCGTCAGCAGGGCGTACTTTCCGTTTTTCTTTGCGACCACACCCAGGCGGTCGCAATCGGGATCGGTGATGATCGCAATATCTGCGTCCGTGCGCTCGGCATAATCCAGCGCCAGCTCATACGCCGCCTCATTTTCGGGATTGGGGCTTTTCGTATTCACGAAATCGGGGTCGGGAAAGCATTGCTCCTCTACGGGTATCACTGCATATCCCGCGCGGTGCAGCACCTCGCGCACAGGCAGATTTCCCGTACCGTGTTGGGGGGAATAGACGATTTTAAGCGCTTTTGCCTCCACCTCGCGCAGTCGGATATCCAGCACGGCGCGATAATACGCCTCGTCCACGTCAGAGGACAGCATTTGGATCAACGTCCCCGCCTTTTTGAGGTCAGGCGCGGGCACGGAAAGCGGATCAATGGCGTTGATGATGTTCGTCAACACCTCGGTATAGCACGGCATCAGCTGGCAGCCGTGCTCGTCGTAAAGCTTATAGCCGTTGTATTCGGGAGGGTTGTGCGAGGCGGTGATCATGATACCGCCCACGGCATGGCAATAACGCACGGCAAAGGAAAGCTCAGGTGTCGGGCGCAGCGCATCAAAAATATAGACCTTGATACCCTGCGCAGCCAGCACGCCCGCACTCTCCATGCAAAATTCACGGCTCATACGGCGGTTATCGTGCGCGATCACCACGCCGCGCACAAGGGCGTCCTCACCCATATACTTTTTCAGATATTGCGCGTAACCAAACGTCGCCTTTCGCACGGTATACACGTTCATGCGGTTTGCCCCCGTGCCAAGCACGCCGCGCATCCCCGCCGTACCAAAGCCAAGGTTGCAGTAAAAGCGATCCTCGATCTCCTTTTCGTCCTCCGCAATGGCCGCAAGCTCGGCGCGGCTCTGCTCGTCCAGGCGCGGATCCTCACGCCATGCACGATAAATTGCGTTACATTCTCTCATATTCTCTCCTTTCGTTTTACAAAGGGGAATTCACCCTTTCAGTATATCACATTTCCGTGTTCTCTTCAAGCGCTATTTTTGCACTTCTGTGCGCAAACTTTAAAACCGCGCTTGACAATCCACGCGTTTTCCTCTATAATATATCTGTATAATTGTTATTTATGCCGAAAGGAAGCAAAAAAATGGCAAAAGAAAAGAAATTGGTAGAGCAGATCACCTCGATGGAGGTTGATTTTGCCCAGTGGTACACCGACGTGGTGAAAAAGGCAGAGCTGATGGATTATTCCAGCGTCAAGGGCTGCATGATCCTGCGCCCCTACGGCTATGCCATCTGGGAAAACATTCAGAAGGATCTGGATGCCCGCTTTAAGGCAAAGGGCCACGAAAACGTATATATGCCCATGTTCATTCCCGAAAGCTTGCTGACTAAGGAAAAGGATCACGTCGAGGGCTTTGCCCCCGAGTGCGCTTGGGTCACCGTTGGCGGTGAAAACAAGCTGACCGAGCGCCTTGCCGTTCGTCCCACCTCCGAAACCCTGTTCTGCGAGCATTTCAAGAATATCATTCACTCCTACCGCGACCTGCCCAAGCTGTATAACCAGTGGTGCTCTGTCGTTCGTTGGGAAAAGACCACCCGTCCTTTCCTGCGCACCTCCGAGTTCCTTTGGCAGGAGGGACACACCATGCACGAAACTGCTGAGGAGGCCCAGGCAGAAACGTTGCAGATGTTGAAGGTATACGAGGACTTCTATTTGGAGTCCCTGGCAATTCCCGCCATCACCGGCCGCAAGACCGACAAGGAAAAGTTTGCCGGCGCTGAGGCGACCTACACCATCGAGCCCATGATGCACAACGGCGTGGCGCTGCAAGGCGGCACCTCTCACTACTTTGGCGACGGCTTTGCAAAGGCGTTTGATATCTCCTTCACCGGCCGCGACAACCAGGTGCGCTACCCGCACCAGACCTCCTGGGGCGTTTCCACTCGTATGATCGGCGCCATCATCATGACGCACGGCGACGACAACGGTCTGATCCTTCCCCCTGCCATCGCACCCATTCAGGTCGTGATCATTCCTGTTGCTCAGCATAAGGAGGGCGTTCTGGACAAGGCCAACGCGCTCTACGATCAGTTAAAGGCAGCGGGCCTGCGTGTCAAGCTTGACGACGACGATACCCAGTCCACCGGCTGGAAGTTCAGCCAGTACGAGATGAAGGGCGTTCCCATGCGTCTTGAAATCGGCCCCCGCGATATTGAAAACAACACCTGCGTGCTTGTCAGCCGCGTGACCCGCGAAAAGAAATTCGTTTCGCTTGACAACCTTGTTGAGGAGGTCAACGCCATGCTGGCACAGGTCTACGGCGAGTTGGTTGACCGCGTGCGCAAGAACCTTGCAGAAAAGACCCACGTTGCCACCAATATGGAG
>JAZQWF010000042.1:0-19466 GCA_045632185.1 Eubacteriales bacterium
TCGATGATGTTGGCGTTGTTTTCAGAGCAAAGGGAGCTGACGCCTGCGATGATGCCGACGCTGTCCTTGCCGGTAACGGTGATAACTGCTTTCATGGTAATTTCTCCTTATATGTTTGATTTAATTTTGATCGTTGAATTCATGCACGTCGCTGACAACGGCGGGGACGTCTGCGTCATCAAAGTGAATGGCGTTGCCCGCCGATGCCATTTTTGCTTGCAGGGCGGGGACGTTGACGGCGGCGATATCGCCGTGTCCCTCGTCAAGCGCGAGCGCGCAGGCAAATCCGGCGGCTTGTCCCGTCAGAATCGCGGGTGGGATCACGCGCAGCACGTCCCAGGCGTAGCCCTCGCCCGCGGCACTGCGTCCGCAGGTGATGACGTTGATCGCTTTTTTGTTGTAAAGCGTGCGGTAGGGTACCTCGTAAAGGAAATCGCGGCGGTCAAAGTCGCAGATCGCGCCGACCGAATCCTCAAAGTGGCGGAACACATCTTCTAATTGCAACGTGTATTCGCCGACCACGCGGCGCGTGGTGCGGAACTGTGCCATACCGGGCAGGGTTAGAATGTCCGCAGCGCTGCGGTCAAGTCCCTTGATGCTATCCAGCAGCTCCAATTGGTTTTTGATCAGATAGCGGTTGACCTCCTCGGAGGTGGTGCCAAAATAAAGGGGGATATCCGCGGGGTGGCGGTTGCCGTAAAGATCCGCTTTTCCACCCGTTGCGCGGGTAACCGCGCGGGAGATGTGGCCGCATTCCAATGCGCGGCGGCAGGTGTCCAGCGTGATCATAAATGCGGAATAGGAATGGAAATTGCCGCGCTCGACGGTCGGGATACCGGCACGGTACATCAGATCGCCGTCGCCCGTGGCGTCCACGAAAAGGGAGGCGGTGTAGTATTCGCGGCCGGATTTGGTTTCCAAAATCACACCACGTACCAGCGTTCTGCCTTCTTTTTCCTCATATACGGGGGTGGAGAGAATGCTGTCAAACATCAGCGTCACGCCCTCGTTCACGCAAAGCTCGGTGAGCGCAAGGGCAAAGATCTCGGCAGAGAAGCGCACCATATAGCGCGGCGGCTTTTTGCCTTCTTTTTCGTATTCCGCCAGCTTTTCTGCGGGGATCTGCCCGTCCACAAAGTCGGGGGAAAGCCCGAAATCGTAGCCGTATTTGATGGAAAGGCGCAGAAATTCCTCTGCCATGCCCTTGATGATCTGCTTGCCGCGGCCGTTGCACATCGGCACGAACAGATTGATCAGGCCCAGTGTGGCAAGACCGCCCAGCTTTTGCGATTTTTCAAGCAGTAGGACGGATTTGCCCTCGCGCGCGGCTTGCACCGCTGCGGCCACACCGGCAACACCACCGCCGGAAACGATGATATCAAAATGCTTTTTGGAGAAAAGCTCCTCGGTGCGGATCATGGCAAGCTCCTTTGTAAGAAGTAGGTGACATTATTATACTATATATTACGGGAAAATGCAAGGGAAAAGGGGGAACTTTTGCAAAAGTCCCCCCTTATATAGGCCCTTATTTTCTCTTTTTCTTCTTTTTGGTGGCGGAGAAGCCGAAATGCCCAAGGATCTTGCCAAGCGCATAGTAATCGCCGTGCGCATAGGCGCAAAGATCCGCCTTTTCCAGGTGGATCTTACCGTTCTCGTCAAGCAGGCGGTCCTCCACGTACACGGCAAGGATGTCGGCAAGGAACATATCGTGCGACCCCAGCGGCACCACGTCACTGACGCGGCAGCAAAGGGACACGGGGCACTCGCCGATCATCGGCGCGGCCACCTCCTCGGCCTCCACGGGGGTAAGATTGCATTTTTCAAACTTGTTCACCTTGGCGCCCGTATACATGCCGCAAAAGTCTGCGGCGCGCACAAGCGAGGCGGGGGTGAGGTTCAGCACGAACTCGCCCGTTTCCTTGATGATGTGGTAGGAATGGCGCTTGGGGCGCACGGAAATATAGGTCTTGGGCGGAATGGTGTTGGTGATGCCTGCCCACGCCACGGTCAGAATGTTTTTTTGCTCTGCATTGCCGCAGCTGACCATTACAGGAGGCACGGGCGCCAGCATTGCGCCGCCCCGAAGCTTGATCTTACTCATACCGTTACCCCACTAAATCAGAATTTTACCGTTTTTACCGCCGTGCATTTGCCGGTGCTGGGATTGACCTCAAAGAGTGCGCCGTGTGCGGCGATCGGCCCGTCCGCCACGGTAAAGCGGCGGGGCAGATGCGTGCGTGCGCGATAGATCACGTCCTCGGCCTTGACACCGAGAATGCCGTTCACGGGGCCTGCCATGCCGAGATCGGTCAGGTAGCCCGTGCCGTTCGGCAGGATCTGGGCGTCGTTTGTTTGCACGTGCGTGTGCGTGCCGAAGATGGCGGCAAATCTGCCGTCAAAGTAGCGTGCAAGGGCGATCTTTTCCGAGGTTGCCTCTGCGTGAATATCCAACACCGCCACGTCATAGCGTCCGCGGTGCTTGGAAAGCTCGTATTCCACCGCCGTATAGGGGTTGCCGAGCGCGTCCATAAAGGCCACGCCGGATACGTTGACCACCAGAATATGCCACCCGTCTGCCGACACGATCAGCTTTGAGCCCTCTCCGGGGCATTCGGCAGGGTAGTTGCAGGGGCGGACGATGCGATCGGCATCCTCTAAGAGCTGATGCGTGTCGCGTCTGTCAAAAATATGGTTGCCCGAGGTGATAAAATCCACGCCCGCGTCAAAAAGCGCCTCGGCGCATTTGGGGGAAAGGCCGTGGACGTCGCAGGTGTTTTCACCGTTTGCGATCACAAGATCCGCGCCGTGCTGGCGGCGCGCCTGGGGAAGAGTGCGGCGCAGATAGTCGAGCGTTTGCTCGCCGACGACGTCGCCGATGGCTAAAATTCTCATAAGTCCTTCTTTCTATCGGGGCTGTGCCCCGCCCATACAGTATACCATATCTTGTGGTAAAATGCAAGTGCATACATACGCGTAGGGCAAATTAAACACAAAAAAACAATATATTTATATAAAGTAACAAAATTTCAAAAAAACCCTTTACAACTTGTTTACTTTTTGCTATAATGTTTGTAAACCACTATGGGGGTAGTGCCCCCTTGCGCACAAGGTCGCGTGGCGATGGCTCGGCTTTGTATTTTCCCCGTCGCCGTGTTGCTTCGCAACGCGAAAATCCCCAACATAACAACATAAGGAGAAAAGAAAATGAAATTCACACGTATTCTCTCTCTTATTCTTGCCGTTCTGCTGATGGCTTGCACCTTCGTTGCTTGCGATATGAACAAGGATGCAGATCCCACCACCGATGACGGCGCAGACCAGAAGGCCGATCCCATCACGCTGAACGTGGTGGAAAGCAGCTACACCGGTTACACCATCATTCGTGACTACAAGGCAAGCGGCACCGTTCTTTCAGCTGTTGCCAGCATGCAGAGCTCCTTCGCCGATTACCTTGGCTGTGAGATCCAGGTTCAGGAGTGCTACAATGACCGCGAAGAGGCCGAGGATATTGTGACCAAGCTTGAAATTCTGGTCGGTACCACCAACCGTCCTGAAAGTGCACAGGTGGCTGACGGCTTGAAGACCAACGACTATCGCATCGATATCGTGGGCGAGAAGATCGTTATCGTCGGCGGCTCTGACGAGGCAACCGAAAAGGCAATCTCCAAGTTCATGATCGGCTTTGTGCAGGCACAGGGCAACAAGAACGAGGTAAAGCAGGAGATCAAGCAGAACCTGTCCGTATACAAGAACCTCCCCGACGAGGACGCAAACAAGAAATATGACGTAAGCATTGATACGTTCAGCAGCTACGGTAAGTATTCTTACGGTAAGGCAACCATGGGCGACGCCCGTCTTGACAGCTACGTGGTGGTATATCCCCGTGCCGGCGAAATGGCTGAGTCCAACCAGGCATTTGCCGAGGAGATCCAATCCTACGTAAACAAGCAGGCCGGTTACAGCGTAAGCGTGAAGAAGGACGTTGCAATCGTTCGTGCCGACTATATGATCCTGATCGGCGACACCTCCTTTACCGACGAAACGCTTGCAAAGTCGCTCGGCGATGACGAGTACTACATTGCTCTGACTGCTACCGAAACCACGCTGGCTGACGGCACCAAGGTGCCCGGCGCCGTGCTGACTATCCTCTACGGTGCTGATGCCGAGCAGGCCGCTATGGAGGCATTCAAGCGCATTATGCCCACCTCCTCCGCGCAGATCGACTTCAATATGTGCATCGGCTTTGTGGAAACCAACATGGCAAATCCCCCCGCTGCAAACTAATTCATTCCATATAAAAAAGCACCCGCTGTATGGCGGGTGCTTTTTTGCGTGTGGACGGTTGCTGATATCATAAAATAAAAGGAACGGAAGCGCGGCTTCCGTTCCTTTTATTTTAAGGGGATCATTCCCCAAGCTTTTTCTCGCAATAGATGCAACGGCATACCGTTTCGCTGACGCGGCGGAATACCTGATCCAGCTCCTGCTCGGTCTGCGTGATGCAGCGGGGGTTCTGGCATTTCAGCTCGTTCACGATCAAGCCCTGCTCGCCACGTGCGGTGGGCAGCGGCTCGGGGGCTTTTTCGCGGCTCTCGGCCTCGTCAAGCAGTTTGAGGATCAGTGCCATACGCATGTACTTGGCGTTCAGTACCTGACGGAAATAAGCGGCTCTGGGATCGGCGTCTACCTTTACGCTGATCTCGTTCACGCGGGGCAGGGGGTGCAGCACGGCCATCTTTTCCTTGGCGCGCGCCATCTTCTCAGCGGTGAGAATGTAGCTGTCCTTCAATCTTTCGTACTCGGCTACGTCTGCAAAGCGCTCCTTTTGAATGCGCGTCATATACAGCACGTCAAGCTCGGGGAGCTTGCCTTCCAGATCGGTGGTTTCCTCCCACTCCATGTCCTTCATCGCCTCGTATTTGACGTAGCCGGGGATACCAAGCTCCTTGGGGGAGATCAGCACCAGCTTGACGCCCGTATAGCGGGAGAGCGCAGAAATGAGGGAGTGGACGGTTCGGCCGTATTTGAGGTCGCCGCAAAAGCCGACGGTGATATTGTCAAGACGGCCGAGCTCACGCTTGATGGTGAACAGATCGGCCAGCGTCTGCGTGGGGTGATTGTGACCGCCGTCGCCTGCGTTGATCACGGGAACGGTTGCGTTGCAGGAGGCCACGAAGGGCGCGCCCTCCTGGAAATGGCGCATTGCGATCACGTCTGCGTAGCAGCTGATGACCTTGGCGGTGTCTGCCATGCTTTCGCCCTTGGACGCAGAGGACGTGCCTGCGTCGGAAAAGCCCAGCACCTCGCCGCCAAGCTCGTACATGGCGGCCTCAAAGGACAGACGCGTACGGGTGGACGGCTCGAAGAACAGCGTCGCAAGCTTTTTGCCGTGGCAGGCCTCGGCGTATTTGGAGGGGTGCGCGATGATGTCCTCGGCCACCTTTATAAGCTCGTCAATTTCTGCAACCGAAAGCTCCTGAATATCAATTAAGCTTCTCATTTTTTGCTCCTTTGGCTTATGCCTTTGCGCCGTTTACGGCAAGGTAGTTCTTGATGCGGGTGACGTTTTCCTCGTTGGCGGGATCTTCCTCAAGGTACTCGATGATGTCGTAAACGTCCACTACGGAGTATACGGGGAAGCCGAACTGCTCCGCGATCTCCTGCATCGCGCCCTTTTCGCCCTGGCCCTTTTCCTTGCGGTCAACCATGATAAAGGTGGCAACGACCTTGACGTTTTCCAGGTGAGAGAGGATCTCCATGGACTCGCGGATCGCGGTGCCCGCGGTGATCACGTCCTCGATGATAACGATCTCCTCGCCGGGCGTAGGAACGTAACCGACAAACGTGCCGCCCTCGCCGTGATCCTTCACTTCCTTGCGGTTGAAGAAGAAGGGCACGTCAAGGCCGTTCTTGGAAAGAGCAACGGCAGCAGAGATGGAAAGCGGAATGCCCTTGTAGGCGGGGCCGTACAGAACGGTGGGCTTTTTGCCCAGCTTGTCAAAGTATGCCTTGGCGTAGAACTCGCCCATCTTGGAGATCTGATCGCCCGTCTTGATCATACCTGCGTTGACGAAATAGGGGATCTTGCGGCCGGACTTTGCGGTGAAATCACCGAATTTCAGTACGCCGGCGCCCTGCAAAAATTCAATAAATTCTCTCTTGTAAGCTTCCATAGATTTTTAATCTCCTTAAATTTGTTTGAAACCTTAGCAGTGCAGAGTGCAGAGTGCAGAGTGCAGAGTTAAGGTGTGTGGGGGATTAGTTGTTATCCTTGTTTTTGGAATTGCATATTGCCACCAATATGGAGATGATCTCGTTGATATCGGTGTCTAAGCTGGAATATTCCTTATCACTTAAGTATTGTGTGGCGTGCAGAAGACGAATCCAGTAACGTGTTTCGTTGGCTTCCTTTAGCGAAATGGCTAATTTGGCATAGAAATCGGGTTTCGATTGACCGCGTTGCGCTTCGCTGACGTTTGCTCCAATGCTGGTGCCGCTTCTGAGCAACTGCTTTGATAAAACAAATTCTTTCTTTTCCTCGCAAAGGTATTGATAAAGCTTCACGATCCTTACCGCAAAATCAAAGCTTTTGGCCTCAATAATCGAATTCCCCATTTCACACCTCCTCCAACTCTTCACTCTTCACTCTTCACTCTGCACTTAATCTACAAACTCGTTGACGCAGCGGCGGTAAGCGGCTACGGGATCCTCTGCGGCGGTGATGGGACGGCCGACCACGATGTAATCAGAGCCGATCTCCTTGGCGGCGGCGGGGGTCATCACGCGCTTCTGGTCACCGATGTCGCCGTCAGCAAAGCGCACGCCGGGCGTCACGGTGACGAAATCCTTGCCGCAGGTGTCGTGTACCTTGCCTGCTTCCAGGGGGGAGCAAACAACGCCGTCAAGGCCGGACTTCTTGGCGTTGGCCGCGTAGTGCATAACGACCTTGTCGATGGGCTCGTTGATCAGCAGATCCTGCTTCATGGTTTCCTCGTCGGTGGAGGTCAGCTGGGTCACGGCGATCAGCATGGGGCGGGTGCCGTCCTCGCGGGTCAGGCCCTCAATAGCGGCCTCCATCATGCGGCCGGTGCCGGCAGCGTGCAGGTTGGTCATATCTACGTCAAGACGGGAAAGAACCGCCATAGACTTCTTTACGGTGTTGGGGATATCGTGCAGTTTGAGGTCAAGGAAGATCTTGTGACCGCGGCGCTTGATCTCGCGCACGATCTCGGGACCCTCGGCATAGTAAAGCTCCATACCGATCTTTACGAAGGGCTTTCTGTCCTCGTTCTCGAACTTGTCAAGGAAGGCAAAAACCTTTTCCTTGCTGTCAAAATCGCAGGCAATGATAACGTCTTTTCCCATTTTTATGTATCTCCTTTGTTTTAATTACGTAGTAAAGATGCGAAAACTCGCCCCGTTGTGGCACTTATTTCACCGCGCCGATGATATCGGCAAGGTTTTCGATGCCGTATTTCGCCATGGCGGCGGGGAGGTCGTCGATGATGCGCTTGCAGGCATAGGGATCGACCAGGTTGGCAGCACCCACCTCAACGGCGGTGGCGCCAGCCATCATCATTTCGATCACGTCCTCGGCCGTGGAAACGCCACCCATACCCACCACGGGAATGTTTACGGCGTGTGCGACCTGATAGACCATACGAACGGCCACGGGGAAGATCGCGCTGCCCGAGAAGCCGCCCATCTTATTGGCGATGATGGGAGCGCGGCGGCGCATATCAATGCGCATGCCGAGCAGGGTGTTGATCAGGCTGATGCCGTCCGCGCCCGCTTCCTCGCACGCCTTTGCGATGGATACGATGTCGGTTACGTTGGGGGAAAGCTTGATAATGACGGGCTTTTTGGTCACGGCCTTGACGGCACGGGTAACCTCAGCGGCCGCCTCGGGGTTCGTGCCGAAGCTCATACCACCGCCGTGGACGTTGGGGCAGGACACGTTGACTTCCAGCCAGCCGACCTGCTCCTCTTTATCCAATTTCTCGCACGTGTAGGCGTAATCCTCTACGGCGAAGCCGCTGACGTTCGCCATCACGGGCTTGTGGAAGCACGCTGCCAGCTTGGGCAGCTCCTCGGCGATGACCTTTTCCACACCGGGGTTCTGCAAACCAACGGCGTTGATCATGCCCGCGGTGCATTCCGCGATGCGGGGCGTGGGGTTGCCGAAGCGGGGATCCTTGGTCGTGCCCTTGAAGGAGAACGTGCCAAGGCAGTTGATATCGTACAGCTCGGCAAACTCATAGCCGAAGCCGAACGTGCCGGAGGCGGGGATCACGGGGTTATCCAGCGTGATGCCGCAAAGCTCTACGTTCAGTTTTCCCATAAGATCTCCTCCTTTCTCATCACGGGGCCCTCGCGGCAGATGCGCTTGTAGCCCGTCAGCGTCTTGCAGGAGCAGCCCATGCAAGCGCCGAAGCCGCAGCCCATTCTTTCCTCAAAGCTCATCTGGCCGGAGGTCTTGGTTGCCTTCCATACGGCTTTGAGCATCGGCTCGGGGCCGCAGGTGTAGAAGTAGGTATAATCCTCGGGCAGGGCGTCGGTCACGAAGCCCTTCACGCCATAGGAGCCGTCTGCGGTAGCAACGATCACGTTGGCGCCCAGCGCGCGGAATTCCATTTCATAGAAGATCTCGTCCTCTTTGTTGAAGCCGAGAATGACGGTGACGTCCTTGCCCTTTGCGATCAGCTGCTTTGCCAGCATATACATGGGGGGGACACCCACGCCGCCGCCAAGCAACAGGGGCTTATCCCCCGAAACGGTGAGATCGTAGCCGTTGCCAAGACCCGTGAGAATGTCCAGCTCCTCTGCAACGTGCATATTTGCCATCTGCTCCGTGCCCTTGCCAACTACCTTGTAAACGATGGTCAGCTCGCCCGGCTTGCAGTCGCATACCGAGATCGGACGGCGCAGGAACTTGCCCTCTAATTTGATATTGACGAACTGACCCGGTGCCGTGATGGCAGAGGTGTCGCCGGCAAGGCGCATGCGGTAAACGCTACTCGTCAGCGCCGTGTTTTCAATAATTTCAAAAATTGATTGTTTCATTTTTATACTTTCTTTCGTTATAATGGGGATACAATCCCTCCGTCTGCCTGCGGCAGCCACCTCCCTTTGCACAAGGGAGGCGTGGTTGGTGCAAGCTTTTTTAAGAGTGCGTTGCCTGAAATCTGACAAAATTCAACCTTGGTGAGTGGCTGTTGCGATGAATACGCCGCGCTTGGCTCCCCTGCACAAGGGAGGCGAGGTTGGCGCAAGCGTTTTTAGGAGTGCGTTGCTTGAAATCTGACAAAATTCAACCTTGGTGAGTGGCTGTTGCGATGAATACGCCGCACTTTGGCTCCCTTGTGTAAAGGGAGCTGTCAGCAAAGCTGACTGAGGGATTGTTTTACTATCTCATCTATACAGGCGCAAACGCGCGAGAAATCATTCCGTACCATTGGGTTGGGGATCCGTATCACGCGAAAGCCAAATTGCGAAAGGAATTCTGAACGAATGGTATCGTAACGAACGGCATTGGGTGCGGCATGCTGTGCGCCGTCAAGCTCGATAACAAGCTTGGCGCGCGCACAGTAAAAATCCGCAATGTAAGAGCCCAAAACCTTTTGTCGCAAAAAGCGTACCGGATATTGTCGCAAGAAGTCATACCATAAGTGGCGTTCTTCTTTTGTCATGTTTTTTCGCAGAGCTCTTGCCGTTGGAACGATAACGTGATTGTGCTTTCGTTGCACGAGAGATCAGGCGTCAATCGTGGAAATGGTCAGCGTGGTTTCTTCCAGAACGTCAAGCAGTACGCGGACGGTATCCAGCGCGGTGAAGATGGTGACGTTGTTTTCCGTTGCGAGCATACGGATCTCTGCGCCGTCGCTGGCCTGACCCTGAGAGCCGGGATCACGGGTGTTCAGCACGTAGGCGATGTGGCCCTGACGAATGGAGTCGGCGATCTCGGTGCTGCCCTCGCTCAGCTTCTGCAAAACGCGGGTGCGAATGCCATGCTCTTTGAGGAACTTTGCAGTACCCTCGGTTGCCTCAATGTTGAAGCCGAGGTCGTAGAAGCGGCGGATAAGGGGAAGTGCCTCTGCCTTATCCTTGTCTGCGATGGTGGCAAGCACGGTGCCGTAGTTCTGCAAGTGGGTGCCGCCTGCCTGCAACGCCTTGTAAAGGGCGCGATTGAGCTTATCGTCGTAGCCGATCGCCTCGCCGGTGGACTTCATCTCGGGGGAGAGGTATGCGTCCAGACCGCGGAGCTTGTTGAAGGAGAACACGGGAACCTTGACGTACCAGCGCTTCTTCTCCTCGGGATAGATATCAAAGATGCCCTGCTCTTTGAGGGACTTGCCCATGATGACCTCGGTTGCGATGTCCGCCAAGCTGTAACCCGTTGCCTTGGAAAGGAAGGGAACGGTACGGGAGGATCTGGGGTTTACCTCGATGACGTAAACGTCGTCCTTTTCGTCCACGATGAACTGAATATTGAACAGGCCCACGATGCCGATGCCAAGGCCGAGCTTCTTTGCGTATTGCAGAATGATGCCCTTGACCTTGTTGGAGATCGAGAAGGTGGGATATACGGAGATCGAGTCGCCGGAGTGAACGCCGGTGCGCTCAACCAGCTCCATGATGCCGGGCACGAATACGTCGCGGCCGTCGCAGATGGCGTCGATCTCAACTTCCTTACCCTGAATGTACTTGTCGACCAGCACGGGCTTGTCCTCGTCAATTTCAACGGCGGTGGGCAGGTAGTGGCGCAGCTGTGCCTCGTTGGCAACGATCTGCATGGCGCGGCCGCCCAGCACGAAGGAGGGACGAACCAGTACGGGATAGCCGATCTCACAGGCGGCCTTGATGCCGTCCTCGATCTTGGTTACGGCGCGGCCCTTGGGCTGCGGGATCTTCAAATCGGTCAGCAGCTTTTCGAATGCGTCGCGGTTTTCGGCCTTGTCGATGGCGGCGCAGTCGGTGCCGATGATCTTCACACCGCGATCCATCAGGGGCTGTGCCAGGTTGATGGCGGTCTGACCGCCAAGCGAAGCCACCACGCCGATGGGCTTTTCAAAGTTGATGATGTTCATCACGTCCTCGGGCGTGAGGGGCTCGAAGTAGAGCTTGTCTGCGGTGGTATAGTCGGTGGAAACCGTTTCGGGGTTATTGTTGATGATAATGGCCTCGTAGCCGGCGCGCTTGATGGTCTGTACGGCGTGTACGGTGGAGTAGTCGAACTCAACACCCTGGCCGATACGAATGGGACCTGCGCCCAGCACCACGATCTTTTCCTTCTTCGTGAGAATAGAGGTGTTCTCGCCCGTGTAGGAGGAGTAGAAGTAGGGAATGTAGGCGTTCGTGTGGCAGGTGTCTACCATGCGGAATGCGGGGGTGAGGTTCTTTTCCAAGCGGAAATTGTATACCTCGATCTCGGTGCACTTCCACATTCTGGCCACGTACTTGTCAGAGAAGCCCATTTTCTTGGCCTCGGTCAGTACTGCAAGGTCAAACACGTTCACGCGCAGTTTTTCTTCCATGTCGATGATATTCTTGATGGCTTCCAGGAAGAAGGGCGTGATCTGCGTGACGCGGTAAAGCTCGTCAATGCTGACGCCGTGATAGATCAGCTCGGCGATGGCGAAGATGTTGTCGGAGTGGAACTGTGCCACGTATTCCAGCATCTCCTCCTTGCTCATGTTGTCAAACTTGGCGTGATAGATGTGGTTTACGCCGATCTCCAAGGAGCGGATACCTTTGAGCAGGGACTCTTCCAGTGTGGTGCCGATGCCCATGATCTCGCCCGTTGCCTTCATCTGGGTGCCCAAGAGGTTCGAGGCGGAGGTGAACTTGTCGAAGGGGAAGCGGGGGAGCTTGGAGATCACGTAGTCCAGCTTGGGCTCGAAGGCGGCGTTGGTGTTGGCGATCTTGATCTCCTCCAACGTCATGCCGACAGCGATCTTTGCCGTGACACGCGCGATGGGATAGCCGGACGCCTTGGAGGCAAGGGCAGAGGAGCGGGAAACGCGCGGGTTGACCTCGATAAGGTAGTACTCACCGGAGGTGGGGTGCAGTGCAAACTGTACGTTACAGCCGCCGGAGATCTTCAACTCGCGGATCAGCTTGATGGCGGAGTCGTTGAGCATCTTGTATTCCTTGTCGGAAAGCGTCATGATGGGCGCTACTACGATAGAGTCGCCGGTATGTACGCCAACGGGGTCGATATTCTCCATACCGCAGATGGTGATGGCGTGATCGGCAGAGTCGCGCATAACCTCGAACTCGATCTCCTTGTAGCCCTTGACGGACTTCTCGATCAGAACCTGATGCACGGGGGAAAGCTTGAATGCGTTGGTACCAACCTCAACAAGCTCCTTTTCGTTGTAGGCAAAGCCGCCGCCCGTACCGCCCAGGGTGAACGCGGGACGAAGCACGACGGGGTAACCGATGCGTGCAGCCGCTTCCTTGGCCTGTTCCAGGTCGTAGGTGATCTCGGAGGGGATAACGGGCTCGCCGATCGACTGGCAAAGCTCCTTGAACAGCTCGCGGTCCTCTGCGCGCTCGATGGATTCGGAGCTGGTGCCGAGCAGCTCAACGCCGCACTCCTTCAACACGCCCTTCTTTTCCAGCTGCATAGCCAGGTTCAGACCCGTCTGACCGCCGATGCCGGGAACGATCGCGTCGGGGCGCTCCATGCGCAGGATCTTTGCAATGTATTCAAGGGTCAGGGGCTCCATGTAGACCTTGTCCGCAATCGTGGTATCGGTCATGATGGTGGCGGGGTTGGAGTTGCAAAGCACAACCTCGTAGCCCTCTTCTTTGAGCGCCAGGCACGCCTGCGTGCCCGCGTAGTCGAACTCAGCCGCCTGTCCGATGACGATGGGGCCGGAGCCGATGATCAGGATCTTTTTGATGTCTGTTCTTTTTGCCATTTTCTTCTTCCTCCTGTGTCTATGTGAAATTTATTTTATGCGATAAGTTTGTTTTGTCGGCTACGCCGAAAGAGTGGATGTTTTTCTGAAAGGCTCCCTCCGAGAGGGGGCTCCCGCGGGAGCGGGTAGAGGAGCCTGCGTGGCATAGGAGCCTTGATTTGCGTGGGCTCCTTCCGTCATTTTCTTGCGAAAATGCCACCTCCCTCCCGGAGGGATGCGTGGGGTTAGCCGGACTCTTGATTTTGTCGTATAATTTTATTTATTCCTGCCAGATGACGTGTCCGTCGCGCACGGTGCAAACGCATCTGCCAAGCAGCTGCTCGCCCGTGAAGGGCGTTGCGCGTCCCAGACTCACGAACTCGTCGGGGTCTACCGTGTAGGGCGTTTCCATTTCCCAGATCGAGAAATCGTTGCCGAAGGGGATCTCAAAACGCTTGCGGGGGGCGACGCAAAGGGCGTCTACCACGCGCTCCATCGGGACAAGCCCGGTTTTTACCAGCTTGGTGTAAAGCACGGGGAGTGCGGTTTCCAGACCCACGATGCCAAAAGCACTTTTTTCAAGGCCGCGCGCCTTCTCCTCGGCGGAGTGGGGGGCGTGGTCGGTTGCGATGCAGTCGATCGTGCCGTCACGAAGTCCCTCAACCAGCGCGTCGCGGTCAGCGATCGCGCGAATGGGCGGGTTCATCTTGAAGCGGCCGTCCTCTTGCAGCATGCTGTCGTCCATCACAAGATAGTGCGGGCCTGTTTCGCAGGTGATGTTCACGCCCTCGGCCTTTGCTTTTCTGATGATATCCACGCTTTCCTTGGTGGAAATGTGGCAGACGTGATAGCGGCAGCCGATCTCGCGGACAAGCTCGATGTCGCGGGCGATCTGTGTCCATTCACTTTCCGAGCAGATGCCGCGGTGGCCGTGTGCCTTTGCGTATTCGCCGTCGTGAATGTAGCCGCCGTGCAGAAGATCGTTGACCTCACAATGCGCCACGATCATCTTGCCGAGCGCCCCCGCGCGCGTCATTGCCTCGCGCATCATTTCATCACTCTGCACGCCGCGTCCGTCGTCCGAGTAGCCGATGCAAAGCGGCGCCATGCCCTCGATGTCCGAGAGGGTCTCGCCCTTCTCCCCCACCGTGATGGCGGCGAGAGGGTGTACGCCGATGCAGGCATCACGCGTGATCATATCGCGTTGCAGCGTGATGTTAGCCACACTGTCGGGAACGGGGTTCAGATTGGGCATCGTGCAGACGTCAGTATAACCGCCGCGTGCTGCCGAAAGAGAGCCGGTCTTGATCGTTTCCTTATAAGAAAAACCCGGCTCACGAAAATGCACATGCACATCGCAAAAACCGGGAAAAATGAAATAATTAGGACGATCAAAATGGGCAATGTCAGCATCAGCGGAAAAAATAGAAATGGGAAAAGAAGAAGCAGCCATAAGAGCCGTTTTGTTCATCTTGGTCATTTCCGCGATCTTTGTCATGGTGTCCCTCCTATGTATTACGCGTAGCGCATGCGTATATAGTGCGTGCGCGAGCGCGTTCGTTATCTTTAATATTATACTATATGGGAAAGACGATGTCAAGAGGAATGTCGACAAAAAGGGAGATAAAATTTCACGAAAGAAGGGGCGTTTTTTTGTTGATTTTTGCGGGCGCGGTGTCCAGAGGGGGTGAAAAAGCCCCTTCCAAAACAGCAGAGCAAAGGATGCGGGTGCGGCTGTGGTGCTTGCGGAAACGGTTTTGCGCCTCGGCGCCTGCGTCCGCCGTCTTGAACCCCGCAAACGCACCCGTTTGCGGGGGGATGCTTGTTTTACCGCACTTTCTTTCAAGAAACAAAATCGGGGGAGTGCTTTTCAAAAGCACTCCCCCGATCGCAAAGGAGGGTGTGTTTCACCCCTCAAACTCGGTTTCGAACGCCGCCCACGGAATACACACGGGGGCGTTTTCCTCCAATAACTCGCGGATATGGAGCAAAAGCGGGAAATCTGCGGCGTTCGCCTGCCCGCTTGCCACCTTTTTGTGGATCGCCTCGGCGGTGCGGCGCGTGATCACGATGCTTTCCAGCGTCACGCCCTGCAAAAGCGCCATTGCCTCGTCAAAGGTCTTGCCCTCGCCAAGCAGGGTGCCGATCTTGCGCGTGCGTCCGCCGAACACGGTCACGTACAGATCGCCAATGCCCAAAAAGACATTGCGTGCGGCGTTGCCGCCGAACAGATCCAGCAAAAGGAACATTTCCTTGGACGCTTGCCCAAAGAGCGCCGCCTGCGAGTTGTAATGCTCGAAAGCTCTGCCCTCGCGCTTGTAGGAAAGTCCCACGGCCAGCGAAACGGCAAGTGCATAGGCGTTTTTCAGCGCAACGGCGCACTCCACGCCCCGTACGTCGGTGGAAAGGGATACATGATAGTAATCTGTTTCAAACAGCGATTTGATTTGGCGGAGCAGCTCCATATCCTCGCCGCAGAAGGTGACCTGTGTGGGATCTCGGTCAGCCAGCTCGTAGCTGGTGCAGGGGCCGCCCACCGCGCAGATGCGCAACGGCTTATCGGCGAATTTTTGCATGTGCTCGGGGTAGGAGATCAGATTTCCCTCTCCCTTGCCGTCGTCGATCATGCCCTTGGTGATGGAAAGCACGGGCAGACCCTCGGGGATCCTTGGAATGATGCACTTGCAGAACCAGTCAATGCCGAAGGAGCTGACGCCGCAAAGCAAAAGATCGGTGTCGGCAAGCAGGGCGTCCAGCTCCTCAAAATCGTGAAAAGTGATACCGTCAGGCACCTTAAACGGGGTTTTGACGCCATTTACGTCGTGGCAGAGCGTCAGATGCTCGCCCGTTTTTTTGCCGTGCGCGATGATATGCGTATCCAGCGGCGTGCCGACCAGGCGCACCGTGTTTTTGTTGTGTGCGGCGGGGAAGGTGATGGCGCTGCCCATCATGCCTGCGCCGACAACTGTGATCACTGCCATGCAAATGCTCCTTAAATGTAACAAATTTCCCGCAACGCCTTGCCAAACGCGCGCGGTTGTGCTATTATTATAATAATAACTTATAGGCGGATTGTCAAGTGTCCGCACAAAAAAGGAGAAACTATGTTTGATAGCAGAACGGCAAGCAGCGCGGCGCTTGCTTACCTTGGTGACGCGGTGTTGGAGCTGCGCGTGCGCGAGCGACTGCTCGCCGAGGGGTATACCTCCTCCAAGGCGCTGAACCGGCACGCCCTGGAATACGTGCGCGCCGGCGCGCAGGCAAGGGCGATGGAGCGTATCCTGCCTCTCCTTACCGAGGAGGAAAACGGCGCGTTCCGCCGTGGGCGTAACGCGGGGCACGGTCAGCACCCCAAGGGTGCTACGGTGGGCGAGTACCGCAACGCCACGGGTATGGAGGCCCTGTTTGGATACCTGCACATGACGAAAAACGAGGCACGTATTACCGAATTGTTTGAAATGGCTTACCCCAAGGAGGCGGAAAATGAGGATCAAGTTTAACCTTTACAAGGACGGCAAAAAGCGCGCCTTTACGATGAGCTATGATGACGGGCAGATCTATGATCTGCGCCTTATTGAGATCTTCAACAAGTACGGCATCAAGGGCACGTTCAATCTCAACGCCAATAACATTGACAAGCCGGGCTACGTCACCTCCGAGGACGTGCGTACCAGGTACGTGGGACACGAGGTGGCCTGCCATGGGTTTACGCATCAGTATTTTGAGCGTATCCCGCGCGAGGAACTGATCCGCGAGGTGTTGGAGGACCGTCAAGTGCTGGAAAAATTGACCGGTTACCCCGTCAACGGGTTGGCTTATCCCTACGGCACGCTTTCCGAGGACGTGAAGGCGGAGTTGAAGGCGTTGGGTATTCTGTACGCACGCGGTGCGGTCAAAACCAAGGATTACGAGTTGTTCAATGTTCCCCCGAAGGACTTTTTGGCTTGGAACCCCACCGCCGAGCATCGCGCA
This sequence comes from Eubacteriales bacterium, assembly GCA_045632185.1. GTDB lineage: Bacteria > Bacillota > Clostridia > Oscillospirales > CAG-272 > Firm-07. The sequence goes on from JAZQWF010000042.1 coordinate 16,878, forward strand.
CACGATATGTTTGAGATGCTGGATCACTTCCTGCATACCCCCAAGGTGCGTCCGCTGTCGTTGTTCTACATCTACGGGCACAGTTACAGCTTCAACGATGATAACAACTGGGATCTGATCGAGCGCATCTGCGCGACCGTGAGCGGTGATCCCGACACGTGGTTTGCCACGAATATTGAAATCTACAACTATCTGACCGCGCTCTGGCAGCTTCGCTTCAACGTGGAGCGCACCGTGGTCTACAATCCCACAGCGCTGGATCTTTGGATCGAGGCGGATAAGAGGCCCTATAAGATCCCCGCGGGCGCAACCGTGCGTCTGGACGCATAAAAGGGGGCAAACGGTATGGATAAAGTGAGATTTGATTGCTGGAAGGACGGCAAAAAGCGCGCCCTTACGGTGAGCTATGACGACGGCGTGTACCAGGACAGACGTCTTGTTGAAATTTTCAACAAGTACGGTATCCGCGGCAGCTTCCACCTCAACGGTGGGCTTTTGGACAAGGAAAGCACCGTGCGCACCGACGAGGTCGCCGCGCTTTACGCGGGACACGAGGTGTCCGCGCACTCGCTCACCCACCCCTTTTTGGAGCGCGTTTCCGCTGCCGAGGTCGTGCATGAGATCTTGGAGGATCGCCGCGTGCTGGAAGGTGCTTGCGGCTACCCCGTGCGCGGTATGTCCTATCCGATGGGCACTTACAACGACGAGGTGGTGAAGATGCTGCCGATGCTGGGGATCCGCTATGCGCGCACCGTCAAGGCCACGGGCAAGTTCGCCGTTCCGAACAACTTTTTGGAATGGCACCCCACCGCGCATCACAACGACGAAAAGCTGTTTGAGCTGTTGGGGAATTTCAAAAAGAACCCCTACCCGATGCCGCTTTTCTATCTGTGGGGACACAGCTATGAGTTCGACCGCCACGAAAACTGGGACCGTATTGAGAAATTCTGTGCCGAGGCGTGCGGTATGGAGGATTGCTGGTACGCCACCAACATTGAAATTTACGATTACGTGATGGCGCTGCGCGCGCTGGAATTTTCCGCCGACCGCAGCATGGTCTACAACCCCACCGCCACAGACGTGTGGGTACGCTATGACCACGAGAATATCAAGATCTCCGCTGGCGAAACGGTTCGCCTTGAAAAGAATTAAGTCAGTCAAAAATTTGAAAGTGAGGATATGAAAATGGAACACCCCAAGATTAAAATTGTTGTAAAAGACTTTGGCACGATGGTGGCCGAGCTCTACCCCGAAATGGCACCCCTGACGGTGGCTAATTTCCTGAAACTGGCGAACGAGAAGTTCTTTGACGGACTGATCTTCCACCGCGTTATCCCCGGCTTTATGTTGCAGGGCGGCGGCTACCGCGAGGATATGAGCGAGACCGACACCCCCTCCATTCGCGGTGAGTTCCGTGCCAACGGCTTCCCCCAGAACACCTTGAAGCACACCCGCGGCGTGCTTTCCATGGCGCGCACGATGGTGCCCAACTCCGCTTCCTCTCAGTTCTTTGTGATGCACAAGGCCGCTCCCCATCTGGACGGTCAGTATGCGGGCTTCGGTAAGGTGATCGAGGGGGACGAGATCATCGACAAGATCGCCAACGTGCCCACGGGCAACTACGGCTACTATATGCAGGACGTGCCGCGAGAGGCCGTTGTGATCGAAACCATCGAGGAGATCAAGGAATGATCAAGGCGGTCTGCTTTGATCTGGACGGTACGCTGCTACCGCTTGACGTAGACGAGTTCTGCAAGTATTACTTTGGTATGCTGGCGCGCCATATGGCGCCGTACGGGTATGATCCCAAGGCGCTGATCGGCGGTATTATGACCGGCACCAAGGCCATGTATCAAAACGACGGCTCGCGCACCAACGAGCAGGCGTTTTGGGACGAGTTCTGCGCCATCTTTGGAGAGGACGCCCGCAAGGACGAGCAGAAATTCGCCGCATTCTATGAAACTGAGTTCGACAAGGCCAAGGCGGCCTGCGGCTTTGATCCCGCCTCCGCGCCCGCGCTGCGCGCGTGCAAGGAGTTGGGGCTTCGCGTGTGCATTGCCACCAGCCCGCTGTTTCCGCGTATTGCAACCTACAAGCGCTTGCAATGGGCGGGTGTGGATCCTGCCGAGGTGGAGTTTTTCACCACCTATGAGGATTGCCATCATTGCAAGCCGAACCTCGGCTATTACCGCGAGGTGCTTGCAAGATTGGGACTTGCCCCCGAGGAGTGCCTGATGGTCGGCAACGACGTGCGCGAGGATATGGCTGCACGTGCGCTTGGTATGCACGTGTTCCTTTTGGTGAATGACTACCTTCTCAATAAGGATAACGTCGACATTACCGCGTTCCCGCACGGCAATTTCGACGATCTGCTGGCTTATGTGAAGGAGTTGAAGGAGTGAGTGTGGCGGGGGAGACCTTTTGCCAAAAGGCCTCCCCCGCACCCCCCTCCCAAAACCTTTTAAGCAAAAAGGATAAAGCGTGCCGCCGCGTTGTTTGCGGAAAAGACGTTGTGCCTCACGGGATGTCGAGGCGCCATCCCGCCATCCGCGATTTCTTCGCGGCTACACAACCTTTTATTTTGAAGAT
>JAZQWF010000043.1:0-6218 GCA_045632185.1 Eubacteriales bacterium
CTTCCTAAGACCGCTTGGCCTCCGACTTCTCGCCGTACTTCTTGCCGTCGGGAGTGAACACACCCTCACTGATAACAATAAGGAAGCTGCGCTTGCCGGTCTTGACCAGCTCCTTCATGCGCTCGATCAGCTCTGCCTCATCAAAGGGGAGCTCGGGTACGATAGCAGCCACGGCGCCTGCGGCGATGGCAGTGTAAAGAGCGATCTGACCGCAGTCACGGCCCATCACCTCAACCACGTTGCAGCGTGCGTGAGATTCGCAGGTGTCGCGCAGGCAGTCCAGCATGCCCAGCGTGGTGTTCATCGCAGAGTCAAAGCCGATGGTGTAGTCGGTTGCGGTGATATCGTTGTCGATGGTGCAGGGGATACCCACCGTGGGAATGCCACGGTTAGAAAGGTCGGTTGCACCGCGGAAGGTGCCGTCGCCGCCGCAAGCAACGATGGCGTCAATGCCGTGCTTCTTGCAGGTTTCAAGCGCGGTCTTCATGCCCTCCTCGGTCTTGAATTCAAGACAACGGTTAGAGTAGAGCATCGTGCCGCCGCGGGCAATGATGTTGGAAACAGAGCGGGGGGTGAAGGGAATGATCTCGTCCTGAATAAGACCTGCGTAGCCGCCGACGATGCCGACGACCTCGATGCCCTCATCCAGGGCCTTGCGTGCTACGGCGCGAACCGCCGCGTTCATACCGGGGGCGTCGCCACCCGAAGTCAAAATGCCGATTTTACGAAGCTTTGCCATAATAAATGTCCTCCCTCGTCAAATTCTGACGAAATAAATACTTGATATAATTTTAACAATCTTTTGGGAATGTGTCAAGGGCTAAACGCAGATTTTACTATTTATACATAAACATATATAATATTTTAGCGGTATTGCACATCAGAAAAGGTAGTGAAGCGCGTCCAGGATCGCGTTGGTGGCGGCCACGGTGCGAATATAGGCGCGGTCGCGCAGCGGCGAGGCGTTGAAGCGGCGCACGGAGGTGCCTTTTTTGCCCGCCACGGCGATAAAGACCGTGCCGACGGGATTTTGCTCGTCCCCGCCGCCGGGGCCTGCGTAGCCCGTGGTGGCGATCGCAATGTCTGCATTAAGCGCTTGGCGTGCGCCCTCGGCCATAGCGCAGGCCACCTCGCCACTGACTACACCGTGCTTTTCAATCAGCTCGGCGGGAACACCCAGCAGCTGCGTTTTGGTGTGCGTCTGGTAGGTCACGAAGCCGCCAAGGACCGCCGCGGAGCTGCCGGCGATATCCGTCAGGCGCTTGGCAATAAGACCGCCGGTGCAGGACTCTGCCGTGGTAACGGTCAGCCCCTTTTCCAGCAGCTTTTCGATCAGCGCTGCCTCGGGCGAGGGGGTGTCAATGGCGTAAATATACCCCCCAACGGGTGTATTTTTGATCTGTTCTACCGCTTCGTCGCAAAGGAGCGCGGCCTCGCGCTCGTCGCAGGCCTTGGCCGTCACGCGCAGGCGTACCTCGCCCGCCACACAGTAGGGGGCAACGGTGGGATTGTTGCTTTCCAGCAACGAAGCGGGGAGCGCCGCCTCCACGGCGGACTCGCCCATACCGCAGATATGCACGTTGCGGCTGAACAGCGTGGCGCCGCAGCGCGGGCGCAGGAAGGGCTCGACCTTCTCGCGGAACAGCGGCTCTAATTCGCGTGGCGGGCCGGGGAGCAGCACCAGCACCTTGCCCTCGTCATTGACAAGCGCCAGTGCGGGGGCGGTGCCGTAATCGTTATCAAAGACGATCGCTCCCTCGGGCATCATGGCCTGCTTGCGGTTGTTCGGCGTCATCACGTGGCCCGTGGCGGCAAAATAGCGCTCAATACGCGCAAGGGAAGGGGCGTGCAGCTCCATTCTGCGACCGAATACCTCGGCGGCGATCTCCTTGGTCATATCGTCTGCGGTTGGACCGAGGCCGCCGCTGGTGATCACCAGATCCGCGCGGGAAAGCGCGGTGCGCAGATCCTCGGCAAGGCGCGCCTTGTTGTCGCCCACCACGCTTTGCCGATACACGCCGATGCCCAGCGTGGCAAGGCGGCGGGAAAGATAGGCGGCGTTGGTATTCACAATGTCACCGATCAGCAGCTCGGTGCCCACGCACAGAATTTCTGCGCGGGATAAGATATTTTCCATAAAACACCCTCCGAAATAAGAGTTCTACTCTTATTTTACCACAAATTGCTTGGCTTTGGCAAACTTTTTGCGCAATTCTTGCATTTTTTGCAAAAATATGCTATGATAAAAGAAAAAAGGGGGTGAACGGTATGGAAAATCGCTGTTTTTTGTGTCCGCGCGGCTGCGGTGCCGATCGCACGGCGGGAGGGCTTGGTTTTTGCGCGATGGACGGCGAGATCCGCGTGGCGCGTGCCGCGCTGCACCCCTTCGAGGAGCCGCCGATCAGTATGGAGCGGGGCTCCGGAACCGTGTTTTTCACGGGCTGCTCGTTGCGCTGTGTTTTTTGCCAGAATAGTGCCATACGTACCCCCGAAAGCGGTAAAATTTTGAGCATGGAGCAGCTGGCTGATCTCTTTCTTTTTATGCAGGAACGCGGTGCGGAAAATATCAATCTGGTCACGCCTACGCACTACGCAAGCGGTGTGGCCGAGGCGATGCGGATCGCCAAGCCGCACTTGCATATCCCCGTGGTGTATAATTGCGGCGGGTACGAGCGTGTGGAAACCTTGCGCCTGTTGGCGGGGCTTGTGGACGTGTATCTACCCGATTTCAAATACGTGTCAAGCGAGCTTTCCTTGGCATATTCCGCTGCCCCCGATTATGCCGAGGTTGCGACGGCGGCACTGCGGGAAATGTATCGGCAGACGGGCGCGGTGCAATTTGACGCGCGGGGGAAAATGACGCGCGGCGTGATGGTGCGTCATCTGGTGCTGCCCGGTTGCCGCGCAGACGCTATCGCGGTGTTGGAGCGCGTGGCTGCGACGCTGCCCGTGGCGGATATCCGACTTTCGCTGATGCGTCAGTACACGCCCGATTTCGCGCCTGAGGACGCCCCGAAAAATCTCAAACGCCGCGTGACCTCCTTTGAGTACGATAGTGTGATGGCGCGTGCCGCGGAGCTTGGCTTTGAGGGTTTTTTCCAGGGCAAGGAGGCCGCAAGCGCCGCCTATACTCCCAATTTTGAAGAAAGGGATCTTTTGCGCGAGTTTTTGGAATAAACCCCGCGACGGTGCGGAAAACTACCGTTAGTGAGGTGATGAAAATGAGCGAAAATAAGAAAGACCCGGGCAAAAACAGCCGCGAGAAGGCGGGGACGAATTTCCCGCCCCTTGTGACACCGCCCGTGCCGCCCGTGCCAAACCGCGCGTGGACGGAAATGAAAAAGGACGAAGAAAAGAAATAAAAAAGACCGCCGAAGGGCGGTCTTTTTTGTAGCAACGTGTTATTTCCCACATTCGTATGTGATTGTGATATTGGAAAAATATATGATGTTTTGAATGTTGTTGGTCGAAAATTTTAATTTTATGATATTGTTGTGATAATAGTCGGCTTTGGTTGCTATGACAATATCGCGAGTTTGAGAGGACTTAGGTGCTTGAACGTCTTCTTCCCAGTTTCCTTTTAAATCCTCATCCATCAAATATACCTCGTAGTGTGGTGCTCCGGCATAGCCGATATCCCATAGAACATCATATTTTTTTTGATAGTGGACGTCATAAGAAACAGTGATCTTAAGTTTGAGGCCGCGTTCCGCTAAAGCTGTAAAATCAAAATTAGGAGGGCTTACGTTGAAAGAACGTGAGGAATCATATCCACTTTTTCCTGAAATGCTGCAGTTTTCAGCGGTGGCGGTATCATAAATTTTTAGCCATTTTGCATATAAAGTAGTGTCGTATTCTATGGATAGCGGAAAAACGGCGAGTGATTTAAATGTTTCGTCAAAATACCAACCGTCAAAAAGGTAATGCTCGCGCTCGGTTTGTGGAGATTTTTTTATGACCGTAGTGCTTTGAGAATTTATGGCACTACCTCCGTTCGTGACAAATGTTACCGTGGGCAAAATGATGTTTATTGTTTGATCATCAATATTACTGATGGTGGTGGATACCGAATCATTACAAGCGACTAATGAGCAAACGAGTAGCACAAGGAGAAGAATACGAAAGACTTTTTTCACGATGACACCTCCACTAAAGCGATGTGTAACAAAATGTTACATATAGTGTAACATTTTGTTACAATTATGTCAAGGGGGGGATGTGGAAAATATGAAAATGATTGGCTTGAAAGAAATCAGAAAGCGGAAACGATATGGCCAATTAAAAGTGGCACTTGATCTTTCTATTAGCAGAGAGGCGCTTTCTTATTACGAAACAGGAAAAAGAAGTCCGGACTTAGAGATGCTAGTAAAGCTGTCCCGCTATTTTAATGTTTCTATTGATGATTTAATTTTAGGCAAAGAATTTGAAAAGCAATAACGAGCAAAGGGAGGTTTAACCCTTGCTCGTTATTGCTTTTTCTAGAGGTTTTCTTTTTGATAGAAGGCTCCCTCCCGGAGGGAGGCAAAAAGGCGGCTATCGTTGAAACTTATTTCCGTGAAAAGCGCTTGGCGTAATCGCAGCGGCGGCAGAGTGGCTCGATGGCGCGGCGGTTGGTGAAATTGCCGTAGATGGCGCGGGAACGGGGGGATTGCAGGATCTCGTCCAAGGAATTGGTCAGCAGGTTGCCGAGCGCCAAAACGCCCTCGGAGTCCAAGCAACAAGGCACGACGGTGCCGTCGCACAGCACACCGAACTGGTGGCGCACCGCGTGGCAGAAGATATCCGCATCGGCGGGGGCTTCGGGGCAGGCCATATCCGGCCATTCAAAATGCTCCCCCCACTCCAAAAACACCTTGGTGTCTTTTTCGCGGGAAAGGCGAATGCTGTCGCGGTGCGAGGGCGCCCATTCACCGGGGAACGCCTCGTGCAATTTTGCAAGGATCGCGGCGTTTTCTTCCTCACCCTCACCGCCGATGTTCCAAAGGCGAAGCACGGTAATACAGCCCTTTGCCGCGGCCTGCTTGGCAAAATCAATGCAGCTTTCAAAGTAGGCGGGATCGGCAAACGCGGCATTTGCCGCGGGGGCGTGCAGGGAAATGCTGATCTTGTAGGGCAGGTTTTCCAATACCGTTTGGCCACATTTTGCAAGGAGTGAGCCGTTGGTGGTCAGGATCGGATAAAATCCCTTCTCCCATGCGCGCTTTACAAATTGGGGGAAGGACGGGTGCAAAAGCGGCTCGCCCATCAGGTGAAAATACAGGAATTTGACGTTGCCCGCAAGGCGGTCGGTGATCAGCTCAAACTCCGTGTCCGTGAGCATGCGCTTTTCGCGCTTCGTCCCGTGGCAAAAGGAGCAGCGCAGGTTGCAGATATTCGTGATTTCCAGATAGGCCTTGTCGATCATGGTGCGCTCCTTTCGTTTGATTGCATCTATTATACCAAAAAAACAGCGCTTTTTCAAGGTTTTTCTGCGTGTTCTTCCGTATTCTTGCGTGAGGTGTGTTTTTTTTACAAAATCCGGGTTTAGAGTTGACAATACCTTGCGCGCGTGCTATAATGAAAGAGTACCCCGAAAAAGTAAAGTTTTGGCACTTGCCTTTCGCGGGGAACGTTTATTTTCGACAACGAAAAGGGAGGTCTTATCATGACAACAAACAAAACAAGAACGCTTGCAAACGTGCTCCGCTGTGTTGCGCTGCTTTTCCTGGTGGTTGCATTCGTGCTGCTGCCCGCCCTCAGAGGACGTGTTGTAACGGAAGAAGAGGCGTGGGGAATTAAACTCTCGAATTACACCAGAGTGGATCTGGATAGCGAATACACTTACAGCACTGCAAGCTATTTCGACAGAATATCGAAGCTGGACGGAATGGGTTACAGCACCGCTCTGGAAATCATTTCTATTGTGATGCTTGGCCTTGCGGTGGCTACCGTTGTGGTATCCATTGTAATGAAATCCACCAAGAAGGTATTTTTCTCTCCGGTCGTGCTTGCCGCGGCAGCGCTGCTGATTGCCGTTATGATCGATAACGACACCAGATACGTGTACGGCCATAAAACGCTTGGCACCGTGCTGGGATATACGGTACATACGCAATATGCAGTGACCTTCAAGCTGATTGTGATCCCCTCGATCATTTTGATCTTCTTGGCGTTTGTGCTGACGCTTGTTGGCGGCCTTCTTGAAATGATGGCTGCGAAGAAGGCGGCTGTTGCTCCTC
>JAZQWF010000044.1:0-1915 GCA_045632185.1 Eubacteriales bacterium
GTTCTGCGAGCAAAGGCGTGAGAGGTACTCCGAAGCACTCAAAAGCACAAATATCCGCTTTCACGGGCGCACAGCGGATGCTGTCGCTTGTCTTGAACTGGGTTTTTTTATGCTTTTGCGATTTTTGAAAGATGCGGGCGCGTTGGACGAGCAACGAGAGGATGAGCACCGCGAGGTATTTGAAAATATGCTTTTGACGTTGGCGGCAAAGCAATCCGCTTGTGTGGCAGCGGACAAGCCCACCCACATTTTCGTTCGTAAGCTGATGGGGCTTTTGGATGCAGGGGAATGCTCGCTTTTGTCTAAAAACAATCCGAGCACCTTGCCTCCCAATTTTGTGGGATACGAGGACGAGGAATACTATTATCTCGTTCTGGAAAATGCACATCGACTGGTCAAACGAATGTGCGATGCGCAAGACGAGAGCTTTTCTATCAGCGCTAAGGCACTTGCAAAGGCGTTGTTTGAAGAAGGATTTCTGTTGCAGATCAGCGGTAAGAACACGGGCACAATGCGTTTTGGCGCAACCAGCCGACGCGTGATGCGCTTGCGCAAAGCGGCAGTTGAGGAGGTGATGCGTTGTGAATAACAGATGCGGTACAAGCGGTACGGCGTGTGATAGCCTTGTGTTGACGCTCTTTTTCAAGCGGTACGTGATGCGGTTTGGTATCGCTTGCCAAGCCCCGAAAAGCCTTGCGGCGCCTGCTGTATCGCATGTAACGCAAAATCTGAATGTATCCTTTTCTGCATTTGGAGCGCGAAGGACGCGTGATTGCGAGTTTCGCCTTTGTATTACGGACCACCACAGCGGTCCGCCAAAGGCATCGGGCTAAGCCCATACCCCTATGATTTTGAAAGGAGATTTTATGAACAGAGATTTGATTATCCCGTTCCGCGTCAGCGCACGGGAAAAGGAAGAATTGGAAAAGAAGGCCGCCGCGTGCGGCTGGTCGCTCAGCGACTACATCAGGGCTTGCATCGAGGGTAAGCACGTGACCGTAATCGAGGGCGCGGACGCGCTCACCGACGAGCTGCGGCGCATCGGAAACAACTTAAATCAACTCACGCGCCACGCCAACACGGGCTTTGTGGACGTGGTGGATCTGCGCGAAACAAGAAGGGAGGTGGCACGCATTTGGCAATTGTTAAATTCATTGTGTCAGGGAGCCCCTTAAAAACTGTGTTGAACTATGTGACCAACAGGGAAAAGACCGACGATCTGCTCATCTCGGGCGTGCGGTGCAGCCCCGAAACGGCGCTCGATGAGTTCTTGTTTGTCAAGCGGAAATTCCGCAAGGAGGACGGCAGGCAATACTATCACATCGTGCAATCCTTCAGCCCGGATGACGATATCACACCCGAGATCGCCCACGAGATCGGCGTGCGGCTTGCGGAGTATTTCAAGGGCTATCAGATCCTCGTCGCCACGCACGTGGACAAGGGGCACATCCACAACCATCTGGTGATGAACTCGGTGAGCTACCATACGGGCAAGAAATTCCACCAAACGCGCGAAGATATGCTCCGCGTCAAGGCCTACTCCAATCGGCTTTGCCGTGAATACGGGCTCTCGGTCACCGAGGAGAAATCCAGCTTTGGCAAGATGCCGAAATGGAAGCAGGACCTGCGCAATCTCGCCTATCGCGTGGCTTGCCGCACGCGCAGCCGCGAGGAGTTCATTTATGAAATGGAGATGCACGGTTACACGGTGGATTGGCGCGAGGGCTACAAGTACATCACCTTTACCACGCCCGATGGGCACAAGTGCCGCGATAGCAAGCTCTTTGCCGAGCAGCTGTTGCGGCAAAATCTGGAGATCTATTATCTCCTTGGCGGATGCGAATCGCCGCTGGCGGAGCAGTATCAGGATTACGTGAATCAGATCGACCGCAAGGCGGGATTTACCGCAGGTCAG
>JAZQWF010000045.1:0-10143 GCA_045632185.1 Eubacteriales bacterium
ACTTGCCATAGCAAGTCGGCTTTTTTCATGCCCGTTACGGCACTAATTTGGAAAAGTCCACCCATTCCAAGGGCGGGAGAGCGCACTTGGGGGCTATGGAGAGCGCATAGCGCGTGCCATTTCGTTCAAGCACCGTGTGCATGGCTTCTTGCGTGTCGATCGCGGGGATATTTTTGCCTAATCCCGTGCCATGTTGCTTGCCTACGGCCTCCTTGGCCGTCCACAGACGGATCAGCGCCTCGTCGGGGTCATTGGCATCGCGGAGAACGGCTTGCTCTGCTTCATTGAAATAGCGCGCGGCAAATCCCTTGCGCATTTGGCGCATCTGCTCGATATCTATGCCCACAGGGGTGCTTTTGGACACCGCCACCACCACAATCCCGCTTGCGTGTGAGATGTTGAAATGAACGGGGCAGCTTTCAATATAGGGCTTGCCACTTTCGGCAACAAGCCATTTTTCACATACCGTTTCGGGGGATATTTGCTTTATCGCGTAGTGCGCCAGCAGCGTGCCAATCACGCGGGCGGCATAGGCGTCTGCGCGGATATCCTCGCGCGGCACGCGCCCCTCGGGCAGAAATCGCGCCGCTTTTTTCAGTACGTCCTGCGGGATATTGCCCGCATCACACAGAAATATCCGCATATCAGCTGATGGTTTCGGGGGAGAGCGTGAAGGCGGCGTCTACCGATGCACGCAGCGCGGGGTAAGCTGCAAGGGCAGGATCCTCGGCGATCAATGCCTTGGCGTCGGCAAAGGCGGCAGTAAGCAGCCCCGTATCGTCGCAAAGGGCGGCCAAGCGGAATTTCACACCGCCGCTTTGGCGAATGCTGCTATCCGTTGCGCCGGAGAGGAAATCGCCGGGGCCACGGAGCGCGAGGTCCTTTTCCGCAATTTCAAACCCGTCATAGGTCGTTTTCATCGTGGAAAGGCGGCGCGCGGCGGTGCTGTCACCCGCAAGCGAGGTGGCCGACATCAAAATGCAATAGGACTTGCGCGTGCCGCGTCCCACGCGACCGCGCAGCTGGTGGAGCTGGGAAAGACCGAAGCGCTCGGCGTTTTCCACGATCATCAGCGATGCGTTCGGCACGTTTACACCGACCTCAATCACCGTGGTGGAAACCAGCACCTGCACCTCGCCCGCGGCGAAGGATTGCATGATCGCTTCCTTTTCCTTGCTCTTCATTTTACCGTGTACGATACCGATGGAAAGCGCGGGGAGTGCGGCTTTCAGCTCCTCGGCATACTGTACGGCGGCTTTGAGGGGAGCGCGCTCCAAGGGCGCTTCCTCGCCGATCTCGGAAAGCAAAAGCTCGTCGGGCTCGGCATCGCGCTCCTCAACGGCGGGACAGACAACGTAGACCTGACCGCCCTCGGCGCAAGTTTTTTCTATAAATGCGTTCATGCGCTGACGGTAGCTTTCGTCCACCGCAAAGGTATCCACGCGCTGACGCCCCTTGGGCATCTCGTCAATGCGGGAAAGGGAAAGATCGCCGTAAAGCGCGAGCGCAAGCGAGCGCGGAATGGGCGTGGCGCTCATCACCAGCACGTGCGCGGATTTGTTCTTTTCGGAAAGCACGGCACGCTGATTTACACCGAAACGGTGTTGCTCGTCCGTGACGATAAGGCCCGGCGCGGCAAAGCCGACACCGTCGGAAAGCAGAGCCTGCGTGCCGATGACGATAGGCAAACGCTTGGCAGGATCTTCTGCGAGAAGCTCCTCCTTGATCTTGCGCTTTTTGGCGGCCGTGGTGGCGCCGATCAGAAGCTCGGCACGAATGCCGAGGGAGTGGAAGATGGGGGAAAGATCCTCGAAATGCTGCCTTGCCAGAATTTCGGTGGGGGCCATCAGCGCGGCCTGTCTGCCGCTTTGTACGGCAAACAGCATCGCGGCGGCGGCACAGACCGTCTTGCCGCAACCCACGTCACCCACGACGATGCGGCTCATCGGCGCAGTTCTCATCATATCTGCGCGGATCTCCGAGATGGCGCGCTGCTGCGCGCCCGTCAGCTCGTAGGGCAAAAGGGCCGTGAGCGGTGCGAGATCTGCCGCCGTGCAGGCGGGTGCGCCGTCCCCTTCCTTACCTTTTTCCCGCGTGAGTGCAAGTCCCAGCGCGAAGGTGAAGAACTCGTCAAAGATCAGGCGCTTTTTCGCCGCGGCCAGCGACATATAATCCTTGGGATTGTGAATGTTGCGCAGCGCAAAGCCAAGCGTCGCGAGGCGCCGCTCCTGACGGATGCGGTCGGGCAGGGGATCCGTCATCGTGGCGGTGGAGGCCAGCACCTCCTCCATATTTTGTCCGATCAGCTTGGGGGAAAGTCCCTCGGAAAGTCGGTAGACGGGCGAAAGGTCGGGCAGGGGCTGATCCTCGCGCCATTCCTCGCTCTCGGGCGAGAGCATCTTATAGGTCTTTTTGTTTTTGCCCGTCTTTTGCACCTTGCCCCAGAAGCGGAAGGTGGAGCCAAGCAGGAACCGGTGTTTGAGATAGTCCTGGTTGAAAAAGGTGATCTCGCACGTGCCGCTTTCGTCGTACGCGCGGAATTTTAGCAGCGTCATGCGTCCGCGAATGCGGGCGCTGCGCGGCTCGGTGCCAACGGTCAGCACAAGGGCGCAGCGTGCGTCCTCGGGGGCATCGGCCAGCGTGCAGATATCACCGCGATTTTCATAGCTTCGCGGGAAATGGTATAAAAGATCCTTGGTGGTGCGGATGCCGAGCTTTTCGTAAGCGGTTGCCTTTGCAGGGCCTACGCCTTTGAGGTTTTTCACGCTGTTTGCGGGTGCTTTCATCGCGCACCTCCTTTCAATTTCAGAATTTTACCACTTACAGTCGATCAGACCGTCCTCGGCGGCACTAAGCGTCACGCCGTAGGGCTTGGACATTTCGCCAAGATACTCCACGACCTTGGCGGGATCGATCAGGCGGGGCAGACCGATCTCGGATTTGTTGCCCTCCATCGCGCCCATAATGGGAACAAGGCGCAGGGATTTCAGGGTATTGTCCGCATTCGTTTCCCAGATCGGAATGACGGAAAGGAACATACGCCAGTCGGTCATAAGCCCGCGGGTGAAGTTTGCGGAACGGGTTGCAAGCAGCTCGTGCATGGTGGCATTGGGATCAACGCCGTGCTTTTCAAAGAAGTCGGCAGGGCCGAATTCCACGTTGTAAAGTTGAAGAATGAAATCGCCAAGAGAGTAGAAGATGGGGCAATTCTTATAGACCTCGATGGGGCGAAGCAGGTGGGGACCGTGGCCGATCACGGCGTGTGCGCCCTCGTCAATGCAGGTGTGCGCGAAGTCGATAAGGAACTTGGAGGGGCACTCCTTGGCCGTGCCGCTGATCTCGTGCGAGTGGACGGAGATCATGATGTAATCTGCCTGCAACTTGGCCTCAAAGATCGCCTTCTTCACGCGCCCGATATCGCGCGGATCGATCGTGACGATATACTCGGTGGTGGGGCCTTCCTTGAAGGAAAGATCGCCCAGGATCGCCTCGCCGTCGGCAAGCGGAGGCAGATAACCCTCGCGGCGAATGATGTCCTTGGAGGCGTTGATGTTGGAGCGGTCTGCGATGGCGCGGATCGCGGCAAGCTCCTCCTTGGTAACTTGGAGATGCGCTTTCTTGCGCAGGCCGTTGATGCCGGCGCGGCCGGGGACGCGCTCGTTCTGCGTGCCTGCCATCATGGGGGCATCAAAGGTGGTGTTGACGGCGATCAGTGCGACACGGCCGTTGGGCGTTTCCAGATAACGGGGCGCGGCGGCCTCTGCCAGGTTGTAGCCAACGCCTGCGTGAACAAGGTCGGTTTCCTCCAAGGCCTCCAAGGTGGCGTAAAGTCCCTCGTAGGAGAAGTCCAGCGCGTGGTTGTTGTTGAAGGAGGTCATGTTAAAGCCGAACTTCTGCAAGTCCCAAAGCACGCGGGGCGTGGTGCGGATATAGGTGCCGCCACTGAACTGCGAGCCGTGGCACTCACCCTCTTTGTTCAGGGTCGTTTCCAGATTGAAAAAGCGTGCGTCTCCCTGCTCGATGAAGGGGGTAAGCTCGTCAAAGCCGGGGAATTCGTCTTGAATGCGGCGCTGGATGATCGCGTCGCCTGCTGCGGTAAATTTCATGATACGTGTCCTCCGTTTTTATACGTTTTCGTTCAGCTTTGCGGCCGCCTTGATGGCGATTTCAAGGCCGGGCACCATCGATTTCTTTTCGATCCATTCCTCGCGGGTGTGAGAGCCGCCGCCGTTGTATACGCCAATGCAGACGGCGGGTACGCCAAGCGAGAGGGGAATGTTACAGTCGGTCGAGCCGGACGCGTAGATGGGAGCCCGGCCGTCCACTTCCTCAATTACGGTAGCGCATTTTGCAATCAATGCTTGCAGATCCTTTTCGTTTACGCCGCGTGCGCAGGGGCGCTCGCCAACGGGGGTGACGATGACCTTGACCTCGTCGGTCTTGGCCTTCTCAAAGATCTCGTGGAACTTTTCTTTCATGATGTCAATGCACTCGGCATTGTCCGAGCGGTACTCGCAAAGCATCTTCGCGCTCTGGGCGATCGTGTTGACGGAGGTGCCGCCCTCCACGATGCCGACGTTGAGTGTGACGCGGCTGTTCTCGCGCACGGGCATTTCGATGGCGTAGATATCGTGGATCATATCGGCCAGCGCCGCGATGGCGTTCTTGTTACCGAAGGCGGTGTAGGAGTGGCCACCCTTGGTCTGCACCTCGACCTCATAGCGGTGAGAGCCGACGCAGCGATCGTTGATCTTGTGAATGTGAGAGTCGTAGCTGACGAACTGCTTGACGCGGCCCGCGTAGTCCTCAAACAGCTTGCGCGTACCTTTGAGGTTGCCAAGGCCCTCCTCACAGGAGTTGGCCACGAACAGAATACCGTTCTTGGGGGTAATGCCGTTTTCTATGTAATATTTGGCAAGGTGCATCATGACCACAAGACTGGCGGTGTCGTCACCTACACCGGGGCAACGCACGATCTCGCCGTCGTCCGAGTAGGGCATCGGCTCTTCATCGGGGAACACGGTGTCGGTGTGCGCCACGTAAACGGTCAGCTCGTTGCTGCCCTCGGCATTCAGGGGGAAGATCACGTTCTTGGCCTCGTCGATGTAAACGCCCTTCGCACCGATCTTTTCAAACCATTCCTTGCAGAACGCGGCACGGGCGTCCTCCTTGCCGGAGGGGGCAGAGATCAGGCACAGATCCTTTAAAAGATCGTACATGCTTTGTTCGTTTTCCTTAATGAACTGCTTGATATCCATAATTTCTCCTTCACGTCGCGTGTGCGCGACATAATATTTCAGTATAATTATAGCAACTTAAAATGGCGATGTCAAGCAAAAAAGGCATATCCTGTAAAAAAGATGGCATCATCTATTGACAGAAAAGAAGATTTGCGTTATAATAGTATTTGTTAAATTATGTGTGCGCGTCAGGGCGCACATACGATGAGGAGGAACCCCATAATGAAAAGAGTTTTTGCCTTGATGCTGGCCCTTTTGATGCTGCTTACGCTGGTTGCGTGCTCTTCCAAGGACGACGACGAGGACGAGGAAGCCACCGATATGACCGTTACGAATACAACGCTTAGCTACTCTCCCGAGGAAAATCCCAACGGTGTGTCGATCCGTTACGAGTATATCAACGTTGACGAGGTAAGAATTATTAAGTATAGCTCTAACCCTAACGTAAAGCACGCTGTGATCATTCCCGATCAGATCGATCAGCGTAACGTGACCGAGATCGCAGAAGATGCCTTCAAGGCGTGCGCAAACATTACAGCTGTTACCCTGCCCGATACGATCGTTTCCATCGGTGATTCCGCATTCTACGGCTGCATTGCCATGACCGCGGTGAAGATGCCCGCTGCACTGACCAAGATCGGCGATATGGCCTTTGCCGGCTGCGTGAAGCTTGCCTCTATGTCCATCACCGGCAGTCTGACTGCACTTGGTACGGGTGCTTTCTCTGACTGCACGGACCTTACTACCGTTGCACTGCCTGCAACGCTGACCAAGCTGCCTAAGATGGCATTTATGAATTGCACTAGTCTGAAAACCGTGACTTGGAGCGAAAACGGCACCGAGATCGGTGATTACGCCTTTGCAGATTGCGCTATGTTGGAGGGATTTGTATTCCCCGCTACCCTTGAAACGGTTGGCGAGTGCGCATTCCTGAGCTGCGCAAAGCAGACCGCTCCCACCCTTGCCGGCACCGTTGAGGTTGGCGATCTTGCCTTCTACGGCACGAAATAATTAAAATAATATGGAAAGCCCCTCGCAGCGCGAGGGGCTTTTTTCTATCTTAGCAGCGTGAAAAACGGGGATTGCGTCAGCGTTTGCATTCCGCACAGCGCCAGCACCGCGTCGGCATCTTGCGCAAGTGCGTGCAGCTTGCCCGTGTAATAGCGCGGATCCACGGCAAGAATGCGATAATGGCGCGCAAGAAAAGGGAGCAGAGAATTGGCAAAGCTGTCCTTGATCACAAGCAGCGTGGGACGGGTATCCTCCTTCCCACGGTCAATTTGCAAAAGCCCGCAGTTGCCGCCAAGAAAAAAGGAATATTGATCGTGCGAGGAAAGCTTTTTCATATCGTAAAGCCCCGTGAAATCGGCGCTTTGTCCGTCGCGCAGGACACGGTAGCTCATATCACCCGCATAACGCCAAACGCATACCGTGTCGGGGGTAATTTCGGAAAAACCTGCTGCCGCAGCGCTGGTGCCAAGAAAGCTTTTGGACACCACCTCCGCGCAAAAGCCGTCGGAGGGATAGGGTGTATATCCAAGAAAGCGGGCAAGCTGCACGTAGGCGAAATACGCCCCCTCTTGCGTCCAGTGGTGGTCGGTGCGGTACCACTGTGTGTCCGTTGTTGCGTTCAAAAAGGTGACAGCGCCCGCAGGGAGTGCCTCCCATACACTCTGCTCGCGTGCGGTATCGTAAAGCGCGGGCAGCACCTCGTCGCGCACGTCAATGCGGCGGGGCGCTACGGCCACGGTCAAGGGTAGATCGCCGATCGACTTTTGCAGGCGGGTAAGCGCGGCAAGATTACGCGCAAAGATCTGTTCATTTACCTCGTTTCGGCGGCAGAGCGAGCCGTCGCGGCAAAGGATCACACCGTGGCTCTCGCCGCGACCCAGCAACAGCTCGCCGTCGGCGTAGGCGTGGCGGCAAACGTCGCGGAAAGGGAGGCGCTCGGTGGCAAAATCGTCCAGCGCGGCGGTGTAAGCGCCGCTTGCCAGCGCCTCTGTCGTAAAGGTGGGGAACGCGGTCAGATTGCGGTTTTCCGCAGCAGAAAAGCGCGGTGCGGGGAAGGCGCATAGCCCCACCGCGCCGCACAGTAAGATCCCCGCTGTGCCGATCAGCAAAATTTTGTCGCCAAACCCCGCTTTTTTCATTCCGTGTACCGCCTTTTTGCTTTTTTTATAGGTTTTGCAGACGCGGCACAAATATGAGATAGAAAATATGGGAGCGTGGAAAAACGCGTGTTTGGCGTTGCGTTTTGCGGCATTTTATGATATAATGTAGTTAATTTCAAAGCGTGACGAGGAGAAAATGATGAAACGAGTACTTGTTGCACAGTTTACGCACGAAACGAATACCTTTTGCCCCAAGAAGGCGGATTTTGAGGCGTTTCGCGTGTTCCGCTGGTTTGAGGGACAGGATCTGATCGAAAAGCAGCGCGGCGTAGCCACCGACCTTGGCGGCTTTGTAGATGCGATGTCGCAATATGACGATGTAGAGCTGATCCCCGCGATCGGCATCGGCGCGATGCCCTGCGGCACGGTAGAGGAGGACGTTTTCGATTTCGTTTGCGCGCGTATCTTGGGTGCGATCCGCGAGAATATGCCCCTTGACGGTGTGTTTTTCCATCTGCACGGTGCCACCGTGGTGGAGGGCCATGCGGACGCCAGCGGTGAGCTTTGCGAGGCCGTGAGAGCTATTATCGGCAAGGACGTACCCTTTATTTGCTCAATGGATCTGCACGCAAACGTCACGCAAAAAATGTATGATAACACGGACGCACTTGTCTGCTACGATTGCTATCCGCACACGGATATTGCACAAACGGGTGCTGCCGCGGCGCGTATTATGCGCGAGATCTTAAACGGCACGGCAACCCCCACGATGGCGTATCGCCGTATCCCCTATCTGTTGCCGCTTTTCCCCACGGCAGAGCCGGAAATTTCACCCATCTATGCCCGTATGAAGGAAATGCGCGCGATGGACGGCGTGCTGGAAGCGCGCTTGGCGCACGGCTTCTTCCCCTCTGATACAGAGGAAATGGGTATGGCCGTGATGGTGACGACCAACAATGACCAAAAGCTTGCCGAGAAGCTTGCCGACGAGCTGGAACAGATGATTATTGACCGTATCCCCCAATTGGTACGCAACTATCCCGATCTTGACGAGGTGCTTGACCGCATCGAGCGTGAGGGGCAGTATCCCGCCGTGCTGGGCGACTCCTCGGATAACCCCGGTGCGGGCGCGCTTGGCGAAACCACGCATATCCTGCGCCGTATTTTGGAGCGCGGCATCACGGGGGCGGCGGTTGCCACGATCCTTGACCCCGAGAGCGTGAAAAAGTGCGAGGCGGCAGGCGTAGGCAATACCGTTCATCTTTCGCTTGGCGGTTGGAGCGATCCCGTCCTTTCGGGCGCGCCCATTGAAATGGACGCCTACGTGCGCGCCATTACCGATGGCAAGTACGTGTTCAAGGGAGAAATGAGCCATGGTCTGTGGGGTACACATGGCAAGGCTGCCGTGATCGAGGTCGGCGGCAACGTGGTCATCGTGACCTCGCTTACGCGCCAGCCCTTTGACTTGGAGGTGTTCCGTAGCCACGGCATCGCGCCCGAGGAGTGCAAGATCCTTGTCACCAAGTCCTCGGTGCATTTCCGTGCCGATTACGGCAAGATCGCCAAGGCGATGTATACCCTTGCCCTGCCCGGCGTAGCTTCGCCGGATCCGAAGTCTTATCAGTATAAGAATTGGAAGGGTAAAGTTTAAAGCTTCGAAAAAACGCGCAGAACTTCGTTGCTCCACAAAAGCGGCTCGACGTAGATTTACTACGCCTTCGCCTTGCTTTTTGCGGTGCGCCTCGTTCTGCACGTTTTTTCTTTGCTTTGGGGTGCGTTATCCGATTATTCGTCGCGGATTGCGGGGCGTCCGGAGGTCGCCCCTTACGGTTTTTCATTTGTGTCAAAAGTTTCGGGTGGGAAGATTGAATTATTTTTCGCGGATGGCTAAAATCAGAAAGAAGGGCAGCCCCTTTCAAAAGGGGTGCCCTTCTTTCTTATAATGAACAAATCAGTCCAAAGCGTCCTTGATGGAGAATTCCATACGGTTCTTCTTCTGATCGATGCCCATATACTTGACCTTGACGATGTCGCCCATTTTCAGGACGTCCTCGACCTTGTCGATACGGGTCTTTGCAATCTTGGAGATATGCACCATGCACTCCTTGCCGGGCAGGTACTCAACGAAGCAGCCGAATTCCTTGATGCCGGTGACCTTGCCCTCGAATACGGCGCCAACCTCGGGGTCGTATGCGATAGCAGCGATTGCCTTGCGTGCGATGTCTGCACTCTCGCCGTTGATGGCAGCGATGCGGATCGTGCCGTCGTCGTCGATGTCGATCTTCGCGCCGGACTCTGCGGTAATCTTCTGGATCACTGCGCCGCCCTTACCGATAACCTCACGGATCTTGTCGGGATCGATCTTCATGGTGGTCATCTTGGGAGCGTACTTGGAAACCTCTGCACGGGGTGCAGGAATTGCCTTCAAAAGAACCTCGTCGATGATATAATCGCGGCCCTTGTGGGTCATTTCAAGAGCTGCCTTGATGATCTCGGGCGTCAGGCCGTCAACCTTCAAGTCCATCTGGATAGAGGTGATACCCTTGTGAGTACCGGCTACCTTGAAGTCCATATCGCCGTAGAAGTCTTCCAGACCCTGGATATCCATCATGATGTCCCAGGTGCCGTCCTCAGCGGTGATCAGGCCGCAGGAGATACCTGCAACGGGTGCCTTGATCGGAACGCCTGCGTCCATCAAAGCGAGCGTAGAGCCGCAAACGGAGCCCTGAGAGGTAGAACCGTTAGAGGAAACGACGTCGGAAACAAGGCGGATCGCGTAGGGGAACTCCTCC
>JAZQWF010000046.1:0-6094 GCA_045632185.1 Eubacteriales bacterium
ACCATCAAGGGCCGCGTTCCCGTACTGAACTTCTTCGACGGCTTCCGTACCTCTCACGAGGTGCAGAAGATCGAGGCATGGGACTACAAGGATCTTGCCGAGATGGTCGATATGGACGCGATCAAGGCATTCCGCTCCCGCGCCATCAACCCCGAGCATCCCGTTCTTCGCGGCTCTGCCGAGAACGGCGATATCTTCTTCCAGCACCGTGAGGCCTGCAACTCCTACTACAACGCATTCCCCGCAATCGTTGAGGAGTATATGAACAAGGTCAACGAGAAGCTTGGCACCGATTACAAGCTGTTCAACTACTACGGCCATCCCGAGGCAGAGCGCGTGATCGTTGCTATGGGCTCTGTATGTGACGTAGCAGAGGAGGTCATCGACTACATGATGGCCGCAGGCGAGAAGGTCGGCCTTGTGAAGGTTCGTCTGTACCGTCCCTTCTGCGCTGAGAAGCTGGCTGAGGCAATTCCCGCTTCTGCTAAGAAGATCGCAGTGCTTGACCGTACCAAGGAGCCCGGCTCCCTTGGCGAGCCCCTTTACCTTGACGTTCTCACCGCTCTTGCACACACCGGCCGTCAGATGACCGTTGTGGGCGGCCGTTACGGTCTTGGCTCTAAGGACACCACCCCCGCTTCCATCTTCGCTGTTTACGAGAACCTGGCAAAGGACGCTCCCAAGCACAACTTCACCATTGGTATCGTAGACGACGTGACCGGCCTCTCTCTTCCCGAGAAGGCGGCTCCCGACACGGCTCCCGCTGACACCATCGCGTGCAAGTTCTGGGGTCTTGGCGGCGACGGTACCGTTGGTGCGAACAAGAACTCTATCAAGATCATCGGTGACAACACCGACAAGTTCATTCAGGCGTACTTCCAGTACGACTCTAAGAAGACCTCCGGTGTAACGATCTCTCACCTGCGCTTCGGTGACACCAAGATCAAGGCACCCTACTATATCACCAAGGCAAACTTCGTTGCTTGCCACAACGTGGCTTATATCTTGAAGGGCTACAAGATCGTTCAGGACGTCAAGCCCGGCGGCACCTTCCTGCTTGACTGCCGTTGGACGGCAGAGGAGCTTGGCGAGAAGCTTCCCGCCTCTGTGAAGGCATATATCGCTAAGAACAACGTCAAGATGTATATCATCGACGCAACCTCCATCGCCGCAAAGGAGGTTGGCAACCCCAAGGTTAAGAACACCGTATTGCAGTCCGCGTTCTTCGCGCTTGCAAACGTGATGCCCGCAGAGCTCGCCATCGAGAAGATGAAGTACATGGCTACCAAGTCTTACTCCAAGTTCGGCGAGGAGGTCGTTGCTCAGAACCACAAGGCCATCGAGATGGGCGCTTCCGCGCTTGTTGAGGTTGCTGTTCCCGCTGATTGGGCAAACGCAGGTGAGGACGCAGCCGCCGAGGCCGCTACCGGCACCCGCCCCGAGCTTGTTGATTTCGTCAACAACGTGGTGAAGCCCGTTTCCAAGATGGACGGCGACAGCCTGCCCGTTTCCGCATTCATGCCCTACGCTGACGGTACCTTCCCCCAGGGCTCTACCGCTTACGAGAAGCGCGGCGTTGCCGTGAACGTTCCCGTTTGGAACCCCGACAAGTGTATCCAGTGTAACAACTGCTCCTTCGTATGCCCCCACGCCACCATCCGTCCCTTCGCTATGACCGAGGAGGAGGCAGCTGCGGCTCCCGCATCTACGAAGTTTGCAAAGGCACCCGTGCTGAAAACCAACTACAAGTTCACCGTTGCCGTATCTCCCCTTGACTGTATGGGCTGTACGCTTTGCGTGAAGGCATGCCCTGTCAACGCGAACGCTGACAAGAAGGCTGCTGCCGCAGGCACCAAGGCAGATAAGGCAGATTACGCGATCTATATGACCACCCAGGCAAGCCAGATGGCTGACGGCCAGCAGGACGCATGGGATTACGCTGTGGCAAAGGTTGCAGAGAAGCCCGAGCTGATCAACGCAACCATCAAGGGCAGCCAGTTCAAGCAGCCCCTGCTTGAATTCTCCGGCTCCTGCGCAGGCTGTGCCGAGACCTCTTACGCACGTCTGATTACCCAGCTGTTCGGTGAGAGAATGTATATCTCCAACGCAACCGGCTGCTCCTCTATCTGGGGTGGCTCCGCTCCCGCAACCCCCTACACCGTAAACAAGGAAAGCGGCAAGGGTCCCGCTTGGGCAAACTCCCTGTTCGAGGATAACGCCGAGCACGGTCTTGGTATGTCCCTGGCACAGAAGACCATTCGTCAGAAGTTGAAGGGCTATATTGAGGACGTTGTTGCCAACGGCAAGAACGAGGTTGTTGTTGAGGCAGGCAAGAAGTGGCTGGAAACCTATGACGACGGCAAGACCAACGGCGCCGCTACCGACGCTCTGGTTGCTGCCCTGGAAGCTTGCGATTGCGACCTTGCAAAGAAGATCCTCGCTGAGAAGGATTACCTTGCTAAGAAGTCCGTTTGGATCTTCGGTGGCGACGGGTGGGCATACGACATCGCCTTCGGCGGGCTGGACCACGTGCTGGCTTCCGGTGAGGACGTCAACGTGATGGTATTTGACACCGAGGTTTACTCCAACACCGGTGGACAGGCCTCCAAGGCATCTAACATCGGTCAGGTTGCTCAGTTCGCAGCAGCAGGTAAGGCGATCGGCAAGAAGAACCTTGCAGAGATCGCAATGTCCTACGGCTACGTTTACGTGGCACAGGTCGCTATGGGCGCTAATATGAACCAGCTGCTCAAAGCCCTGACTGAGGCAGAGGCCTACAAGGGTCCCTCCCTTATCATCGGCTACGCTCCCTGCGAGATGCACGGCATCAAGAAGGGCGGCATGCAGAACTGCCAGCTTGAAATGAAGAAGGCAGTTGAGGCCGGCTACTGGAACATGTTCCGCTACGATCCCACCAAGGAGAGCAACAAGCTGACCATTGACAGCGCTGCTCCCACGGGCGATTACCAGGCATTCATCGCAAACGAGGCACGTTATACCCGCCTTGCACAGTCCTTCCCTGAAAGAGCAGCTGATCTGTTCGCTAAGGCAGAGGAGAACGCAAAGGCACGTTACGAGCGCCTTGTGAAGATGGGCAAGCTCTACGAGTAAGCTATCTGGCTGCGCTGCGCGCGCAGAACAAAAAAGCACACGGAAGAAATTCCGTGTGCTTTTTTCATTTGAGATTTTCGCAAGCGTTGCGGCTGCCTACTGATCCCTTGGTTAAAAGGTTTTAAGGAGATCATAAGGGGAGCTTTCCCAAAAGCTCCCCTTAACGCATCTTCCCGAAATATACGGTGTCGATGCCCTCGCCACGGTCGTTTTCAATGCGCTTGATCAGGGAAAATCCGAAGCGATCCAGGATCTTCAAATGCGCGGCGTTGGTTGACCAGGTGCGCGTGAACAGGTTGACGTTCGGATACAGCGTGTCAAACAAATGCGCGTACATCTTGGCCGTCACGCCCTTGCCGCGCGCGGCGGGGGAGAGAAGCAGCGTGCAGATATACAAATTCGGGAGCGTGTCAGCACCAAGCACGGCGTTCACCAGATCCGGCTTGAAGCTCACAAAGCCAAGCAGCACGCCGTCCTCTACGGCGGCGAGAATATGCTGGCTGACCATATCCTCAAAATACGCATCAATGCCGCTTTCTACGCCCGTTTGGGCACTAAATGCGGTATCTGCGGTAGAAAAGCGCGTCGAGAGGGGCGGGACGAAGTCCTTGTCGCATGCCAGCAGGATATCAAAGATATCCCCGCGATATTCCTTTTTTTGCGCATCGGTCAAAAGAATGAAGTCCATTATAGTCACTCCGTTTCGGTTTGTTGCCCTCATTATAGCACGCGCGTGGCAGGAAGTCAAGCACACAAAACGCAAAAAGCCCCCAAACGGGGGCTTTTTTGCTGTTATTTCGTGCCGAACAGACGGTCGCCCGCGTCGCCAAGACCGGGCAAGATGTAGCCGTGCTCGTTGAGGCATCTGTCCAGCGTGGAAACGTAGATGTTCACGTCGGGGTGTGCCTCTGCCACCTTGGAAACGCCCTCGGGCGCGCCGATGATGGCCATGAACTTGATGCTCTTGCAGCCGATGGATTTCAGGTGCTGGATCGCGTCGCACGCGCTGCCGCCGGTAGCCAGCATGGGGTCAACCACCACGACAAGCTTTTCCTCAATGCCCTTGGGCAGCTTGCAGTAGTAGGTTTCGGGGAGCAGCGTTTCCTCGTTACGGTACATGCCGATGTGGCCGACCTTGGCGGAGGGGAACAGCACGTGGATACCGTTCACCATGCCAAGTCCTGCGCGCAGAATGGGCACGATCACGATGGAGTTGTCTGCCACCACGGTCTGCTTGCAGCTTTCCAGAGGGGTCTTGACCTCGATCTCGGTGGTGGGAACGCCGTCCTTCAAGCTTTCGTAGGTCATCAGGGTGGTGATCTCCTCCACCAGCTCGCGGAATTCCTTCATCGAGGTGCGCTCGTCGCGCAGAATAGCGATCTTATGGCGGATCAGCGGGTGATCGAAAACGATAACGTTTTTGTAATCCTTCATTGTTCTTCTCCTTTGTCTTTTTTAAGCTTGGTCAGCAGGGTGTTGACAAGAATACCAAGGATCAGGGCGCACGCGATGGCGGTAACGGTAACCTTGCCGATGGCCATGGACATGCCGCCGATGCCCGTGATCAGGATCACGGAAACGGTGAACAGGTTGGCGTGATCCGAAAGGTCGACCTTTTGGATCATTTTCAGACCGGACACCGCAATAAAGCCGTACAGGGTGATGCAAACGCCGCCCATCACGCAGCCGGGGATCGAGTCAAGGAAGGCCACGAAGGGGGAAAGGAAGGAGATCAGCACCGCCATGATCGCGGTGGTGGTGATGGTGGCAACCGAGGCGTTGCGGGTGATGGCTACGCAGCCGACCGACTCGCCGTAGGTGGTATTGGGGCAGCCGCCGAAGAAGGCGCCTGCGATCGAGCCCACGCCGTCACCAAGCAGCGTGCGGTGCAGACCGGGATTTTCCAGCAGATCCTCCTCCACGATGGTGGAGAGGTTTTTGTGGTCGGCGATGTGCTCTGCGAACACAACGAACGCCACGGGAATGTAGGCAACCGCCACGGTGGCAAGGTAGCTCCACTCAAAGTCCTTGAAGCCGTCGATCGCCTTGATGAAGGCAAATTCGGGAACGGCAAGGAAGGTCTTGATGTCAACGCCGCCCTCAACAAGTGCCCGGAAGGGGGCGAAGTCGATCACCTTCATGGCGTCCACGCCGCTGGCGTAGCCGATCACGGTGAAGATCATGGCCAAGGCGTAGCCGGAAAGCACGCCGATGATGAAGGGAATGAGGCGGGTCATCTTTTTGCCGTAGGTAGAGCAAAGCGTGACCACGACCAGCGTGACCAGCGCGCAGATCAGCGAAAGCCAAGCGCTTGTGCTCATGATGAACGCGCCGTTTGCGTCCTGCGGGCCGTAGGAGAACACGTCCTTGACGGCGGCGGAGGCAAGGGAAAGACCGATCAGTGCCACAGTGGGGCCGATGACCACGGGGGGCATGATCTTATTGATCCACTTGACACCAAGGAACTTGATAACAAGGGCGATGACCACGTAGACAAGGCCTGCGAACACGGCACCGACGAAAAGACCAAGGAAGCCAAGGCTTGCGGTTGCCGCGCCGGCAAAGGCTGCGGACATTGAGCCGATGAAGGCAAAGGAGGAGCCGAGGAATACAGGGCTGCGGAATTTGGTGAACAGTTGGTATACGATGGTGCCGACGCCCGCGCCGAACAGAGCGGTGGAGGCGGTCATGCCGTTTCCTACAATAGCGGGCACGGCGATGGTGGCGGCGATGATCGCCAGAAGCTGTTGGATCGCAAAAACGATCATTTTGTTGAATTTCGGTTTGTCGTGGATGTCGTAAACAAGATTTTTAGACATTTTTCTCCTCCTGTTTTTTAATAAAAGCGCCACTTGGGGTCGGCGCTTATTTTCCCTTTTATTATAACACGCCAAAAGGGTGATGTCAATTAGAAAATACAGGCGCGCGGGGATTTTTGTAGAGAAAAACGGGGTCAACGCGTGTCGGGGTGGGGGGGTTTGTT
>JAZQWF010000047.1:0-11092 GCA_045632185.1 Eubacteriales bacterium
CACCCGAAGGGCTCGTCCATTTCGCCTACGGCGAAATAAACGGCAACGCCATAGGCGTTGCCTCCAAGGTTCTGCGCGTAACCTCTGGCTCTGCCAAAACGAAAAGCACCACCCGTGTGGGTGGTGCTTTTCGTTTTGGTGGAGACAGAAGGGCTCGAACCTTCGACCTCACGGATGTGAACCGTGCGCTCTAACCAACTGGGCTATGCCTCCATCTGGTCGGAATGACAGGATTTGAACCTGCGACATCCTGGTCCCAAACCAGGCGCGCTACCAACTGCGCTACATCCCGATGGAACACAGGAGATCCTGCTTACCGTGTTATTATAGCAAAATGCACTACGCTTGTCAAGTCTTTTTCCCGAAAAAAACGAAAAACAGAAGGACATTTTTCGACTTGGAGCGCCGCTCCGCTCTTGACATCTATCCCGCTTTATGCTACAATATGAGAATAATTCTTATTTTCAAGAGGTTTTATGGAAACGAAGCATTACAATACGGTGGGCAGGGAAAAGCTGATCGCGCATCTGCGCACGCATGCCGCGGAAACGCCGCAAAGCGCGGAGGCGATCTTCGCGGGGCTTTCTGCCAAGGGGGACGCGCCCGGACACAGCTCGGTGTACCGCCTGCTCTCCAAGCTGGTAAGCGAGGGAACGGTACGCCGTTTGCGCGCACCCGCGCCCGCCAAGGGCTACCTTTTTCAATACACGGAAACGCACGCGTGCCACGCGCATTTTCATTTGCACTGCCTTTCCTGCGGTGCGGTGACGCACTTGGAATGTGATTGCGGCGAGGAGATCGCCGCGCACCTTTGGCGCGAGCACGGCTTTTCTGCCGACCCCGGCCGCAGCGTCTTTTACGGCACCTGCGCGGCGTGCGCAAATGCAATTAAGGGGGGAACGGTATGACTTTTCACGAGGTTTTGCACGTTTTGCTCCACGCGCTTGCAGATAGCGCGCTGATCCTGCCCTTTTTGTTTTTGACCTATCTGCTGATGGAGCTTTTGGAGCATAAGGCGGGGGGCGGCGTGGAAAACGCCGTCAAAAAAGCAGGAAAGCTTGGCCCGCTTGCGGGCGGTGCGCTCGGCCTTGTGCCACAATGCGGATTTTCCACCGTGGCCGCGGGCTTCTTCGCGGGCCGCGTGGTGAGTGTCGGCACGCTGCTTGCGGTGTTCCTTGCCACCTCGGACGAGATGCTGCCCGTCTTGCTTGGTGCGCGTGTCGGAGTGGGTAAAATTCTTACCGTTTTGGCACTAAAATTGGGAATTGCCGCATTTGTGGGCTTTCTTGCAGATCTTTTCTGGCGCCGCCGCGAGCATTTGCACGTGGAGGGACTTTGCGAGGAGGAGGGCTGCGGTTGCGGCGAGAAGGGCGTGTGGCTCTCAACCCTCTACCACACGCTGCACATTTTCCTGTTCGTGCTGCTTTTCAACGCGATCATCGGCTTCGCCTTGGAGCTTGTCGGCGAGCAGGCGCTGGGTGCGGTGATGCGTGATATTCCCGTGCTGGGACAGCTGATCGCGGCGCTGGTGGGACTGATCCCCAACTGCGCGGCATCGGTGGCGATCGCCACCCTTTACACCAAGGGCGTGATCTCGGCGGGCGCGATGCTCGCGGGGCTGCTCACGGGCGCGGGAGCGGGGCTTTTGGTACTGTTCCGTACGAACAAAAGGTGGAAGGAAAATTTGATCATTGTTGCGATTTTGCTTGTAACGGGCGTGCTTTTCGGCTCGCTGCTTGACCTTACGGGACTTGGTGGTATTTTGGGGCTTTGATTGTTCCAAAAACCGCTTGACAACGATAGGAAGTTTTTGTATAATATAAGATGTAAAAGAATGTTAGCCCCACGGGCAACATCATAGGAGGTAACATAATGGATCAATCCACGAAGCGCGATCTTGCTCTGAAAGCGGCGCAGGTTCGTCTGAACATTCTCGAGGCAGTCCACGCCGCAAAGTCCGGCCACCCGGGCGGCTCTCTCTCGATTGCTGAGCTCATCACCTACCTTTACAACAAGGAAATGAAGGTAGATCCCAAGAACCCCAAGTGGGCCGACCGTGACCGTCTGGTTCTTTCCAAGGGTCACACCGCTCCCGCTCTTTACGCTATCCTTGCCGAGCAGGGCTTCTTCCCCCGCGAGGAGCTGAAAAAGCTGCGTCAGGTCGACTCCTTCTTGCAGGGTCACCCCGACATGAAGCACACCCCCGGTGTGGATATGACCACCGGTTCTCTTGGCCTTGGCATTTCCGCTGCTTGCGGTATGGCTCTTGCCGCTAAGATCGATAACAAGGATTACCGCACCTACACCATTCTGGGTGACGGTGAGACCGAGGAGGGTCAGGTTTGGGAGGCAGCTATGTTCGCTGCTCACTACAAGCTTGACAACCTTTGCGTGATCGTAGACTGGAACGGCTTGCAGATCGACGGCCCCATTGCCGAGGTTATGAATCCCGCTCCCCATGACGAGAAGTTCAAGGCATTTGGCTTCCACGTCATTTCCATCGACGCACACGATTTCGACCAGATCGAGGCAGCTCTTGCAGAAGCACGCACCGTGAAGGGCAAGCCCACCGCGATCATCATGACCTCTGTCAAGGGTAAGGGCGTTTCCTTTATGGAGAACCAGTGCGGCTGGCACGGCAGCGCGCCCAACGACGAGCAGTACGCCCAGGCCGTAGCCGAGATCAAGGCCACGATGTAAGGAGGACGAAATAATGGCAGAAAAGATTGCAACCAGAGAGGCCTACGGCAACGCGCTTGCCGAGTTTGGCGAAAAATATGATTTTGTGGTACTGGACGCAGACCTTGCGGCCGCTACCAAGACCGGCGTATTCAAGAAGAAGTTCCCTGAAAGATTTTTTGATTGCGGTATTGCTGAGGGCAACCTGATCAGCGTTTCCGCAGGTCTTGCCGCAGCAGGCAAGATTCCCTTTGCCTCCACCTTTGCGATGTTTGCCGCAGGCCGCGCCTTCGAGCAGATCCGCAACTCCGTGGGCTACCCCCACCTCAACGTAAAGATCGGCGCAACTCACGCGGGCATCACCGTTGGTGAGGACGGCGCTACCCACCAGTGCTTGGAGGATATCGCTACCATGCGTA
This sequence comes from Eubacteriales bacterium, assembly GCA_045632185.1. GTDB lineage: Bacteria > Bacillota > Clostridia > Oscillospirales > CAG-272 > Firm-07. The sequence goes on from JAZQWF010000047.1 coordinate 3,099, forward strand.
CCATCCCCGGCATGACCATTGTCAATCCCGCCGACGCCGTAGAGGCACGCGCTGCTGTTGAGGCCGCTATCCTGCACAACGGCCCCATGTACCTGCGCTTTGGCCGCATGGCTGTTCCGGTGATCTACGACAAGGAAACCTACAAGTTCGAGCTTGGTAAGGGCGTCAAGATGACCGACGGTACCGACGTGACCATCGTGGCTACCGGTATCATGGTTGACATGGCTCTCACTGCCGCAGAGCTGCTCAAAGCTGAGGGCATCTCCGCACGCGTGGTGAATATCCACACCATCAAGCCCCTGGACAAGGAGCTGATCATCGACTGTGCAAAGACCACCGGCGCGATCGTCGTGGCTGAGGAGCACAACATCATCGGCGGTCTTGGCTCTGCTGTGACCGAGGCCGTTTGCGAGGCCTGCCCTGTTCCCGTTACCCGCGTGGGTGTTGAGGATCAGTTCGGTCGCTCCGGCAAGGTGCCCCCGCTGCTTGAACTGTACGGCCTGACCCCCGCAAACATTGTTGCGAAGGCAAAAGCCGCAATTGCACTCAAAAAGTAATTGAGAAAAACATGCCCGAAGCGCGGCTGCGCTTCGGGCATTTTCGAAGGATTATGGAAGTAAAAAGATTTACGAAAAACGACGATAGCTTTATTTGTGCGCATTGCGGTAAGGAGGTAAAGCCGCTTGGATACACCTCCCGCAATCACTGCCCGTTCTGCCTTTGGAGCTTGCACGTGGACATCAATCCGGGTGACCGCGCCAACCCCTGCGGCGGGCCGTTGGAGCCGGTGTCTGCGGTGCCGGATCCCAAGCGCGGATATATCATTATCCACCGCTGTCAGAAGTGCGGTGAGCTGCGCCGCAACAAGGCGGCACACGAGGCAAAGGTGCAGCCGGACAGTATGAAGCTGATCATTGCCCTGACGGCAAAACAACCCTGATTTTTGTGAAAGGAGTGGAAACGGTATGAAAAAACGCCTGTTTTTGTGCGTGGCTTTCTTGCTTGCGGCCATGCTTTTGTGCGCGTGCGCGGGCGAAGGAAAGACGGTGGAATATCAGACCGAGCATGAGCACTCCTTTGGTGCGTCCTTTGACGTGGCGCCCGCCGATGGCGGCGAGGTCACGCATCAGGTGCGCTATTGTAAGATCTGCCACGCGGAGCAGATCCACCCCAAGCAATAAGAAAATCCCCCGGAACGCATACCGTTTCGGGGGATTTTTGTTTCCGGCGAGATCAAAAGATCTCGTCCTCGTTGGAAAGGGGAGTAAGAATGGTGGTCGTTTCGCCGGGAACGGCGGCCGTGGGCGCGCGGAAGGGTGCGGGCGTTACGGGAATGAACGCGGGTGCGGGCTTCAAGGGCGTTTCCTTTGCGGCGGGCGCTTGCTTTTGCGGTGCGGGCGTCGCGGGAATGAATGCGGGTGCGGGTGCTTCCTCCGGTACGGCGGGGGATTGCACGGGCGCTTCCTTTGCGGGCTCTTGCGTGTCCTCGATCTCCTTTACGGGGCGCTGCATGGGTGCGCGGGAGCTTTTCTTGGCTGCGGGCTTTTCAGCGGCGGGCGCGTGCGTCATCATATACTCCAACAGCTTGGTCTGCGCTTGCGCGGACTTGCGTGCGATCTCCTCGGAAAGCATGCCGCCCGAAAGGGCGGTTTGCAGCATTTCTCTGGTTTTTTGGTTGTCCCTGGCCTGGGCTTGTGCGGCGGAGATCAGCGTGCCGAAGCCGTACAGGATCAGGTTCAAAAAGGGCGTCAGGACGCAAAGTGCATAGCAGATGGCGGCGGCCTGCAAGCCCGCGACGTACAGCTCGTTGCTGACGGCGGGATCCAGCGCGTAAAGCAGCATCAGTGTGCCGAGCGCGGCAAAGCCGAGGAATGAGAGCGCGGCCAGCACAACGGCCAGCACGCGAATGGATTTTCCGATATTTTTGAACATAGTAAGTCCCCCTTGCGGTGGTTGAGATAACACTCTTATTTTACACGTAAAACACCCCGCTGTCAAGAGTGGCGGGCGCGCTTTTTTGCGCAAAGCGGCGCCAAAGTGGGCGTAAAGTTGTGATTTTTGTGAAAAAAGCGCCGCAAATAGAAGGAAAATCAAGAAAAAATATGAAAAAATCGCCTAAAATAAAAAAAGCTCTTGACAAAACGCTTGCTTTTCGTTTATAATATAAGGCGTCACTGTAAAAAGCGTGTATTGCGTCCTATGACCGATACGCTTCCGATTATCAGAATTAAGGAGGTGCAATTATGCTCAGAACTTACCAACCCAAGAAGCGTCAGAGAAAGAAAGAGCATGGTTTCAGAAAGAGAATGAAGACTGCCGACGGCAGAAACGTTCTGAAAAGAAGACGTGCAAAGGGCAGAAAGAGACTGACCTACTAATCTCACTGTCACATAGCTGAGGATAATGACCGATGCCCCGCGCATCGGTCATTTTTCCTCTCCACACAAAAATGACGGCGTCCTACTGCGTTGTTCCTCGGTTCAGCCCTGTATGACTTGCCTTTTTGTGCGGACGTTTGTATTGAAAACGGTGCGATACCTTGTTGCTCCGCTTTTCTGATTTTATTTTTATTGCGCGCGCGTATATGCGAGTACGTGCGGGCGTGGGCGCTATGTGAAAACAAGATCGCAAAATCAATCATTTGACGGAAGCAGGTCACAGAAGATGAAATTATTTGCCATCAAGGAACATCACCTTTACAACAAAGCATATACCAAGGGCGAGCGTGCCGTGGGTAAGCTTGTGGCGGTCTACGTGCTGCGCGATTATGCCGCACGCCGACTGATGCAGGCCAATCCGCAAAAACAGTACCTCAACCGCGTGGGACTTTCGGTCGGCAAAAAGATCGGCGGTGCCGTACAGCGCAACCGCGCCAAGCGCCTTTTGCGCGAGGGCTACCGTGCCGTGGCAGCCGACGGGATCAAAACGGGGTATCTGATAGTGCTGGCCGCACGCGAGCAGATCCGCGATAAGAAGATGCAGGACGTGGAAAACGAGCTGCGTGGCGCCTTTTTGCGCTTGGGATTGCTTGAAAGGCAGGAGCCGTGAAGCATCTTTGCATTTGGCTTGTCCGCTTTTACAGAAAATTTCTCTCCCCCCTCAAAGGAAAGCCCTGCTGTCGCTTTGTACCGACCTGCTCGGCGTACGCGATCGAGGCATTTCAAAAGCGCGGCTTTTTTGTCGGCATGATCTTAACGGTGTGGCGCATACTGCGCTGCAACCCGCTTTGTGTCGGCGGATACGACCCCGTTCCCGAAAAGGGATTGCGCTATAAGGGGCCAAGAGAGATACCGATTACCAGTGACGAAGCTTGCTGTGATGAACATGGCGAGCCTTGCCGGAAAGACGACGGCGAAGGTCATCAGGACGAGCCTGATGACGAAAATACAGCGTCTTACAGGGAAAACGGCGAGAGTTGATCTCGCAAACGGTTTTCCGTCCATCGAAAGGATAAAAATCAATGAAACACATGAAAACGATCAAACGCGTATCCCTTGTGCTGATCTCGCTTGTGCTGCTGGTTGGCGTGCTTGCCTCTTGCGGAAACAGCAACAAGGCACTGGATACCGTGAAAAAAGCGGGTGACGGTGAGGGCTGTCAGGTTTACTTCACCCGTATTCTGACGCTGGAAGGCGCAGAGAGCGCCCGTGAAGCGTTCGTGGCTGCCTCCCGCGGCTATAATATGCTGGCAGAGGGCTTTGACGACAGCAAGGTCGGCACTGCCGAGGATCCCAAGGATCCTAACGCCGTGGCTGTCGAGGTCGGCGGCGTGACCTATACCGTCAGTATGGACGGTGCAAAGGCCGCTATGAATTTGTTGAAGCCCAGCACCTCTACCAAGAACGTCAGCGAAGGCGACGTTGCTGCGTTTGATGCAACGCTGGCGGCTATGAGCGCTGCGGACGTTGTGGCGGTTGTGGAGATGATGCGCGGCGATAACGACGTGGATCTTTCCGGCAACGGCTTCCCCCAGGTCATTCTGGTGTGGGTGGGTGCGTTCCTGCGTCTTTTGACGAATTTGACGGGCGGCTACTACGTCTGGGCTCTCTTCTTCTTCGCCATCGTGGTGGAGATCGCGCTGCTTTACTTTGCCATCAAGCAGCAGAAGACCGCACAGAAGCAGGCAAGCTTGAAGCCCAAGGAAATGGCGATCCGCAAGAAGTATGCGGGCCGCAAGGACCAGAAGTCCCAGCAGGCACTCCAACAGGAGTTGCAGGCCTTCTATCAGCAGGAGGGCGTCAATATGTTTGGCGGCTGCCTGCCCCTGCTTTTGCAGATGCCCATTCTGATCGCGCTGTATAACATCGTGATCAACCCCCTGCGCTACGTGCTTGGCAAGGGCGAGGGCATCGTCAATGCCGTGAACAAGTTTGCTACCACCTCCCGTGCTGCGGGCGGTCTTGGTATGAGCCTTTCCGACTCCGCGCGCGGCAGCATCCAGCTGCTTTCCCAGATCGAGGATCCGGAAAAGCTGGCCGCCATCAAGAACTTTGCTTGGTTCTCCAACGGCGAGGAGATCGCACAGGAGCTTTCCGATGTTGCCGGCAACCTGCCCAACTTCAACATGTTCGGCTTGAACACCGGTCTTACCCCCGGCTTCCAGAAGCCCTATCTGCTTCTGCTGATCCCCGTGCTTACCTTTGTGGCGTACTTTTTCAGCATGAAGCTGACGCGCAAGCTTTCCTACCAGCCGATGGCGCAGGACGCGCAGATGGGCTGCTCGAATAACATGATGGACATCATGATGCCCCTGATGAGCGTGTATTTCACCTTTATCATGCCCGCCGCAGTCGGTATCTACTGGATCTTCAAGTGCCTGGTTACCACCGTGAAGCAGTTGATCATGCACAAGCTGATGCCCATGCCCGTGTTTACGGAGGAGGACTTTAAGCGCGCCGAGCGAGAAATGAAGGGCAAGCTTCGCCCCGAGGAGCGCGCACCGCTTGCAGGCCGTGCAACGGGAGCCAAGAAATCGCTGCACAGCATCGATGACGAGGACGATCTTCCCGTACGCAACCGTAACGCGCACGATTACGGCGAGGAGGAGGACTCCATCTACGAGCGCCGCGCCAAGGAGGCCGCACAGAAGCAGGCCGACGACAAGGCAAAGCGCCTGGAAGCCGCTCAGCTGAAATCCGATCGCAAGAACAACAAAAAGAAATGAGGATAAGACATTGAAAAAGCAGATCATCGTTACCGCCAAGACCGTTGACGAGGCCGTAGTAAAGGCAGTTGCCGAGCTGGGTGCCCCCAACGCCGAGGCGATCGTATATACCGTATTGGAGGAGGGCAAGAAGGGCTTTTTGGGTCTGGGTGCCACTCCCGCAAAGATTGAGGCAAGCTACACGCTGACCGGCGCAGATCTTGCACTGGATTTCATTCGCAAGCTGATCAGCGGCATGGGACTTGAAGCAACCGTCACGATGACCGAGGACGGCGAGAACAAGCTGATCCGCGTGATGGGTGAGAGCGCAGGCGTGCTGATCGGCCATCACGGCGACACGCTGGACTCCTTGCAGTACCTTGCAAACCTTGCTGCCAACAAGAAGGTGGCAGGCGAGAAGAGAGAGTTCTGCCGCATCACCGTGGACGTAGAGAACTACCGCGGCAAGCGCGAGGAAACCCTGCGCGCCCTGGCCCGCAACAAGGCCGAGAAGGTGCTTCGCTACAAAAAGAGCCAGACCTTGGAGCCCATGAACCCCTACGAGCGCCGCATCATCCACTCCGAGGTGCAGAAGATCGAGGGCGTTTCCACCAACTCCATCGGCAGCGAGAACAACCGCCGTGTCGTGCTGTATTTGGAGGACACCGTGGCTGACACCGCTAACACTACCAGCGCAGACGACTACGAATTTTAATGAAAAGGGGTAGGGGCTTGCCCCTACCCCTTTTTGGTCGGTGAAAATTGTGTATTGCTTCGTTGCTCCTCACAGACAAGCTCGACGTAGGCAAACTACGCCTTCGCCTGTCTGTTCCGGTGCGCCTCGCACTACGCAATTTTCCCTCGACCGGTGTTGCGAAAAACAAGCAGCGCGATGCTTCGTTGCTCCGCGCAGACAAACTCGACGAACGCAAAACCATTATTCGGCTATGATTTCTGTTCGCACTACCTAAAATCGTTTTAAGGATTTTTGAAAGGGGTGTGGGGAGAACTTTTTGCAAAAAGTTCTCCCCACTACACACACTCACATGCAAATTTTTGATACCATCGCCGCCGTTTCTACACCGCGCGGGAAGGGCGGCATCGCCGTGCTTCGCGTGTCCGGCGGGGACGTGCGTGCTATCTTGAATAAGGTATTCCGCCCCTTTAAGGGAAGCGGGGAATATCGCCCCCGTTATGCCACTTACGGCGAAATTATCGCCGCTGACGGCAGCGTGATGGACGAGGGACTGGTGACCTATTTCCAAGCCCCCGGCTCCTTTACGGGAGAGGACGTGGCGGAGATCTCCTGCCACGGCGGTGCCCTCTTGACCGAGCAGGTGCTTTGCCGCGTGTTGGAGGCGGGCGCAAGACCTGCCGCTGCGGGCGAGTTTACCCGTCGCGCCGTGATGAACGGCAAGATGAAGCTTTCCTCGGCCGAGGCGCTTGGCGCACTTTTGGAGGCCAAGACCACGGGCCAGCTGCATCTGGCGCGCGGCGGCATGGCGGGCAAGCTTTCCGCCGCGTTGGAGCGTGCCTTCTCCCGCCTTTCGCTCCTGCTTGCCGACGTGTACGCCAAGATCGATTTCCCCGACGAGGATCTGAACAGCATGAGCCGCGAGGAGCTGAACGCGCAATTGACCGCCTTACGGGGCGAGTTATCCGCGCTTCTTTCCACCTACCGTGTGGGACACGCCGTGGCACAGGGCATCGCCACCGTCATCTGCGGCCCCGTCAATGCGGGAAAATCTACGCTGTATAACGCACTGGTCGGCCGAGAGGCCGCCATCGTCACCGACGTGGCGGGCACCACGCGCGATATTTTGTGCGAAACGGTGGGGCTTGGCAACGTGACGTTGCGCCTTTTTGATACCGCGGGCCTGCGTGAAACCGAGGATACGGTAGAGGGCATCGGCGTCAAGCGCGCCCGTGCCGCGATGGAGGAGGCAGAGCTGATCCTTTGCGTGCTGAACGCCAGCGCTCCCGCAGAGGACGAGGTGCAGGTGCTTGTGAATGAAATGAAGCAAAAAAGTACCCCCGTCGTGGTGGTTTTGAACCAATGCGACAAGGGCGATGCGTTCCCCGCAGCGCTTCTTGCGGGCTTTGAAAACGTGGTACGCGTGTCTGCCGCAAACGGCGAGATCGGCGAGCTGCGCACCTTGATCGAGGGGCTTTACCTCTCGGACGGGTTGGATCTGCGCACGGATGCCATCGTGTCCAATGCGCGCCAGCACGCCGCGCTCTCCCGCGCCGTTGCGGCGCTGGACGCCTCGATCGAGGCGCTCTCTCTTGACGTGCCCCTGGACGCTGCCTGTGTGGATGCAGAGCTTGCCATGTCGGCGCTCGGCGAGGTGGACGGCCGCGCCGTAGACGAGCAGATTTTATCGGACATATTCGCAAACTTTTGTGTAGGGAAGTGAGGATGCGGGGGAGGACTTTCCTAAAAGTCCTCCCCCGCGCCCTCTTTCAAAACCTTTTGAACGAAAGGATAGGCAACAGCTGTGCTGTATGCAAAACAAAAAGGATACGCAACCGTTCCGGCGGCGTATCCTTTTCTTTTTGTAAAAAGTTTTGAAGGGGTTATAGGGGAAACTTTCCTAAAAGTTTCCCCTCACGCTCCTAACGCCCCCTTAATAAAACACAGCCAGCGGGTCGCGTGGCTCGCTTGTCAGCGACACGTCGGTGGCGTAAAGCACGGGACCCTCGCTGCCGTAAAGCTTGTGCTTTTCCACACGGATCTCGGCGGTAACGATCAGCCAATCGCCCGTTTTGAAGGGGACGTCCCCCTTGAAATTGCACACCACGCCGCTGAATGTGATGTCGTCTGCACAGCAGGTCATCACGTGGCGGCCGA
>JAZQWF010000048.1:0-10951 GCA_045632185.1 Eubacteriales bacterium
AACGTTCAGCGCGCTGCAATCCTCAAGGCGGAATTCCTTCAGGTGCTTCTTAGCAGCAACGCCTGCCTTTGCGAAGTGACCCTTCGCGGGCTTGCTCAGCTGCTTTTCCTTGGCATCGATGAAGCCAAGCTGTACGGCCTCGTAGCCGTCGTTCTCGATGGTCTTCTTCTGCGCAACAACGCAGGGACCTGCCTCGATTACCGTAACCGGGATCACATTTCCGATCTCGTCGAAAATCTGAGTCATACCGATTTTCTTACCGATAATACCCTTTTTCATTTTGTTTTCCTCCTGTAAATTATTGGTTGACACGCAAAGGGACGTGCCAACTTGATTTACAAAGTTGCCGAGCTGCCTTGCTGTCTGTTACAGGGCATCGACTGTTATCTTTGTTTTGCCGTTTTGGGATCAGAGCTTGATCTCGATCTCAACGCCGGCGGGGAGCTCAACGCTCATCAGCGCATCCACAGTCTTCTGCGTGGGCTTGATGATGTCAATGAGTCTCTTGTGGGTTCTCATCTCGAACTGCTCGCGGCTATCCTTGTACTTGTGCACTGCACGAAGGATCGTGATGATCTCACGCTTCGTGGGGAGCGGTACGGGACCGGAAACAGCTGCGCCGTTTCTCTTAGCAACTTCCACGATCTTCTCGGCTGCGGTGTCGATCAGGGTGTGGTCGTAGCTGGTAAGGCGGACGCGGATTTTCTCCTTAACTGCCATTTGTTTTGCCTCCTTTTTGATTTTCGCGCCTTGCGTGCATGCCTTTATATTAAATGAAGACATTTGAGCAAGCCGCGTTCTGTGGGGGGCTGAGAGCATTCTGACACCGCGCCGCGCGTTTCTTTTCCCTCCTTACAAAAACCGGATTTGCCCACACAGCAGCATCTGTACAGGTAGTTTCCGGGGTAAGGGATACTAATCAAACGCGAGGAACTGTGTTTTCACACACTCGTTCGCCCGTTTACGGACATACTCTGCGAAAATTTTACCCGCTTTCGCGGCAACCTCTCGCTTCATCGCACATCAGACCTATAAAGTATACCATATTTTTTCTTGAATTGCAATAGAATTGCTAATTTTTTTCATAAAATTTTATTGTTATTTTTAACAAAGTTTTATGCCGAAATTTGTACATACCGAACAAAATCGAGCCGTTTTTGACACTTTCGCCCCACTTTTTTACACTTTGAAAACACACTTTGGAGCTTTTGAAGCACGCCTTCCGCCTCTGCCCTCTCAAATCCTTCCATTTCCCCCTTTCAAGCGCCGTTTTGCGCCCCTTTGTTCACGATATGTTCATATTTGTTCGTTATACTATAATATATATTTTGCCAAAGGAGGTGCCTACGGTGCCCCGTTTTCTCTCCCGCCTGCGCAAGGATCGCGCAGCTCTGTTTTTATTTCTGACCGCCCTTTTTGCGGCGATCACCTGCGCGTTGCGCTCGCTTTCGTTTTTCGTCGGCTTTGATGCCGATATCGGATACTTCCGCGCAAGCTCCCCCATCGTGATCATAAGCGGCATCTGCATGCTTCTTTGTATCGGCTTCGGCGCGGCAGTTTCCTTCCTTATTAATATAGAGAACGTTCCGAGCGAAAGCGAGCCGCTTTCCGCGCCCCGCTTTGTCGCCGCCACAGTAAGTGCTATTCTGCTTTGCGTCACCGCGCTCTTCGTGATTTTCCGCGCAAGCAAGATCCCCGCTCCCGCGCTCCTGGTGCTTCTTACAGGGATCTGTATGCTCGGCTCCGCCGTCTACTTCCTGTTGCGCCTGCGCAACGGCAAGGCCGCCGCGTTCGGCTTTTTCACGATCTTTGCACCTGCTATGATGCTGGCTGTCACCTATTTTGACCGCTACACGCAGATGAACGCCCCGCACAAGCTTTCCTTGCATCTTTGCGCACTTGCTATCATGTTCGCCATGCTCTACGAGCTGCGCGCCCTGCTTGGTCGCCCCATGCCGCGTGCCTGCACAGCCGCAACCACCGTATCCGCATCGCTTTGCGCGATCTATGCGCTTTCGAATGCCATCGCCTTCCTCGGTGGGGTATACGACGATCTCACCTATTTCTTTTTCGACCTTGTCACACTCGGCTTTGCCGTTTATTTCATCACCAAAAGTATTCTCTTTGCCACACCCTCCAATACCGTACAAGAGGAGGTGGCAGAATGAACGCCGACAAACGTATCCAATGGCTGCACAAATATATCGTCAACATGCGTTATCCCAACGCCAGCCGTCTTTCCGAGCGCTTCGGCATCTCTCACCGCCAGGCACAGCGTGACGTAACGTCCTTGCGCGAGGATTTCGGCGCGCCGCTTGCATACAGCGCCGAGCATCGCGGATTTTATTACACAGAGGAATACTCCCTTCCCTCCTACACCACGGACGAAAGCGAATTCGACTACATGGACGCCGTGATGGGCGATCGCGCCGGGAAGGATGAGGCATTACAGCTGCAAATTCCCTATTCCGCAGTGCTGCGTATCCCCGACAAGCTCACGCGCCTGACGCTTGGCCGCTTCATCGTGGGCGAGGAGAGCCGCGGCAACTACGTGTGCGAATTCCAAAGTGTGGAAATGTTTTTGGGGCTTTTACTCGCCGCCGAAACCGACATCACCATTCTCAAACCCGAGTGGCTGCGCAAGCGCCTGGTGCAATCTGCCGAGCGTGTACTGCGCAACAACGCCGCAATCAAGGAGGAGGGTTAAGCCCTCCTCCCCCTTTTTCGAAACTTTTTCAACTTTTTTCAAAAAAGGTATTGACAAACCATTTGCTATATGCTATAATCTTCCCGTTACCAAAGACAGCAGGTTCCCGTAAAGGCGGCGTTCGCGCAGCTCTCCTGCCGAGGAGCGACTAAACTTCCCATATTTTGAAGTGTGTCTTTCTTCGTGCCGGAGTGTGTCTTTGGCGGGAGAAAGATTTTTTTATATCAATTTTTCCAGGGAGGTGAAAACAAAATGCCCAGCAAAGTTATCCTTGAACAAAAGCAGAAAGCAGTTGCCGAGCTTGCAGAGCAGATCAAGAATTCTGTATCCGGCGTGCTTGTAAACTACCAGGGTATCACCGTTGAGGACGATACCGCAATGCGTAAGGCACTCCGCGAGGCAGGCGTTCATTACAGCGTTGTAAAGAACACTCTGACCGGTCGTGCATGCGAGATGGTTGGCTACGGCGATATGAAGCAGTACCTGAACGGTATGACCGCTATCGCTATCAGCGAGAACGACGCAGTCGCTCCCGCAAAGATCCTGAAGAAGTTCGCCGATAAGGTAGAGAGCTTCCAGATCCTTGCAGGTTACCTTGACGGTGCCGTGATCGACGCTGCAACCGTGAATGCACTCGCAGACATTCCTTCGAAGGAAACCCTTATTGCCAAGTTCCTTGGCAGCATCCAGTCCCCCGTTTACGGCTTTGCATACGCCATTCAGGCGATCATCGACAAGAACGGCGAAGACGCTCCTGCTGCGGAGTAATGCAGCATAACGGATCTGCACCGTTCAAAGCAGAAACCGCCGCGTGACGGTCTCGCGCAAAACAAAATTTTAAAAAATACTCTATTTACAGGAGGACTATGAAAATGGCTAGCGAAAAGATTACCGCTATTGTTGAAAGTGTTAAGGGCCTGACCCTGCTTGAGCTCAACGAGCTCGTTAAGGCTGTTGAGGAGGAGTTCGGCGTATCCGCTGCTCCCGTTGCCGCTGTTGGCGTTGCAGCAGCTGCTGCTCCCGCTGCTGAGGAGAAGACCGAGTTCGACGTTATCCTTGCTTCCTTCGGTGCTAAGAAGCTCGACGTTATCAAGGCTGTTCGTGAGATCACCGGCCTTGGCCTTAAGGACGCAAAGGACCTCGTTGAGGGTGCTCCCAAGGCTGTTAAGGAAGGCGCTACTAAGGAAGAGGCTGAGAGCATCAAGAAGGCTCTCGAGGAAGCCGGCGCTACGGTTGAGCTTAAGTAATTTAGTTTCACCGTTACCAAACCTGACTGTACAAAAGGGCGTTGCCAATGGCAACGCCCTTTTTGTCTTAAAGCGGCAGAGCACCCCCCGCAGCCCGCGGTTGAACATTGAATTTGAGGGATGTCCCCTTTTACATATTGGCGCACCATATTGCTTTTTTCGCGGAAGTATGCTATACTTAATATCAAGATAACAAAAGGAGGGCCGTATGAAGTTTGACAAGAAAATATTGATCATTATCCTGTGCGCCTTACTTTTACTCGGTGCTTATTTCGTCTACTCCTCCCTGCAAGAAAAAAGCAACGAGCCGCAAGAGCCCTCATACCCCGGCAGAACAAAATACGTTATCCCCCCTTACATGACGAAATTATTATTTGCGGTAGAGGCTGATGAATTTCGCGAAGATTATTTTTCAACGTATGAAAACGTGGAAGATCCACACACATATCTTCAAAGAGATGCTGATGGAAATTTGATCATATATCTATCCGAGGAACAAAAGAACGCCTATCTGCAATTTGGAGCCGGCAGCGTAGAAACAGCACGCGAATTGGGCGTTATTGTGTCAGAGGATTATACGCAAATTAAGATCGTATGTTATGCAGAAGAAATGAAAACCTATGCGTATAAAATGCCGCTTTTACTAGAATATCATATGATGCGCCATCAGCTCATCGCCGGGAAAGATCCGAAAAACATTGCTGTTGAAGTTATCATCCAGGACAAAGCAACCGATAAAATTATTTATCAAGCAAGTATACCGCCCGATACAATATACTACCATGGGACTTTTGAAAAATATAACGAAATGAACAAATAAAGCAAAGCCGATCGCCATATGGCGATCAGCTTTGCTTTTTTATACCGTTTGGGGATTAATTGATCTCGGCAAGCGGGATCTTCTTCATACGCAAGCCCGCAAGCGGGGTCTTTTCCACCTTTCCGCTACAACAATAAGCAAGCAGCATCGCGCCATCCTCAGTGAAAAAGGCGGCGGGATAGCAACAGCCAAGGTCCTTATCGTCCTCAACAACGGTATACGGTCCCCAGGTTCTGCCGTCATCCGTGCTCTTGCGAATGACCAGCGGGGTGCGCCCCCAGGTAAAGGGATCGTAGTCGATCAGTTGCTTGTCAAACACGTTGGTGTTGGTATCGTAATTGCCGAGATGCTTCTCTGCGATCGGATTATAAATGATGAAAACTTCACCCGTCTTGGGACATTTTACCATTTGAAGGGGGGACGTGGGGGAGCTAACGAAGGTCTGAGGCATCGTGAAGCTCTCCATCATATCGCGGGAATACGCCTCGTACTGGTAGCCCGCGCGGGTGCGCGCCCAGAAATGAATGGTGCCGTCCGCATGCTCAAAAATGCCGGGCTCCTGCATGCCTCTGTCCCACTTGTTGAGCTTGGGAATCGTCAAACGGGGCGCGGTGGGCACAAAGGTCTTGCCGTCATCCTTGGACACGAAGCACATACAAACGGAAAAACGCTCGTAATCGTTCTCGTCGCGGGGATGGGCGGCCGCAGGCGCCACAATGTCACCGTTGGAAAGGCGATGGATACGCTGATTGTTGATCACGAAATACTGGCGACATGCCTTTAACTCGCACCGTTCGGGGGTATAATGCTCTCCGTCATAGGAAATGGAGCGTGCAAGCGAGGTGTTTCCGCTCTTCTCCTTGCACAGATAGTACACGCCGATAGCGCCATCCCTTTGGCACAGAACGGACACGCTCATAATATTGTCCACACCGTAATCGGCGGCACGTGCGATGATGCGCGGCTCGCTCCACGTTTCGCCCTCGTCAGCGGAGTAAATGACCGCGATATTGCAGGGGGAGTGATCCAAATGCGATTTGCCTTGGTACTGGCTGTACGCATACATGATGCGGCCGTCATCAAGGCGGATAAAATCTCCCTCACTGTTGCGGGGATTGTCTGTGCTGGGGCGCTTATCCCATACCGTTTTCATGCTAAATCTCCTTCCAACGCCTCGGCAAGTGCCTTGGCGCGTTGTTTTTTATAAATAGACATCGTGCTGAACGCACCGATCGTAACGCAGATCAGCGCGTAGATATTATAGATCAGATAGGGGGCGTAGTCAGGCGAATCGCGGAAAATAGTGATTGCCAGACACACGTTAAAGACACAAGCAAGAACGCGCAACGGCGCGTGTTCGATAAACGCAAGCAACGTCAGCGCCGACAACGAAATTTCAAGCAAGGTCGAGGTGCTGTCCCACAAGCTGTACGCAGAGCCGACGGCACGCAGGATCAATACAACACTCACCCACATCGCGGCAAAACCGAGCAGCAACACCACGCGCCACGCAGGAGAAAGTTTGCGGAATTTGGTAGAGCTTCCGTCCTTGTTCTTATGCCAACGAAGGAAGGTGACGAACTGCAAAGGGCAGGAGAAAAAGAAGCAGGACATTGCAGCGGCGTAAAGCCCATAATAGATATCGATGAAGCCATACGCGATCACATTCATACTTCCCATCAGGTGCGCATAGCGGATCGCACGCGTGTGCATCAGAGAAATGGTCAACGACACGTAAAGCGGTACCATACGGATCGGATCCTGGTCAAAAACGATACCCGTTACCGTAATTCCAATACCTGTCAGCAGCATCAGAAGCAAGGTGCAACGGTTCTTTTTGATAAATTCACGCATAGCTACGCACACCTCCGTTTCGGCATCATTATAGCACAATGCGCGCGGCGTGTAAAGCAAAAAAACAGCCAAAATATAAAACAAATGTCCGATTTTGCACATGTTGTGATTGACAATCGCACACGAATGCGCTACAATAAGACCAGTGAATAAAAAGGGGGCTTTACCGTGTCAAGCAATATTTCCTTTCCCGAGAAAAAAGAACACACCCTGCAACTGGAAAACATTACCTTACGCATGCTGACATACCCGATCTACGAGGGAAAAGGCAGCGAGGCAAATCAATATTCCTCTCACACGCATGCGCATGCCGAGCTTTTCGCGTGCAGCGAGGGGAGCTTTTCCCTGCAAACGGAAACGGGACTTCTGGCCGTGGCCGCAGGCGACGTGGTGATCGTCCCCCCGGGCTTTGTGCATCACAAGCTTCCCAGCATCAAGGACACGGTGTGGCACTGTCTGGACTTTATCTGCGTGGGCAGACGCCGTGCGGGCTGCACTGACCTGCAAAAGCCGCTTTTATCCCTTTGCAACGGTGATTGCCTGCTGGTCGCGCGCGGCGTGGGCGAGCTTTGCGCAGAAATCGCAAGGATCGCAGATCAAAAAAACGGCGAGCAATCGCTTTTGCCCGCCATACGCCTTGCCGCAGTGCTTTTGGAGCTCTCACAGCTCCCCTTACAGGAAATCGGGCACGGTGACACGCCCGTGCATCTTCCCGGCGCCGCTGCGGAGGATATCACGGACATCAACCGACTGGCCCGTCTGGACTATCTGCTCAACGGCTGCTTTACCAATCAGGAGCTTTCCGTCAGCATGGCAGCGAAGCTGCTTTTCGTCAGCGAGCGACAATTGGAGCGCATCACAAAAAAGGAATACGGCAAGCCCTTTCGCCGCGCACTGTGCGACCGCCGTATAGAGGCGGCGGAGCAAATGCTGTCAGAAACCGATTGGAGCGTCACCCGTGTGGCAGAGGCGGTCGGTTTTTCCACCAAGGCCGCCTTCTGCCGCGCCTTTTTGGAAAAGCACGGCGTCAGCGCCGCAGAATACAAAAAGGCAAAAAACAACACCTGTTAAGGGGTTAAATCAACTCACCCGTGCTGTCGATCTCGCAATCCAGCACCACGCGCGCCACCTTGACCTTAGCCACGTAGGAGGCAACCTCCACGTGTGCGGGATGCACCTTATAGGTGTGCAGCGCCTCCAAGCTCTCAAAGCGCGTGACCAGCATCATATCATAGGACATATCCGTGCGGGACACGTCGCGGCCGATCTGCATGAACTTGATCTCGGAAATAACAGCAGGAAGGGCAAGCAATCTCTCACGCACAATGGCCATATTCTCCTCGCGCGTCTTTCCCTCGGCGGTGTCGGCAAATTTCCACATAACAACGTGTTCGATCATAGCAAAAACCTCACTTTTTGATTGATAAATCCATTTTATCACAAACCCCGCGCCCCGTCAAGCGAAACTTTGCCGCAAGCCCTTGCATTTTGCGCAAGTTTATGTTAAAATATTATATTATTATATATTCCTTTGACACAGAAAGGATCTTACTATGATCAACGACCAGAAAATCTGCTTCTCGGGCGTACAGCCCAGCGGCAACCTGACCATCGGCAACTATCTGGGTGCCATTCGTAACTTCTCCGCTTACAGCGAGGCGTATAAGTGCTTTTACTGCGTGGTAGACCAGCACGCCATCACCGTGCGTCAGAACCCCGCCGAGCTGCGCCGCCGCACCTTTGAAACGCTGGCACTTTACATGGCCTGCGGTCTGGATCCCGAAAAGAACACGCTTTACGTGCAATCCCACGTGCCCGCTCACGCCGAGCTTGCCTGGATCCTCAACTGCTTCACCATGTTTGGCGAGCTTTCCCGCATGACCCAGTTCAAGGACAAGAGCGCCAAGCACGCCGACAACGT
Organism: Eubacteriales bacterium; assembly: GCA_045632185.1. GTDB lineage: Bacteria > Bacillota > Clostridia > Oscillospirales > CAG-272 > Firm-07. The sequence continues at coordinate 8,550 of JAZQWF010000048.1, forward strand.
CAACGCGGGCCTTTTCACCTACCCCGTGCTGATGGCCGCCGACATTCTGCTTTACCAGACCGACGTAGTACCCACAGGCATTGACCAGAAGCAGCACGTGGAGCTTTGCCGCGATATTGCCAACCGCTTCAATCAGGTCTTCCCCGACACCTTCACCATTCCCGAGCCGATGATCGCCCAGAACGGCAAGAAGATCATGTCCCTGGCTGATCCCACCAAGAAAATGAGCAAGTCGGACGAGAACGCCAACGCCGTGGTGTATATTCTGGACGACAAAGACACCATTATCCGCAAGTTCCGCCGCGCCGTGACCGACAGCGACACCTGCGTGCGCTTCGCAGACGGCAAGGACGGCATCAACAATCTGATGACCATCTACTCCTGCTTCACGGGTAAATCCTTTGAGGAGATCGAACGCGAGTTTGACGGCCGCGGCTACGGTGATTTCAAGCTGGCCGTGGGTGAAGTCACCGCTGATGCGCTTGCCCCCGTACAGCAAAAATTCCACGAGCTGCTTGCCGACAAGGCGGCACTGGAAGCACAGATGCGCAAGGGTGCAGAGGAAGCGGCTTATTACGCCAGAAAAACGCTTTCCAAGGTGCAAAAGAAGCTCGGCTTCGTCCCCTTCCCCAGAGGTTAAACAAAAAAGCCACCGCAAGGTGGCTTTTTTTATACCGTTTTAGGGGATAACGTCCCCTGCAAGGGACGCTTGCAGCATCTCGGCAGTGACGGTTTCCTGTGTTTGGGCAAGCGTCCAGAGCTTCACATAAGCCGCGATGGGCGCGATGGCGGGCAAGGGTGTGATGCCAAGTGCCTCAAACGCGCACGTGCTTTCATAGGCGTCGCCTTTCGCTACCCCCGTGAGGAACACGGGGATATTTTTTTCTTTCGCCTCGGCAAAGAAGCGTCTTGCCTCATCGGACACGGTATTGATCGTTCCCGAATGAAAGCTGCCGTGCAGAATATAACGCACCCGTTCGTCAATGACGGGATAGACCATGCCCGGATAAGGTTGCACACGCAGGATCTGCGCAGCGTCCTGTGAAAAGCACGGCACCCCAAGCGCGGAAATTTCATTTACAAGCGCACGGTAGCCGGGATTGCGGGAAAAGGGCTTATTGCCCTCAAAAGCGCCGTAATGGGTGTCTAAAACGCTTTGTACGCGGTCGGTAAAGGGCATGCTCTCCAAAAGGCGCGTGCCTGCGTGGATCCTTGTCGGCTCCCCCTTGTTTTGATAGGGCACCCACACGCCCGCTGTCCCCACCTCTGCGATAAAGCGCAGCGCGCCGCGCAGGTTGGGAATGGCGTTGGAGCGTGTATCATCTATGGGGTAATTGGCAGAAACGAGGCACAACGGTATTGAAATATCCGCAAACGCATAGGCAAGCGCAGCCGCAGAATATTGTAGCGTATCCGTGCCGTGTGTGACGACGATGCCGTCATATCCCCCGTCCTTATGCTTTGCCACACATGCACAAAGCGCGCGCAACGTATCGCCCGTGCTATTTTCGCTCAGCGCGGTATAGGGCTCAACGCACTCATAAATAAAGGCAAGCCCAAAGGCACGCTCGTACGCCGCAAGCAACGCGCGCGGACAGCTGCCGTCCGTGCCGATGACACCATCGCGGGCGATGCTGCCGATCGTGCCGCCGGTAAATACAAATAAGATCTTCATAAAAACTCCCAAACAAACCGCGGGGCAAACAAATTCAGATGCAGAAGGCGCGACCTTAACACGAAGCTGTATGGCAAATACTGCGAGTGTTGAGATCGCGCCTAAATCCCATGGGATCGATCTGCGCTGAATATGACAGCCCTCTTATTTCTTCCAAGTAGAAGGCATAAACAGGATCAACATCGGGAACAGCTCCAAGCGTCCCACCAGCATGTCAAACATCACCACGATCTTGGAAAGCGGCGAGAAGAAGGCGTAATTGCAGGTAGGACCTACGCCGGAAAGACCGGGACCGATATTGTTGATGGTGGCCGCCACTGCCGTGAAATTGGTGGTAAAGTCATACCCGTCCACCGCAAGAAGCAGCATAGAGCCGGCAAACACAGCCATAAAGCAGGAAAAGTAGGAGAAGGTCGCCTGCACCACCGCCTGCCCTACGGGCTTTTTGTCCACGGTGATCTGCTTGACCTGCTTGGGGTGGATCGCCGCACGCAGATCGCGCAGCATACCCTTGAACACCAAGATGAAGCGGCTGACCTTCATACCGCCACCCGTACTGCCCGCGCACGCGCCCACAAACATCAAAAAGACCAGGATCGTGCATGCAACGGCGGGCCACAGTGCAAAACCCACCGTAGCAAAGCCCGTGGTGGAGATGACTCCCGCCACAGAAAACGCCACGTGGCGAATGATATCGCCCAAATTTTGCGCGCTGCCGAATTGCGCC
>JAZQWF010000049.1:0-30760 GCA_045632185.1 Eubacteriales bacterium
AACCGCTTCTACGACATTGCCGACGGCAAGATCCGTTACGACGGCATCAATATCAACAAGATCCGCAAGTCGGATCTGCGCCGCTCGCTCGGCATCGTGCTGCAGGAGACCAACCTGTTCACCGGCAGCGTGATGGAGAACATCCGCTACGGACGCCTTGACGCCACCGACGAGGAATGCATCGCCGCCGCAAAGCTGGCAGGTGCCGACGATTTCATCACCCGTCTGCCCGGCGGCTACGAGACCGAGCTCACCGGTAACGGTGCCAACCTCTCGCAGGGTCAGCGACAGCTCATTGCCATCGCGCGCGCCGCGGTTGCAGACCCGCCCGTGATGATCCTCGACGAGGCGACCTCGTCGATCGACACCCGTACCGAGGCCATCGTGCAACGCGGCATGGATAAGCTGATGGAGGGCAGAACCGTGTTCGTCATCGCCCACCGCCTTTCCACCGTTATGGATTCCGACGTCATCATGGTGCTTGACCACGGTCGCATTATTGAGCGCGGCAGCCACGAAAAGCTGATCGCCGAGCGCGGCACCTACTATCAGCTTTACACCGGCGCGTTTGAGCTGGAGTAAACCATTCTCTCTTAACCTTAGATAAAAATTCTATTTTACTACCCCACCACCAACATTCGTTGGTTCCCCTCCCCTCTCAAGGGGAGGACTGTGTAGCCGCATCGCTAACAATAAAAGTTTTATGATTTACTTGCTTTGTTCGCACAAACTTGTCCGCCCCTTGCAAGGGGCGCTGTCCTCGGCTATGTTGTCCTCACTACGCGAGCACGTTGACGCGCTTCGCGGTCACGCCGAGCACGTCGACACGCCTATGGCGGTCGCGGGGGACCGCTTGCGGTGGTGGGGTAGTTCCTATAAAACCCACGAAAAGGAGCACCGTTATGGCACTAAAAGAGCAACACGCACGCACCGCCATGCTGCTGGGCGAGGACGGCATTGACCGCCTCTCCCGCGCGCACGTGGCCGTTTTCGGCATCGGCGGCGTGGGTGGCTACGTGGTAGAGGCACTTGCCCGCGCGGGTGTGGGAGCGCTTTCCCTGTTTGATAACGACACAGTAAGCGAAAGCAACCTCAACCGCCAGATCATCGCGCTGCGCAGCACGATCGGCATGCCGAAGACCGAAGCCGCCGCCGCACGCGTGCGTGACATTGATCCCGATACCACGGTGCATTGCCATAACGTCTTTTACCTGCCTGAAAATGCAGATCAGTTTGATCTTTCCGCGTACGATTATATCGTGGACGCCATTGACACGGTGGCGGCGAAGATGGAGCTGATCCGTCGCGCACGCGCGGCGGGCGTGCCGATCATCTGCTCGATGGGAACGGGCAACAAGCTGGATCCCACCGCGTTCCGCGTGGCCAAGATCGAAAAGACCGACACCTGCCCCTTGGCGCGCACCGTGCGTAACCTTTGCAAAAAGGAGGGCATTCGCGGCGTAAAGGTGGTGTATTCCACCGAGCAGCCCGGGGGTGCTACCCTCTCGGACGGTCACGGACGTCACGCCCCCGGATCGATCTCCTTCGTTCCCGCCGCGGCAGGCCTTTGCATCGCCGGCGAGGTCATCCGCGAGCTTGCGGAAAAACAAGAATAAAAACAAAGCGACATTGTTTTTTTACAATGTCGCTTTTTTATATAGTAGTGCGAAAAGCTTTGTGATATAATGGTTTCAACATGCCCCACCAAAGGAGGTCACGATATGCCGAACGAAAATAAGATCCTTTTGAATTTTGACGAGGACTGCGAAACGTTTTTCATAAACTCGCTGCACGGTGAGTATGAGGATCTCGCGCAAAAGGCGCGCACGTATCTGGAAAAGCACTACAAGGGCAACGTGGGCGACATCCTTTTCAATGTGTTCTGCCAGAGCTCGCTCACCCCGTCGCGCGTGTTTACCACCAAGCTGGAAAAGTATTATCAGACGGTGGAAAACGGCATCCCCGTTGACTATTCGGGCAACAAGTATCTGCGCGCCAGCAAGATCTCGCAGGAGGATCACGGCGTGTGCATCACGGGTGTATGGATCGAGCATTGTAAAAAGATCGGCATCACCCCGTGGCTCTCCTTCCGTATGAACGACCACCATTGTTGGCAGGACGAAACAAGCTCACTGCGCAGCGATTTTTATTACGAGGCAAAACGCAACGGCTGGCTACTGGGCGAGAAATACCGCTCCTCGCAAAACGATTTTGACTACGGCGTGCCCGAGGTGCGCGAGAAGATGCTGGCGTATATCAAGGAGCAGCTGACCACCTTCGACGTTTTTGGCATCGAGCTGGATTTTATGCGCGAGCCGAAATGTGTGCGGTTTTATGACGATCCGCACGCGTGCGACCACTTGAACGAATTCCTTGCGCGCACCAGGCAGATCACAAAAGAATGTGCCGCCCTCCACGGCCATCCCATCAAGATCGCGGCGCGCTTTCCCCGCGATATGGCACTTTCCAAAACCTTCGGCTTTGACATCATGCATTGGGCGAAAGAGGGACTTTTCGACGTGGCGATCCCCTCCTCGCATTGGCCGGGCGTGGACACGGGAATGCCCATCGCCGCGTGGCACGAAGCACTTTCCCCTTACGGCATAGAGGTATACGCCTGCATGGAGATGAACTTGCCCCACAAGCTTTACGTGGACCTTGAAGTGGCAAAAGCACACACCGCACAATATCACCCACAGGGCAGTAAGCGCACCTACGTTTATAATTTGTACCATCCCCATCTTGACTACGTCAACGACCTTGGCATTTGGGCGATCCCTGCCCCCACGGCCGAGGAGCTTGCCAAGCTTTGGAGCACGTGCGGTGACGTAGAAAAATGCTTGCAGGGCACGCGCCGCCACATCCTCACCGAGGAAAGCCCCGCCTTTGATTATCTGCGCCCGCATTGGAAGCCCTTGCCCGCTATGGTGGGGAACGGGGTGGATTTTGAGGTGCAAACGGGTGTCATTTCACCAAATGCCGCGCTCACGCTGTTCCTTGGTGTCAATGCGCAACAAGCAGGCGAGCTTACCGCCTTTATCAACGGCGTGCCGTGCGAAAAATGCACCCCCGACGCCTCGGCACACGTGCTGAAAAATCCTGAGATCGATCCTGCAAGCATCCAAGCCTTCCGCGTGCCCGCCACCGCCTGCCGCGGCATCGCACAGAATATCCGTATTACCGCCAACACACAAGCCGAGATCTTTTATCTGGAGTTGATGGTGGAGGAAAAATGAGCACCTCAAATACATTTGCGAAAATCCGATGAAATGGCAAACAGACACGATGTTTGTACAAAACAAGATTAAATAACAAAAAAGCCCCCGTTTGGGGGCTTTTTTTCTACCGTTTTGGCACGAAATAACGAAAAACGCCATAGCTCATCAAGCGCTATGGCGTTTTACTTGTCCTCAAACGTGAGAATGTCTTCGATTTTGCAATGCAAAGCCTTGCAGATGCGATCCAAAATGTCGCTATCGTAACGCACGACCTTGTTTTTATAGTAATTATCAATAATTTGATAATTGATCCCCGTCCTTTTTGCCAATTGGTAGCGCGTTACACCCGCCGCCTTCATACAGGCATCCAACGTTATTCTGATCACACCATCACCTTCCTTCCATATATATTTTATAAGATATATACCCTCTTGACAATTCCTCTATTCAAGTATATACTTATATAAATACATAATCGGAGTGACGGTATGAAGCGTTATGATGTAAACGGCGGAGATCTTTTCCCCTTCGCAATTCCCAAAATCACCTCACGTGACGTGCGGCTTTTGGAAAGATTTGATCCGACAAAGGATAGCTTTTGCACAGATGCGGAACAAAATCTGCGCACCGTACAAGGCGCGTGCGATCGCCTTGCCAAAAAATACGGCGTTTCTTATTCTACCGAACTCTCTCTGCCCGCTCGCTCGGCACACGTCGGTATTTTCTTGCCGCTGTGGAATTTGCGTCACGAAGAATGGGAAATACTCAACAAACTTCGTCCCCACCTCATCGGTGCAAGCGCAAAGCCCTTTGCATTTGGGTTGAAGATCCTTTTCAAGGTGCGGTATTTTCCCCGTCAAGAAAGCCGCATTGAAAGGGATCTGGAAGAAATTTACCGCCACTACGTTGAAAAGTAAAAAGCCGCCTTTCGGCGGATGCGCATGCTTACCGTAGGGGCGACCATTGGTCGCCCGCGGGCGTTCGATGAACGCCCCTACGTACAAATTTCGGCAGAGATGTTTTCTCTGCCGATTTGTTTTGTAACGAGGACGAGCCAAAGGCTCAACCTTAGGAGCATAATCTTTCCCGGACAGTCGAGGACGCCTGTCCCTACAAGAAAAAATCAAACTTACTTGAAAAAAGCCCCCGTTTGGGGGCTTTTTTGCTACCGTTTTGGCACTAAATCAAAATTCAATGCCGTTTTGGTTGTCCAGAATGAACTGCACGTAGGTGTTGACACCTATCTCCAACGCATTTTCGTCGATGTTGAAATTATCGTTATGCACACCGGGGACCTTATCCTTATCCGCGGGCTTCACACCAATGCGCATAAACGCGCCGGGCTTTTCGTTGGCAAAGTAAGAGAAATCCTCGCCGCCCATGCTGCGTGCATTCTTGTGCATATTCTCCTCTCCCACCACTTTCACACCTGCATCGCGGAAGATCTCGGTCAGCTTGGGATTGTTATGCACGATGGGATAATATTTCGCGGGGGTAAAGGTCGCCTTGCCGCCCGAGGTCACGGCAACACCCTCGGCAATCGCCTTGATGTAGGTCAGCATTCCCTCGCGCACGGCATCGTTCCAGGTACGCAGGGTGCAGAACATCTGGCAATGATCGCACAGAATGTTGTTCGCCACGCCACCGTGGATCGCACCCACGTTGAAGATGATCGGCTCCTTGGCAGAAAAGCTCTTGGCCACCACCAGCTCAATATCCATAAACGCGCGCATCGCCATCACGTTGGCGTCGATACCCTTTTCCTGATTGGCAGCGTGCGAACCCTTGCCGTAAAAGTCCAGATAAAATCCGTCACTGTTGGCATTCTGCGGCCCCTCGGTAATGGCCAGATGCCCTGTGTGGAAATTGGTGTCCACATGCATCGCAACGATACAATCGATATCCTGCATCACGCCGTCCTTGGCCATCAGCATCGCACCCGAGGGGGCAAACTCCTCGGCGGGCTGGAACACGAACTTTACGCAGCACGCGATCTGATCTCTCATCTCCCACACGCGCTTCAAGGTACCCATCACCATCGCAGTATGGGCATCGTGACCGCAGGCGTGCATCTTCCCCTCATTCAACGACTTATAGGGCACGTCGTTTTGCTCGGTGATGGGCAACGCGTCCATATCCGCACGCACGCCGATGGTAAAGTGCGACTTTTCGGGATTGATCGTTGCCACGATGCTGCTTTTGCCGTATTTCTCGGTATATTCCACGCCAAGCGCGTCCAGCTCGCGGCGCAAAATGGCCAGCGTTTCGGGCAGATCGAAGCCCACCTCGGGGTGCTGATGCAGCTCACGGCGCAAATTGATCACGTAATTTTTCATAAGCCAACTCCTTTGCGGTAGTTACCACCATTTTAGCACAAAACGCATAAATTATCAATAGGAAGTGTCTTTTTTCGCCAAAAAGATAAAATAAGCAATATTTGTCTTATTTTCCTCAAATTGTGGCTTGCCTTTGCACACGTATTGTCTTATAATGAACTTATAAACCATTATGGAGGTACCGCTATGGCTTTACCGATCGCTCTGCAATTATATTCCGTCCGTCACGAGATGAAGACGGACCTGCCCGCCACCCTGAAAAAGGTGAAGGCGATGGGCTACGACGGCGTGGAATTCGCCGGAAGCTTTGGCTACGATCCCGCCGCGCTGCGCGCGCTTTGCGCCGAGATCGGCCTTGTCCCGATCTCCGCACACGTCCCCGTGGCCGACATGATGGAAAATGCCGAGGCCACCTTCCAAAAGTATGCCGCCATCGGCACGCGCTTCGTGGCCATTCCCTATCTTACCGAGGAGTATCGCCCGGGTGCCGAGAAATTCGGCGAGATGCTGGAAATGATGAAGACGTTTGGCGCCGTTGCCAAGAAACACGGCATTCAGCTGCTTTACCATAACCACGATTTCGAGTTCGTGAAGCTGTCGGACGGCACCTATGGCCTTGACAGGATCTATGCCGAAGTCAGCGCAGATCTGCTGCAAACCGAGCTTGACACCTGTTGGGTGAACGTAGGCGGAGAGGATCCCGCCAATTTCGTACGCAAGTACGCAGGGCGCGCTCCCGTGGTGCATCTGAAAGACTTTGTGGGCGAAAAAAGCGCGCACATGTACGAGCTGATCGGCATCAAATCCGAGAACGCCGATAAGCAGCCCGAGGCATTTGCCTTCCGCCCCGTCGGGCTTGGCAAGCAGGACATTCCCGCCATTCTGGCCGCCGCCAAGGACGCGGGCGCCGAGTGGCTGGTCGTTGAGCAGGACAGCCCCACAATGGGGCTTTCCGAGCTGGAAAGCGCCGAAAAAAGCATTCAATATCTGAAATCTTTGCATTGATAAAGGAGATCACGTCATGGCAGAAAACAAGGATCTGTTTGCATTCCAGGAAAATCACGAAACCAAGGAGGTCGATGCCTCCCGCAAGCTGCGCATCGGCTTTATCGGCTGCGGCTGGATCGCCGAAAGCCATATCAAATCCTTCAAAAAGCAGCCCGACGTAGAGATCGTCGCGGGCTGCGACCTCGTGCCCGGCAAGGCCAAGGCCTTCTTTGAAAAATTTGAGGTCGCGGGCGTCAAGACCGATTACAAGGACCACAAGGAAATGCTGGATGACGAGAGCTTGCAGCTTGACGCCGTCACCATCTGCACCTACAACCGTCAGCACGCCGCCCCTGCCATCTACGCGCTGGAAAAGGGCATGCACGTGCTGCTGGAAAAGCCCTTCACCGTCACGCTGGACGAGGCCGTTGAGGTCTGCCGTGCCGAGAAAAAGAGCGGCAAGATCCTCTCCATCGGCTTCCAGCCCCGCCTTGACGAGAACATGAAGATGATCAAGAAGATCGTCCAGTCCGGCGCGCTTGGCGAGGTCTACTACATTCAGACGGGCGGCGGACGCCGCCGCGGCATTCCCACGCCCTTTGGCACGACCTTTATCGAGGACGAAACCGCCGGCATCGGTGCGCTGGGTGACATCGGCTGCTACTCGCTGGATATGGTGCTGAACGCCATCGGCTACCCGAAGCCCCTTACCGTCAGCGGCTATAAATCCAATTTCTTCGGCACCGATCCGAGCTATTGCAACTACGTAAAGACCGGACACCCCGAGTATGCTGAGAAATTCGGCGTGGACGATTTCGCCGCCGCGTTTATCCGCTTGGAGGGCGGCATCATTCTTGATTTCCGCATCGCGTGGGCGATGAACATCAACACCCCCGGTGACACGCTGATCCTGGGCAAGAAGGGCGGCTTGCGTATCCCCTCCACCGACTGCTGGAACGGCTCGGTCGGCGGCCCCATGACGCTTTACCACGAGGTGTGCGGCGAGCAGACCGCCACCGAGATCCCGATCATCGTTTCCTCTGCCGAGAAGAAGGGTATTTCCCTGTTTGATTTGAAGATCCGCTCCTTCCTGGACGCGATCAAGGAGGGCGGCACCGCACCCGTCCCCACCTCGCAGATCCTGTATAACCAGGCCATCATCGACGGCATCGCCAAGTCCGCCGAGCTCGGCCGCGAGATCGAGATCGAGATCCCGGAGATCTAAGGAGGCGCGTTGGGGGCGACCTTTTGGGAAAGGTCGCCCCCATACCCCCACCCAAAACCTTTTAAAAAGGGGATTTGCTCCCTATCCTTTATAAGACAAAAGCTCCACAGAAACACAAAAAAGCCCCCGAACGGGGGCTTTTTTGCGTTTGTTTAGCGGGAAAGACGCGGCTGATACGCCAAATATGGCAGCCCTTACGCTCCCAAGTATGCTTTTCTCACGCGATCGTCTTCGGCAAGCTCCTTGGCATCGCCGGACATCGTGATCACGCCGTTTTCAAGCACGTAAGCACGGTCAGAGATCGACAACGCCTTCTTGGCGTTCTGCTCGACAAGCAACACGGTCTTGCCCGCCTCGCGGAACTGCTGAATGATCTCAAACACCTCGCCGACAAGCAAGGGGGAAAGACCCATCGAGGGCTCGTCCAGCACGATCAGCTCGGGATTGGAAAGCAGCGCGCGGCCCATGGCCAGCATCTGCTGCTCACCGCCGGAAAGCGTGCCCGCCAGCTGACGGCGGCGCTCCTCCAAACGCGGGAACTGCTTGAAAACAAGCTCCATATTGGCTTCGATCTCCGCCTTATCCTTGCGCGAGTACGCGCCAAGCAGGAGGTTATCGTAAACGGAAAGACCTTGGAAAATGCGGCGTCCCTCCGGCACGTGCACCATACCCATACCCACGATCTTGTGTGCGGGGATATGCGTGATGCTCTCACCCTTATACAGCACGTCACCCGCCTTGGGGTGCAAAAGTCCCGTAATGGTGTGCAGCGTGGTCGTCTTACCTGCGCCGTTCGCGCCGATCAAGGATACGATCTCGCCCTGGTTTACCTCAAAGGAGATGCCCTTCAATGCACGGATCATGCCGTAATTGACGTGCAGATCCTCTACTTTCAAAAGTACCTGTGACATAGCAAACCTCCTTCCTTAGTCGCCGAGATACGCCTTGACAACGGCGGGATCGCTCAGCACCTTGGCGGTTTCACCGCTGGCAAGCTCAGTACCGAAGTTCAGCACGGTCACGTTCTCACAAATGCCGCTGACCAAGCTCATATCGTGCTCGATCAGAAGAATGGTCATATCAAATTCCTTGCGAATGAAGGCAATATCCTGCATCAGCTCCTCGGTCTCGTGGGGGTTCATACCCGCCGCGGGCTCGTCCAGAAGCAAGAGCTTGGGATTGGTTGCCATCGCACGCGCGATCTCCAAGCGGCGCTGCTTGCCGTAAGGCAGGTTTGCGGCCTTGTAATCCTTGAACTCGTCCAGCTTAAACAACTTCAACAAATTCAGTGCACGCTCCTCAAATTCCTTCTCCGATTTCTTGTGGCGGGGCAGACGGAAGATCGACTGTGCCGCGTTGCAGGGGATCTGGTTGGAAAGACCGACCATAACGTTTTCCAGTACCGTCAAGCTATTGAAAAGACGGATATTCTGGAAGGTACGGGCAACACCCATACGGTTAACCTCAGCGGGCGCCTTGCCCGTGATATCCTGACCGTAAAGATAGATCTTACCCGAGGTGGGCTTATACACACCGGTGAGCAGGTTGAAGAAGGTGGTCTTACCGGCGCCGTTGGGGCCGATCAGGCCGTAAAGCTCGCCCTTTTTGATCTCGATATTCACGTCGTCCACGGCGCGAAGACCGCCGAACTGGATACAAAGATGCTCGGTTTTGAGCGCAAGCTCGCGACCGTCCGCAGCAATAAACTTACTGTCCGTCATTCTCTGCTACCTCCTGTTCTGCGTTTTCCTCTGCCTTCTTGCCGCCAAACTTTTTCTTGATCCACGCGACAAGCGTGTTCAGGTTGTACTTTTCGCGGAAGCCTTTGAGCGCGGGAGCGTTCTTATAGATCACGATCAAAATCAGGATCAGCGCGTAAACCAGGTTTTGCAGCACGGCAAGGTCACCCGTCAGCGTGGTTTGCAGCTTGACGTTGATGAAGGTGATCAGCGCCGCAGCGATCAGAGAGCCGTTGATCGAGCCCATGCCGCCCAGCACCACCATCACCAGGATCTCGATGGAGTAGTTATAGTCAAAGGTCGTGCTTTGTACACGGTTCTGCGTATAGCTGTAAAGCACACCGGCAATACCCGCAAAGAAAGAGGATACGGTGAACACAAACAGCTTATACTTGGTCACGTCAATGCCCATGGCACGTGCGGCGATCTCGTTATCCTTGATCGCAATGATGGCGCGGCCGTGCTTAGAGCGGATCAGGTTCTGCGTGAAGGCAAGGCAGGCAAGCACACACGCAAAGGCGATGATAAACAAATACTTTTTGTTAAAGCTGGGCGTCTTCAAGCCGGTGGCGCCGCCAAACAGATCGGCAGGCAGGTTCATAAACACCGTGCGCACGATCTCACCGAACGCCAGCGTTACGATGGCCAGATAGTCACCGCGCAAGCGCAGAGCGGGAAGGCCGACGATAAAGCCGAACAGCGCTGCAAGCAGACCACCTGCAAGCAAAGACAGCAAAAGAACAACGGGGCTGCTGGCATTGCCGCCCATCTTCTCTACCATAACGGAAGCAAGCTTGCCGCCCACGTAAGCGCCGATGCACATAAAGCCGGCGTGTCCCAGGGACAGCTCGCCAAGGAAGCCGACGACCATACCAAGCGATACGGCAAGCAGCGCGGCAACGGCGATCTGCTCCAACAGCAGCTGAGTGCTCATACCGATGGCGCCCGCCACAGAGCAACCGCCGAAGATCAGTATGACTGCGCAAACAAGCAGATAGTTGGCGTATTTACGAATGAAGGGCTTCTGGAAAAACGAAAAAACTGCGCTCATACCTTTTCCCTCCTTGCCTTACCAAGCAAGCCCGCGGGCTTGACCAGCAAAATCACGATCAGCACAGCAAACTCCACGGCAACCGTGAAGGGCGCAAGTGCCGGAATGCTCAGGGAGATACACTCGATCACACCAAGCAAAATACCGCCAAGCATAGCACCGGGGATCGAGCCGATACCACCGATAACGGCAGCGGTAAACGCCTTGATACCGGGCATTGCACCGAAGGTGGGGGAGATCGCGTCGCCCTTGGTCATCATCAGATAGCCTGCCACGGCGGCCAGTGCGGAGCCAATGGCGAAGGTGGTGGCGATGATCACGTTGGTGTTGATACCCATCAGCTGGGCGGCACCGCGGTCCTCGGAAACAGCGACCATTGCACGGCCGGTTTTGGAGTATTTGATAAACACGGTCAGTGCGGCCATGACCACCAAGGTGACCGCAAGCGTCACAACGGTGCTGTAATCAACAGTCAGCGAGCCGATGGCAAAGCTGCCCTCGATCTTGATGGCGGGCATCATCTTGGGGTTGGATTTGAACACGATCTGCGCCAAGCTCTGCAACAGATAACTGACACCGATGGCCGTGATCAACACCGCCAAGGGGGAAGCACCGCGCAGCGGCTTGTAGGCAAAGCGCTCAACGCACACGCCCAACGCCACGCACAAAACAACAGCGGCAACCAGCGCCACGATCGGTTGACCGATCAAAAGCAATGTCACGTACATGGCATAGCCACCCACCATGATGATATCACCGTGGGCGAAGTTCAGCATCTTTGCAATGCCATATACCATGGTATAGCCCAGCGCGATAATAGCATAAATGCTGCCGACGCTAAGGCCGCTAATAAGCGATGAAATAAATGTCATAATCTTTCCTTACTACGACAATTTGCTGGCGAGGAATTTCCGCGCCAGCAAACTGAGGTTATTTATGATAGGACGGATCAGCTGTTCGCCTCTTTGATGACGTAAGCAACTGCCGCCTTGGAAACAAAGCCGGGCTCGTTTGCATCGGCATTCCACTTGATGCTGTCGCCGGTAGCACCGGAGAAGGTGAAGGAGCCGTTGAACTGCTCGGTCAGGATCGCGCAAAGCTCAGCAGCGGTCATATCAGCGTTGATATCCTTGCCTGCGTCGATAGCAGCGTTCATAGCAGCAGCCAGAGCGTAAACGCAGTCGTATGCGGAAGCACCGAACTGGTTCAGGGGAGCGGACTCACCGAACTTTGCCTTGTAATCGGTAATGTACTTAGCAGCCGCACCGGTGGTTGCCTTGGAGTTGAAGTGAGAAAGCATGGTAACCTTCTGGGGGATAGTGGTGATATCGAAGCCCTCAACAGAGGTGTCGATGCCGTCGAAGCCGTCGCAGCCGTAGTAAACAGCAGTATCGGCAACCTTGCCCTTAGCGGTGTCCATGAACTTAGCAGCGGGGGTGTAGTAGATGGGCATGAAGATAAAGTCGCAACCCTTCAACTGCTCAACCTGAGTGTCGAACTTAACAGTTTCGTCGGCCTCGGTGAAGGTAGCCACAACGGGCTCACCGGTAGCGGACTTCTGCAAGGAAGCAACGAACTGGTTGTAGATACCCTCAGAGTAGGGATCGCCGGACTTGTAAAGGATGCCCAGCTTGCCGAGCGTGCCGGCAGCTGCAAGAGAATTTACGTACTCAGCGGCAACAGTACCCTGGTTACCGTCTGCGAAGCACATCTGGTAGCCGTTGTCTGCTTCAAGCACAACGTCGTTGGCAGAAGCGGAGGGGGTAAGGAAAAATACGTCGTACTCGTTAGAAAGTGCAACGAATTCCAAGCAGGGGTTGGAGGTTACGCAACCGAGAGCGGCGTGCATGCCCTTTTCCTGCATAGCGGCGAAGTTGTTCGCAACCTTAGTGGGATCGTGAGCATCGTCGTAAGCAAGAAGTTCAAGCTTTACACCGTTTTTCAGACCGCCCTTGGCATTGATCTCGTCAATGGCCATCTGTGCGGAGTTCTGAACTGCAATACCGTAGGTAGCAGCAGCACCGGTGGTGGGACCGGAAAGACCGATCTTGATGGTTTCATTGTCCTTGCTGCAAGATGCGAAGACGGCGCAGCAGCCGGCAAGCATCACAACAGCCAGTGCAATTGCAAAAAGCTTTTTCATAATGGTTCTCCTTCAAAAAGAAAATTTAATGCCCTTTGGCATCTTGCATACGATTATAGCGCAAATGTATGAATTTTGCAATAGTCATAATGCACAAAATATTCATATTTATATAACAATTTCACATTTTTTGCACAAAAAGTCAACGAAAACTGCCGTAGCGCACTTTTTGTTGACACATTTATAAAAAAAGGAAGGGGCGTATTTGCCCCTTGCCTTTACAGTTTTTCTGCCGATCCATTCTTACGCGCGCGTTCCGCAGCATAGACCACCAAGTGGCTGCGCAGCGAATCCTCCAAGGTCGCGCAGGACACACTCGGTGCCTCGCCGTTCAGATAATCCAAGAAATCAAGCACCAGGTTGCGGTCGCCGCCGCCGTGACCGCGTAGCGTGTCAACGTGCTCGCATCGCGCTTGCGTGAGGCGAGGACAACCGACCTTCGGGCGGGGTGTGCGCACCCGCGTTTGTGTGCCATCTTATATCGCGAAAACGCCATTCGGTCATTTGCACACAAACCGGGGCGCTTGGGACTCGCCTGCCAAAAAAGGGGCTCCCCGCGTGGGGGGAAAGCTCCGCGACGGGTATTTCGCCTATGGCGAATACACCCTCGCCCTGCGCCTAGCGTGCAAGCACCCGTGACCGCGTAGCGTGTCAACGTGCTCGCATCACGCTTGCGTGAGGCGAGGACAACCGACCTTCGGGCGGGGTGTGCGCACCCGCGTTTGTGTGCCATCTTATATCGCGAAAGCGCCATTCGGTCATTTGCACACAAACCGGGGCGCTTGGGACTCGCCTGCCAAAAAAAGGGGCTCCCGTGTGGGGAGCCCCTTTTTTGGAGCAGGCGACGGGAATCGAACCCGCAGCATCAGCTTGGGAAGCTGAGGTTTTACCACTAGACTACGCCTGCGAACACACAATATTATATACGATGCGGGGGATTTTGTCAATGCCCCCCGCATGCAAAACGAGATTTTTTCATCGCAGATCTCGACAAGATCCGCTCACTCCGACACACCGAACAGCAGCCGCGCATAAAGCGGCAACACCCCCGAACGGGAGGATGTCAGATGCACCGCGCCACGCGCGGGCTCGGGATTGCAAAGCCCGCCCTCGGCAAGCAAGCGATAAAGCTGTCGCGCCGTTCCCCGCACGCCATCAAACACAGGCACCTCTTTTCCCAGCGCACGCAGGATCCGCTCCTTCACAAACGGAAAATGCGTACACCCCAGCACCACGGCGTCCGGCGCGGGCGTACGATAGGATGCCAGCAGCTCCGAAAGATACGCGTCCATTTCGGGGGAATTTTCCGCTCCCGCCTCCACCATTTTCACGATCTGCGGCGCAGGAAGCCCCATAACGGTAGCGCTTTTGCCACACTCCTCTGCCAAACGTGCGTACTTTTCCTCCCGCAAGGTAAGCGCGGTGGCCAATACCAGCACGCGCGGATTTTCACACACGCCAAGGGCGGGCTTCAAGGCCGGCTCCATTCCCACGATCGGCACGTCAGGGTGGCGGGTGCGCAGCTCCTCAGCCACAAGGGCCGTGGCTGTGTTACACGCCAGCACCAACGCCTTGCTCTCCAAAAGCAAGCGCTCTGCCTGTGCCAGGATATGCGCCTTCAACTCACCCGGCTCGCGCTCGCCGTAGGGCGCGTATGCGCTATCCCCAAAATAAAGCAGCTCCTCCCGCGGGAGGATACGGCGGATCTCGTGCAAAACACAAAGCCCCCCGACACCGGAATCCATCACGGCGACGGGGAGCCTGGCACGGGCATCCGCCTCGGTTTCGTCAAAAAGCCACGAAACGGGGCCGATCTTCTCGTGTTTATCCATAATTATTCTCCTATCCATCGGTAGCCCGCGCCCCGCACGGTACGGATGCGCTTTACGCCGTCTTGTTCCAGTTTACGCCGCAAGCGGTAAAGATATACCGCCACCGCGTTGGATTTTTCGGCTTGCTCGCCAAGGATAGCTTCAATTTCCTGCACGCTTACGGTGCGTGCACGGTTTTCGTAAAGTAAATTCAACACACTTTGCTCGGTCGCGCTGAAAGAAAGCTTCTTTCCCGAAAGCCACAGGGCCTCTCCCTCGCGCAGCAGCGTCCCCTGGGGCGCGCTTTCGCGGCGGTGAAGGATCGCGCTCAGCTCTCTGGCGGAAAACGGCAGCTCCAAAAGCGCATACAGGCCTGAACGGGTGGTGTTTTTCACCTTTTCCGGCTGCGCGGAAAAGCCGATCTGCACGGGTGCACCCGCTCCGCTCGGCAGGGGAGTTGGGTGATCCAGATCCACCAGCCATACGCGTGCCTGTGCGGGCTCTGCCTTCTCTAAGCCGCAACGGAGCGCCTCCAACAAAAGCATTTGCGAAAGCACCGCGTCACGCGAAAATACGGCTACGCTCATACGTTTTGCGCAAGCAAAGCATCAAAGATGCTCCGCACGCCCTCCAAGGATTGCGCCTGCATCAGCTCGCCGCGTGCCGCAGCGGCACCGCGCAAGCCCTTGCAATACCAGACCAAGTGCTTTCTCGCCTCGGGCAGTCCCACGCGCTCCCCCTTGCGGGCGATCATATCGGCGGCGTGCAGCAGCGCCGTTTCCAGACGCTCGGCAGCGCTCGGCGCCGTGTATTCTCTGCCCTCCAAGGCGGCGATCACCTCGGAAAACAACCACGGATTGCCCAGCGTTCCGCGCGCCAGCATCACACCGTCGCACGCGGTTTCCTCGATCATTCTTTTCACGTCCTCGGCACAGTTGAGATCGCCGTTTCCGATCACGGGCACGCGCACCGCACGCTTGACGGCTGCAATGATGCCGTTATCGCTGCTCGGCTGATAGAACTGCTGACGCGTTCTGCCGTGTACGCAGATCAGATCTGCGCCCGCGTCCTCCAACATCTTCGCCATCTCGGGGGCGTTTCTGTTATCATTGGTGTATCCCGCACGGATCTTGACCGTCACGGGCAAATTGACCGCCCTTTTGATCTCGCGCACGATCTCGGCAGCAAGCGCGGGCTCGCGCATCAGGGCGCTTCCCTCGCCGTTGCCCACCACCTTGGGGACAGGGCAGCCCATATTGATATCGATCGCGGCGGGAGGCAGGATCTGACTTGCCCCGCGGTATTCTCCGCTTTCGATCATACGCGCGGCCTCCGCCATAAAGGCGGGCTCGCGGCCGAACAGCTGGATCGCCATCGGACTTTCCTCAGCCACGATATTGGCAAGCTCCGCCGTTTTGGTAGGGGCGCTTGGGCGCGCCTTCTGCTCAAAGCAAAGCGCCTTGGCGGAGATCATTTCGCTGACGGTATACTCCGCGCCCTTCTCGCGGCACATTACGCGGAAGGAGGTGTCTGCCACGCCTGCCATAGGCGCCAGCATCACGCCGTGTCGCAGCGTGTGTGCGCCGATCACAAGGGGCGCCATCAGCCGTTAAAAAGGCGCATCGTACGGCACGCCTCGGTATGTACCAGCTGGCACAGCTCTGCGGGGAAGCCCATCTTGACACCGGGATCATCGATCTCCTCAACACGCAAAATGCGCTTACGTCCCGTCACGGTGTAAAACACGGTAGCGGCGGCCACGTAGCTGCCGAAGGGAGTGGCGTGATTGCCGTCCTCGCGGTACAAAAGCTCTGCGGGCCTCGTCAGCAGCAAGCGGCCGAACACCTCGCCCGTGGGCGCGAAAAAGCACCCGTTTGCACGGCAAAAGCGGTGATAGACGTCCGTCATATCACTCTGCTGGGCACGGTTGTCACGCGAAGCCCAGGGCATATACAGATAAAAGGCACTTCCTGCGGCATCTGCCATGTCTTTGAGCAGCTTGGCACCGTCACGGAAGGCCGCTGCATCAAATCCCGATGCCTTGTCCTGCACGATGACTGCATCGTATCCGCCGTAACGGATATTGAAAAGCGCATTGTGGGACGCTGCGTGATAGGCCAGATTTTTTCCGCCCACGGCAAGCATCGTGATATGCACCTTCTGCCCCACGGCGGCAAAAAGCTCCTGCACGATCTCCGGCATCGCATTGTAATAGGTGTGGCTGTTTCCAATAAACAAAAGTTTCATAATATCCCCTTTAAAGGTATCTGTTTCTTACTAAAATCATACCATAAAAGCGCCGCAAAGTCAAGCAAAAATCTTTTCATCGCAAAATCTGTCCCGTCACGAAAATTTGTGATTCTGCTCAACCGAAAGCGACACTATCCCGCCATACGGTGTCGGTTTTTCACGAGCGAATGGGGATTGACCGCGCCCTTTTTTTATGCTACCATCAAAAGCACCGCCAAGCGGAGAAAGGAAAAGGAGAAGGAAGATGAAAATTTGGAAAATGGTAGGAGCGCTGGGGCTTTTGGTCGTGATCATTTGCAGCTGCGTGGTGCTGGCCACCCCCACCGAGGTATCCGCAAAGGAAGACAGCGCCAACACGCAAAGCACGCAGGAGGCCACACAACAAGCACCCCAGACGCCGACACAAAAGCAAGAGGAGCAAGCCCTCACCGTAGAAAAATCATACAGCCAGGGGCTCAGCTTTCGCAGCAATGGAGACGGCACCTGCGCCCTGTCCGGCCTTGGGAGCTGCAAGGACACCTACTTGCTGATCCCGCCGAAAAGTCCCGGCGGGGATACTGTAACGGGGATCCTGACGGGAGCGCTGGCAAGTGACAACGTCAGTGCCATCGAGCTTCCCGCCGGCATCAGTGCGCTGAGCGCAGACAGCTTTGCGGGCTGCACGCGTCTTATGCACGTGCGCATCGCCGCAGGAAATCAGAGCTTTTTGATACAGGACGGGGTGCTGTATACCGCAGACGGACGGATGCTGCTCTACTGCCCCGTGGCAAGAGGATCGCGCGAGCTTTCCCTGCACCCCTCCCTTACGCATATCGCCGCGGGCGCGTTTGCCAGCTGCCCGTCGCTTACCACCGTGTACTTTGCAGGCAGCACCGCCGACTGGCGCAACATTCGCATCGGTGACGACAACGACGCCCTTTACGAGGCCGCGTTTAAGTTCAATAGCTAAAAAGCAGCAAAATCCGCACCGTTTGGGCACTTTTCCCTTACGGTGCGGATTTTTTGCATTTTAATCAAGACACATCTTCATAATTTACATCCTGGTTCAGCGTCGCTTTTGCTTCCTCGTCCAGATATTCCAGCGGATCGACCTGCAAGCCGTTCACCGTCATTTCCAGATGCAGATGGGGCTCCTCTGCGATCTCTACCATTGCGCTCTCGCCCACGGTGCCGATCACGTCACCCGCCTTGACCGCAGCACCGACCACGGTACCCTCGGCAAGCTCTGCGGAAAGATTCTTATAGATGGTATAGCACTCGCCGCCGTGCTTGATCGCCACGCACTGGCCCATGCGCACGTCCTCCCAGACCTGCGCGATCACGCCGTCCGCCATGGCGCTGACGCTGGCGCCCGCCGCCGTGCCCACGTCAATACCCAGATGCACGCGATAATCCCCCATCGTGGGAGAGAAGACCTGCACCTCTGCATCGTGTTTTTTCTGCATTACCCCATAGACGGGTAGCAAAAAACGCTCAGGGATCACGTCCGCGCCCGTCTGCTCGTCAGCGGGGGGAGTGGGGGTTTCTTCGTTGGGCTTCTGGTCGGGCTGCTCGCCGTCAGTGGTAGGATCGTTGACACCTGCCTGCGTGCTGTCATCGGGCATGGGGATCACATCTGTGCCGCTGACCGCGCGGTTGGCCACCACTGTGGTAATGATAATGGCGGTCAGCACCAGCAGCATCACGGTAACGGTGATGGCAATGGCGCGGGCCCCCTTATCCTCTTTGAGCTTTACAAACAAATTCTTTTTTTGCATGAGTTTACTCCTTTTCTTTTTTCTGTTGCTTCTATTTTTGCCTTTTTTGCGATGCTTATACACAAAATCCAAAAAATTTAAGAAAAGGACTTGCTCCCATTCTGCAATTATGGTATACTATTAAGGTATAGTAATTCGCGTAAGCGGTACAAAAAGGAAGTGAGATCATGTTCAAGATCGGTTTTGACAACGAGCAGTATATCAAAACGCAATCCGGCCACATTGAAAAGCGGATCGCGCAGTTTGGCGGCAAGCTCTATTTGGAGTTTGGCGGCAAGCTTTTTGACGACTATCACGCATCTCGCGTGCTTCCCGGCTTCGAGCCGGACAGTAAGATCCGCATGCTCTCGCAGCTGGCAGGAGAGGCCGAGGTGGTCATCACCATCAACGCCGCCGATATCGAGAAAAATAAGATGCGCAGCGACCTTGGCATCACTTATGATCAGGACGTACTGCGCCTGATTGATGCCTTCCGCAGCTTTGGTATGTACGTAGGCAGCGTGGTGCTGACGCGCTATACCGGCCAGCCCGCCGCCGAGGCCTTCCAGAAAAGATTGGAGGCGCTTAACTTAAAGGTCTATCGCCACTATCCCATTCCCGGCTACCCCTCCGACGTCAAGACTATCGTCAGCGACGAGGGCTACGGTAAAAACGAATATATTGAAACCACCCGCTCGCTGGTCGTGGTGACCGCACCCGGCCCCGGCTCCGGCAAGATGGCGACCTGCATGTCCCAGCTTTATCACGACAACAAGCGCGGCGTGCGCTCCGGTTACGCCAAATTTGAAACCTTCCCCGTCTGGAACCTGCCGCTCAACCACCCCGTTAACCTTGCCTATGAGGCCGCTACCGCCGACCTCAACGACGTCAACATCGTTGACCCCTTCCATCTGGCCGCTTACGGTGAAACCACCGTCAACTATAACCGCGACGTAGAGATCTTCCCCGTGGTGAAAACGATGTTCGAGCATATCTACGGCGAATGCCCCTATAAGTCCCCCACCGATATGGGCGTGAATATGGTCGGCAACTGCATCTTTGACGATGAAGCCGTGTCCGAGGGCGCACGCGACGAGATTATTCGCCGCTACTACGCCGCCAGATGCCGCAAGATCAAAGGCGAGAACAACGGCAGCGAGGCAGATAAGATCCGCATGCTGATGGCCAAGGGCAACATCGATGAAGCCAGCCGCCCTGTGATCACCGAGGCACAGGCGCGCGCAGAAAAAACGCAGCTTCCCGCCGTGGCCATTCAACTCCCCGACGGACGCGTGATCACCGGAAAGACCTCCAATTTCCTGGGCGCGGTTTCCGCCGCTGTGATCAACGCCTTGAAGGCGCTGGCCGATATCCCCAAGGAAACCAAGCTGATCTCCCCCGAGATCCTCAAACCCGTTTCCAATTTGAAGATCAAGCGTCTTGGCAACAAGAACCCCCGCTTGCACCTGGACGAGCTACTGATCGCACTTTCGATCTGTGCCGTGACCGACAAGGTCGCGCGCAAGGCACTTGGTTGCCTTGACAAGCTTCGCCACTGCGATGCACACTCTACCGTGATCCTTTCCCCCGCAGATGAAAGCACCCTGAAAAAGCTTGGTATACAGCTGACCTGCGATCCCAAGTACCAGACCAAGGCACTGTATCACGGCTGATATCTATAAAAAAGGAAGGGCGCACACGCGCCCTTCCTTTTTACCCCTTCTTCAATTTTCCAATTTTTTCTTGTTATTTTCCAATTTTTATCTTTTGCTCGCGCCAATATTTCCATAAACAAGCAAAAAGCAGGGCAAAAGCCCTGCTTTTTTGTTTGTTTATAGGGATCAGTAGTTCTCAGCGCGAACCTCAAAGTAGCTCTGGGGGTGTGCGCATACGGGGCAGACGTCGGGTGCCTTCACGCCCATCACCAGGTGACCGCAGTTGCGGCACTCCCACATGGTGATCTCGCTCTTTTCAAACACCTTCTGCATCTCCACGTTAGCAAGCAGCTTGCGGTAGCGCTCCTCGTGGGATTTCTCGATCTCGGCTACGGCGCGGAACTTCTCAGCGATATCGTGGAAGCCCTCTTCGTCCGCTTCCTTAGCAAAGGTCGCGTACATATCCGTCCACTCGTAGTTCTCGCCGGCAGCGGCCTCAGCCAGGTTCTGCGCAGTGTTGCCAAGTCCGCCAAGGAGCTTGAACCACATCTTAGCGTGCTCCTTCTCGTTCTCAGCAGTCTTTGCAAACAGGGCGCTGATCTGCTCATAGCCCTCTTTCTTTGCGGTGCTTGCGAAATAGGTGTACTTATTGCGCGCCTGGCTCTCGCCTGCGAACGCGGTCATCAGATTTTGCTCGGTCTTGGTACCCTTCAAATTCATAACAAATTCTCCTTATAAATTAAGATGATTGACAATGTGAGCAGCGCGTGTGCAAAACCAGATCGTAAGAGTCGATCTCAATCCCCGTGCGCTCGGTGAACTCTGCGGCCAGGTCGCCGAGATCCACGTCCAGCACCCGCCCGCACGAGGAGCAAAAGGCATGCTCGTGTCGGGTAGGCGTCTTGTCGTAAAAATCGGGGCCGTCCGCAGTGCGGATGTGTAAGATATGCCCCTCCTCGGTCAGATAGTGTAACGTGTTATACACGGTAGCCAGCACGATACCAGGGTACAGCTCCTTCGCGCGACGGAAGATCTCGTCGGCGGGCAGATGCCCCTCGGACTCGCGCAAAATCTGCAGGATGGCGGCACGCTTTTGCGTCATGTCGTCCTCCTTTCAGGCATTACGCCTTGCGTTGATTACTTGAAGTAGCGAGCAAGCAGACCCTCGAACGCCTTGCCGTGACGGGCCTCGTCCTTTGCCATCTCGTGAACGGTGTCGTGAATGGCGTCAAGATTAAGCTGCTTTGCCTTCTTGGCAAGATCAAATTTGCCCTCGCAAGCGCCGTTCTCGGCAGCTACGCGCATTTCAAGGTTCTTCTTGGTGGAGTCGGTTACCACGTCACCAAGCAGCTCGGCAAACTTTGCAGCGTGCTCTGCTTCCTCCCATGCGGCCTTTTCCCAGTACAGGCCGATCTCGGGGTAGCCCTCGCGATGTGCCACGCGAGCCATTGCCAGGTACATACCAACCTCGGTGCACTCGCCCATGAAGTTTGCCTTCAAGCCCTCGATGATCTCGGCGGGAACCTCAGCGGCCTTGCCTACGCCAACAACGTGCTCGGTTGCCCAAGCAGCTTCGCTTTCCACGATCTCGTTGAACTTATCGCCGGGCACCTTGCAAAGGGGGCATCTTTCGGGGGCGTGCTCGCCCTCCACGATCTCACCACATACAGAGCATTTCCACTTTTTCATAATACTAATCTCCTTTAAGATAAAAATTTCATTTTTGCGTTCCTACATTCACACTGTTTTGGAACAATTCTATTTTAGCACATCTTTTCGCGTTTGTCAATAGGTTTTTGAAAAATTTTTAGAATAATTCTAAAAAATATTTTCCACGCCTGCATACACGTACGCGTTATTATATTAAAAGGAAGAAACGACCTTGACGGAATGCGCAAAAAAAGTTATAATAATAGAGATACAACCACAAAAGGAGCGCGAAAAATGACAGAATTGCTTTCCCCGGCGGGGAATTTTGAAAAAATGCAGGCCGCACTGCGCTTTGGCGCGGATGCGGTTTATCTTGCAGGACAACGCTTTGGTATGCGCTCCGCTGCCGACAATTTTACCGACGAGGAGCTGGCTGCGGCCGTGGAATACGTCCACGCGCGCGGCAAAAAGCTCTATCTTACCGTCAACACGATGCCGCACGGGCACGAGTACCCCGCGCTGCGGGAATATTTTTCCAAAATTGCGGCCTTTCCGCCCGATGCGCTGATCCTCACCGATCTTGGCGTGATGGCGACGGCGCGCGAGCTGTTGCCTAACGTACCGATCCACATCTCCACGCAATCCAGCATCGTCAGCCCCGCCGCCGCAAAGATGTGGGCCTCACTTGGCGCCGAGCGATTGGTGCTGGCACGCGAGCTTTCCTTGGAGGAGGTCAAGCGTATCCGCGAGGCGCTGCCGCCCGAGGTGGAATTGGAGGCGTTCGTACACGGCTCGATGTGTGTATCTTACAGCGGCCGCTGCATGCTTTCCAACCAGTTCACGGGGCGCGATGCCAACCGCGGCGCGTGCGCACAGCCCTGCCGCTGGAACTATACGATCGTAGAGGAGAAGCGCCCCGACGAGGCACTCCCCGTCATTGAAAACGAAAACGGCACCTTCATCATGTCCTCCAAGGATATGTGCATGCTGCGCCACGTCCCCGACCTGATCAAGGCAGGCGTGACCTCCTTCAAGATCGAGGGCAGAATGAAGAGCGCGTACTACACCGCAGTAGTCACGAACGCCTACCGTATGGCGATCGACGCGTATCTGCGCGATCCCGACGCTTACACCTTTGACGAGGCGTGGTACCGCGAGGTGGAAAGCGTTTCCCACCGCGAATACGCCACGGGATTTTGGTACGACGATCCCAAAAAAGAGCCCCAGCTTTGCACCGAGAACGGTTATATCCGCGAAAAGGCGTACTTCGCCACCGTGGTGGAGCGCGGCAACGCGCCCGCAGGACTTGCGGAGGAAAACGAGCAGGGCGTGCTTTGCAGATTGCGCCAGCGCAACAAGGTATCCAAGGGAGAGAAGGCAGAGCTGCTGACCCCCTCCCGCGTGGGTATCCCGCTTGTGGTAGAGGAGATGTACGATGCCGACGGCACGCCTATCGAAAGCGCGCCGCACCCCTTGATGGAGTTCTACGTAAGACTGCCCCGCGAGGCCGCCGCAGGGGATATTCTGCGTGCAGGAGAATAAAAAAGGACGATAACGGTATGAGAAATCAACAGCTTGCAGATGTGATGCGCCCCGTCGATTTTGACGGGATCGTGGGCCAGCAGCACCTGTTCGGCCCGCGCGGAGCGGTCCGCCGCATGGTGGAAAGCGGCCGCATCACGAATATGATCTTTTTCGGCCCTCCCGGCACGGGCAAGACCACGGCGGCCTCTGTCATCGCGGCACGCTCGGGAATGGAATTCCGCCGGCTGAACTGCACCTCGGCATCGCTTTCCGACGTCAAGGAGGTGCTTTCCGAAACCTCGAATATTTTTGGCTCGGGCGGCATACTACTGTATTTAGACGAGTTGCAGTATTTCAACCGCAAGCAACAGCAATCCCTCTTGGAATATATGGAGGACGGCCGCATCACGCTGATCGCCTCCACCACCGAGAACCCGCATTTTTACATTTACAACGCGATCATCTCGCGCTCCTCGCTTTTTGAGTTCAAGCCCGTAGCGCCCCACGAGATGGTGCCCGCGCTCTCCCGCGCGCTTGCCCACCTCAACGAGGAGAACGGTACGGACATCACCGCTGACGCAGAGCTGCTGACTTATATCGCCGCGCAGGTGCGCGGTGACGTGCGCCGCGGCATCGTGCTTTTGGAAAATGCCTATTTTGCGGCGGGCGAAACCGACGTTACCCCCAGAACGGGTGCGATTACCAAGGAAAATATTGAGGATTTCCACGTCCCCGTGGGCAGCTTCAACGATGATACGCACTACGATCTTCTTTCCTGCCTGCAAAAGTCGATCCGCGGCTCGGATCCCGATGCCACCGCCTTCTACGTGGCAAAGCTGTGCGCCGCAGGCGAGCTGATCTCGCTGTGCCGCCGCTTGCAGGTCATCGCCAGCGAGGACGTAGGGCTTGCCTATCCGCAAGCTCCCGTCATCACGCGCGCGTGCTGTGAGAGTGCGATGGAGCTTGGCTTCCCCGAGGCGCGTATTCCCCTTATCAACGCGGCACTGATGCTGGCGACTGCCCCCAAATCCAACACCGCCTATATGGCAATGGCCAACGCCATGGCGGACGTAGAGGCGGGCAAGGGCAACGTTGCCCCCGTGCATCTGCAATCCCCGCTTTTCAAAGGGTATAAATATCCCCACGATTACACAGGCAATTTCGTGCATCAGACCTATTTGCCCGACGATCTGCGCGGGCGGAAGTATTATCAATTCGGAGAGAATAAAACCGAACAGGCGGCCGCCGCCTACGCGAAAAAGATCCGCGAGGAGTGTGGCAAGCCGCGCCAGTAACGGGGCAAAACACGCCCCGTAGAAAGGGGTTTTCTTGCTTTCCGTACTGTACGCCGCGCTTTTCGGCATTTTGGAGGGAGTGACCGAGTGGCTCCCCATCTCCTCCACGGGGCATCTGATCCTATTGGATCATTTCCTCCCCTTCCCTGCACGTCCCGCGTTTTTTGAGCTTTTTGAGGTCGTGATCCAGCTGGCCGCGATCGGCGCGGTGATGTTGTTGTATTTTGAAAAGCTAAACCCGCTGCGGCGCTCGGTTGCCGCACGCCGTGCCGCGTGGCGGCTATGGGGGCTTCTGCTGCTTGCCACGCTCCCCTCGGCCGTGATCGGACTTTTGCTGGACGACCTTCTGGACGCGCATTTGTTCAACCCACCCGTTGTGGCGTGTGCGCTGATCTTTTACGGATTGGCGTTCATTTTGCTTGAAAAGCGGCGAAAACTCGCACCGTTACAAGGGCAAATCACGAAAAAGACCGCGGCCGCCGTGGGATTTTTCCAAGTGCTTGCTCTTATCCCCGGCACCTCGCGCTCGGGCGCTACCATGCTTGGCGGCACGCTGGCAGGACTTTCCCGCGAGCGCGCGGCGGAGTTTTCCTTCTTCCTTGCCATTCCCACGATGCTTGGCGCTTCCTTGCTCAAAGGCGCTAAGTTCTTTTTGGAAGGCAACACATTGTTGCGCGAGGAAGCGCTGATGCTTGCCACAGGTGCGCTTGTCGCGTTTCTTGTTTCGCTGATCACCATTCGCTTTTTGACGAGCTTCGTCAAGCGCCACGGCTTTTTCGGCTTCGGCATCTACCGCATTGCGCTCGGCGCGCTCGTGCTTTTCACCCTTATTCCCGCGAAAGGATAGGTAAAAAATATGGAAAAATTAAAGATCGCCTATCCCGTGATCGTGGAGGGCAAATACGACCGTCTGCGCCTGCTCTGCGTGATGGAGGGGCAGATCCTGACCACCGAGGGCTTCGGCATTTTCAAAAGCAAGGAAAAGCTGGCGCTGTTGCGTGCGCTGGCGGCAAAATCCCCCCTGATCGTGCTGACCGACCCCGATGGCGCAGGCAAGCTGATCCGCGCACACATCGGCTCTGCCGTGCCAAAGGAGCGCATTATCCCCCTGTACGTGCCGCAGATTGCAGGCAAGGAAAGCCGCAAGGCAGAATTTTCCGCCGAGGGATTTCTTGGCGTAGAGGGACAGGAGCAAAAGCTGCTTTACGACCTGCTTGCCCCCTTTGCGGGCGAGATGCCCCCGCGCGAGCAGATCACCAAGACCGATCTTTTTGAATACGGGCTTACGGGTGGGCAGAACAGCGCGGAAAAGCGCGATGCGCTGGCCAAAAAGTTCGCACTCCCCGCCGGTATGACGCCCAACGCGTTGCTCGCGGCCCTCAACGTGATCGCCACGCGCGAGGAATTTTGGGAAGCCGCAAGCAACCTTGATACACCTTGAAAAACAGGCACCCTATGCGGGCGCCTGTTTTTTTGTGCGCGCTCTTGCAAAACTCTACATTTTATGGTATAATAATTGTATCTGTGTAAATTCAAGGAGAACGATATGGATCAAAATCTGGAAAATACGACCGCTCAGCGCGGCTCCTTTACGGGAAAGATCGGCTTTGTACTGGCAGCGGCCGGCTCTGCCGTGGGCCTTGGCAATATCTGGCGCTTCCCCTATCTTGCCGCGAAATACGGCGGCGGCATCTTTCTGCTGACTTATATTCTGTTGTCCGTCACCTTCGGCTTCTCGCTGATGGTTGCGGAGATCGCCATCGGCCGCAAGACGGGTAAAAGCCCGATCTCCGCGTTCAAGTCGTTGGATCAGCGCTTCGCGTTTCTCGGCTATCTGGCAGCGGCCATTCCCGCCATCATTCTGCCCTATTATTCCGTCATCGGCGGTTGGGTGATGAAGTACAGCTTCGGGTTCCTTACGGGCGACGGCGCTGCGATGGCAGAGGGCAGCTATTTCGGCGGCTTTATCTCCTCTGTGGGTGAGCCCATTGCCTGGTTCTGCCTGTTCGTGGCACTCACCGCCGTGATCGTGCTGCTTGGCGTAAAGAAGGGCGTAGAGCTTGTCAGCAAGTTCATGATGCCCGTGCTGATCGTGCTGATGGTGTTCATCGTGGTCTACACGATCGCCACCACCGACGGTATCGGCGCAGGCGTTGCCTACTATCTGATGCCCGATTTCTCTCACTTCTCGGTCATGACCGTGGTTGCCGCCATGGGACAGCTGTTCTACTCCATGTCCCTTGCCATGGGCATTATGATCACCTACGGCTCCTATATGAAAAAGGATATCAGCATTGAAAAATCCGCCCATCAGATCGAGATCTTCGACACGGGTATTGCGATCCTGGCAGGTCTTTTGATCGTTCCCGCGTGCTACGCCTTCAACAACGGTGATCCCGCAGCACTTGGCAAGGGTCCCGGCCTTATGTTCGGCGTGCTGCCTCAGGTCTTTGACCGTATGCCCGGCGGCAGCGTGATCGGATTTGTATTCTTCATCACCGTGTTCCTCGCAGCGCTGACCTCCTCCATCTCCCTGATGGAGACCGTGGTTTCCACGATCATGGACAAGTTCCACCTTGACCGCAAGCTTTGCTGCCTGATCGTGATCGGCATCTGCCTGGTATTGGGCCTCCCCTCTGCGCTCGGTTTCAGCCTGTGGTCCGCGATCCTGCCGCTTGGTATGGATATCCTGACCTTCTTCGACTTCGTCTCCAACAGCATTATGATGCCGATCCTGGCCTTCATCACCTGCATTTTCGTGGGCTATTTCCTCAAACCCCACGTCGTAAGCGAGGAGATCGAGCTTTCCGGCAAATTCACGCTGAAAAAGATGTTCGTCGTGATGATCCGCTACATGGCGCCCGTTTGCCTTGTCGTTGTGTTGGTTTCCTCCATTCTGGACGGCTTCGGCATTTACAAGATCTAAATTCCGGACCACACCGCCCCGCGGTGTGGTCTTTTCGTCAGCAGGACTCAACGCGCAGTTGATTTTTCGCGCGCATATCAAAATTTGCGCTTGATTTTTCAACCAAAACAAGATATAATGAAAACATCAAGAAAAAGGAGGGTTGCGTATGTATCAACCCGCACAGCTGGGGGCGCGGATCCGACATTTCCGCAAGGCAAAGGGGCTGACGCAGGCCGAGCTTGCCGCGGCGCTGTTCGTCACGCCGCAAAACGTATCCAAATGGGAAAACGGGCAATCCGCACCCGATATAGAAAAGCTCTGTGCGCTCTGCGAGGTGCTGGGCACCGGCGCCGAGCGTCTGCTTGGCGGCGAGCAGAGCGCGCACGGCCGCGTGATGATCGGCATTGACGGCGGCGGCACCAAGACCGAGTTTTGTCTGTTTGACGAGCAAGGGCGCGTGCTGGCGCGGGAGAAGCTGGGCGGCACAAACCCCAACGTTTGCGGCATAGAAAGCACGATCGCCACCCTCAAAAAAGGAATTGACGCCCTGACGGTGCGAGAAAACGGCGTTTGCGCCATTTTCGCAGGTGTCGCCGGATGCGGTGTGGCAAGCAACCGCCGCGCGGTGCTTGCTGCGCTTAAAAAGGCCTATCCCGGCGTGCGCATCGAAGTGAAAAACGATGCGAACAACGTTGCTTACAGCACCGCGCGTTTCGAGCGGTGCATGATTGCGATCATGGGCACGGGCTCGGTGGTATTTGTCAAAACGCCGAGCGAATTTCACCGCCTTGGCGGCTGGGGGTATCTGTTTGACAACGGGTTCAGCGGCTACGCCATCGGCAAGGACGCCGTAATGGCGGCGCTTGCCGCAGAGGACGGTGTGGGCGAGCCCACGGTATTGCTGGACGTCCTGCGCCAAAAGCTGGGCGGGGGCATCTTTGAAAGCATTCCCACTCTTTACCGCATGCCCAAGGAGGAGATCGCAGACCTTGCCAAGGAGGTGTTTGCCGCGTATCGGGCGGGTGACGCGGTCGCAGGCGAGATCCTGCGCACCCGCATAGCACAGCTCCACCACATGATCGAGCGCGCCGCCGCGCGCTTTGACGTTGGCACGCACGTGATCCTCGCGGGCGGTCTTACCCGCGAGCGCGAGATCCTGCTTCCCCTGCTGGACACAAAGCGCTTCACCTATGAGATCCCCGCACTCCCGCCCGTGTTCGGTGCGTGTCACTATTGCGCCCGTATGCTTGGCGAGCCGCCCGCGGACTTTGCCGAAAACTTTGAAAAAACCTATACGGATATCATAAAGGAGTAACATTTATGCTGAAAACAGAAATGCGAAATCCGCACACGCTGCATTTTGATAAAATGAGCTCGGCCGAGCAGGTGGCGGCCATGTGCCGCGAGAACGGGAACGCCGTGCTGGCCGTGGAAAAGGCCGCACCCGAGATCGCCAAGGCCATTGACGCCGTTGCCACCGCCTTCCGCGGCGGGCATCGCCTGTTCTTCATCGGTGCCGGCACCTCCGGGCGCCTTGGCGTGCTGGACGCCGCCGAGTGTCCCCCCACCTTCGGCGTACCGCAGGATATGGTACAGGGCATCATCGCGGGTGGCAAGGAGCGCATGTTCAGCGCCAGCGAGAACGACGAGGATAAATTTGAAAACGGCGTGACGGATATCAAAAGCTCGCAACTCTGTGCGGGTGACGTGCTGGTCGGCGTGTCCGTGGCGGGCGGTGCCGCTTACGTAGTGGGCGCCTTGCAGACCGCGAAGGAGCTGGGTGCCACCACCGTGGCACTGACCTCAAATTTTGACACGCCCATTGAAAAATGCGCGGATATCACCATCATCACCGACACGGGCGCGGAGGTCATCACGGGCTCGACGCGTCTGAAAGCAGGCACGGCACACAAGATGGTGATGAATATGCTGACGACCTGCGCCATGGCGCAGACGGGCAAGGTGTATGAGAATATGATGATCAACTTGAAGCCCTCCAATATTAAATTGCGCAACCGCGTGATCCGTATCACCGCCGCCATTTTGGACTGTGACGAGGAAGCGGCGATCGCCGCGCTGGAAGCAAACGAGTGGAATATCCGCCGCGCGGTGGAGAAGGAAGGATAAAAAAGCGGTGGGGAGAACCTTTGACAAAAGGTTCTCCCCACACCTCTTTCAAAAAGCTTTTTGGGTAAAGGGAAGGGGGAGGATGGGGCTTGCTCCCGCCAAAATCCGCGATTTGTTACAAGTAGCCGCATTGTTGGCGGAAATGGGAAAGTAACTACCCCACCACCAACATTCGTTGGTCCCCCGCCCCTCGCAAGGGGCGGACTGTGTAGCCGCGTTGTTTGCGGGAAAGGCGTTTTATCTCGCCTCCCTCTGAGGAGGGAGGGCGAGCGGTGGTGGGGTAGTATTCGCATTGCTTGTAACAAAGCGGCCCAAACGCGCAAAATCATACAAAACGCGCCAATTTGTCGCAACATTTTTTCTCGAATCGTGTTGAATTTATGAAGAAATTATGATATAATCATAGTTAATGATGCGCGCGGGCGTTCCGGGCGATCAGAAAAACCATTTTTTTCAGGAGGTTTTCATGAAAAAGTTCGCAAAGCTTCTGGGATATGATCCCACAGAGAAGCAAACCAGCGTCAAGACTGAGATCATCGCAGGTATCGTTACCTTCCTTGCCATGGCCTACATTCTGACGGTCAACCCCAACCAGATCCTGTACGCAGGCACCTTTGATCCCAGATGGTCCTCGCTGTTCATCGCAACCGCGTTCGGCGCGATCATCGGCACGCTCTTGATGGCCTTCCTTGCCAAGATGCCTCTTGCACAGGCCTCCGGCATGGGTCTGAACTCGCTGATGGGTACGATCGTCGGCGGTGGCGTCGGCGCTTACAGCGTATACGTGTTCCATTTCACGCTTGGACAGGCATTTATGATGGTGCTGATCTCCGGTATCGTCTTTCTGCTTCTTTCCACCGTTACCGTTAAGGGTAAAACCGTTCGTGAGCTGATCTTCGACGGCATGCCCGTTCCCGTTCGCACCGCGATCTCCGTGGGCATCGGTCTTTTCATCGCCTACATCGGCTTCCAGAACGCAGGCGTGATCGTTCACAACGCGTACACCCAGGTCGGCTTTGTTGACTTCACCAACTGGGGCGAGCAGGTCGTTAATGTTGGCACCGGCACCGCATTTGCCGCTAAGACCGCCATCGTTGCCCTGATC
>JAZQWF010000050.1:0-12098 GCA_045632185.1 Eubacteriales bacterium
CTTTTTCCATTCTGGCACAGAGGGTGCTTTGCAAAACCGCGTAGCCGGATTGGGTAAAAACACCGCGCACCAATATGGCACGCGGTGTTTTTATTATTTCAGCGCGTACATGGCCGCGCCGACGGCGCCGCTATGCGGGCCGTAGGTAACGTTTACGGGCACGCCGAACACGTCGGCAAGCACCACCGGCCATACGGGGCTGACGGAGGGGCCGCCACACATGGTGATGCGCTCGACCTTTACGATGTCACCCATACGGTTTTTAAGGGCGTTTGCGATGCCTTCCATAATGGCGCGAGCGATGTTTTCCTTGCTGTAACCATCAAGATCAGGAAGATCCTCCATTGGGTTGAAGGCAAGGCCCTCGGCACCCTTTGGCGCTTTGGCGGCCGCCTCGTCAAATGCCACGAACATATTCGGCTCGCCGCCGAAGAAGCGCGCGGTCAGCTCGTTGATGCGCTCTCCGGCACGGGCAAGCGAGCAGATCGTGCCCCACGGCCCATTCGGTGTGAGGAACGGGTCGGAGGACAAATTGCGCGCCATAATGGCGGCGCGGTCGTTCATCGGGAAAAAGCACACCCACGAGGTGCCGCAGGAGATCAGCAGGTCGCCCTGCTTTTCGATATTGCAGGCACGTGCGGCGGTGGGGTGGTCGAACGAGCCGACGTGCACGCGCGTGCCAACGGGAAGCCCCGTATCGCGCGCACCGTCTGCGGTCATTTCGCCAAGCAAGTCGCCGCTTTCCATCAATTCGGGAAGCTTGCTTGCAGGAATGCCGAGCGCGGCAAGGAACTCCTCGTTCCACACGCGCTTTTTCTGATCAAGGAAGTAGAAGGGCGTCGCAGTAGACACGTCAATGCCCCACTTGCCCGTCAAACGATGCAGCACGTACTCGGTTGCCATACAGACCACGTCCGCCTTGTCCAGCAGCTCGGGGGCGTGTACGCGCAGATGAGCGAGCTGTCCCAAAGGGAAGGAGGGGGCAAGTCCCCAGCCGGCCGCTTCGCGCACGTCGGGGCCGAAATCAGCGCCGAACACCTCTGCGATCTCCGCGCTCATACCGGGCGTGAGCCAGGAATACGCATCGATAAGGGCGTTGCCGTCCTTATCGCAAAGAAGACCGTTTCCGGAGGCGCTTGCCATGGCAATACCGCCGAAATCCGCACCGTTAGGCACCCTTTTTGCCAAATTCTGCAAAACAGAGCAGATCGTGCGGTAGAATTTTTCCATATTGATGCCCAGATACTCGCTACCGTCGGGCAGGTAAGCGGGGGCGTAGGTGAATGCGGCGCTATCCTTGGCTACCACGCCCTTTTCCGTGGAGAAAAGGACGGCTTTTACGGAGGAAGTACCGAGATCAAGACCAATTGCGTATCTTTCCATACTCATCAAAGAATGGTATATTTCATACCCAAGGTCTTGGCAAAAAGAGCAAGCGATTTCGCATCCACGTCGTAAACAAGTGCGCTGTGGTGCGTGCCGCCAAGCTCGCTGTACCTTTCAAGGAAGTCGGCAAGCGCGCCCTTCGGCTTGAACCAGCCGTTCATCGAGGTGGGCAGGTTCTCAACGGCAGCGGGAAGCTGCATCATCTCTCCCTCGCAGATCACCACGTCAAACCACCCCTCTGCATTGGGGAGCAGATTGAACACGCACGCCTTACCTGCGACCATATGGCCGAGGATGCAGGTGGGATCGGGGCCGTCCGCATAGGGGAAAGGCTTGATCACGGTCTTTCTGTTTTCCAGAAGCGCCAGATTGCTCTCGCCCATATGGCTCATATACAGGGCGTTGCCCTTCCAGTCGGGGCAGAACATCTCGGTGAAGTTGACCTTCGGGAAGGTCTTGGAAAGTGCGCCGACAAGCGCGGCGGTAAGCACGTCACCCTCGCCTGCGTAACCGATGCCACGCGCCATTGCCTTGGAGCTTTCCGAGAAAGGCATGGTATCAAAGCCACCTACCTTACCTGCGGAAAGGAAAGTCATCGTGAACGCGGAAAGAGCGTTGTTTTCGATCCACTTACGAATGGCAAGGCCCACGCGCTCGGCATAAGCATACTGCTCAAAAGTGAATGCGTCTGCACCGTTCTCGGCACAGTCCTTTTCGTATTCGGCGCGGATCTCGGCCTCGGTCACGCTGTCGCGCAGTGCGGCAAGCTCGTTACCGTCGCAAATCACAGTCTGCACACCAAGACGTGCCATTGCCTCCTCTCCTGCAAGGAAGTCGCCCATACCGGCAAAGGAGCCGCCGACCTGACCGACTTTCATACCGTTCAGGCACTTAGCAGCCTTTACGGCACGTGCGGCATCGGCCACGCGAGAGAGCACATTGCTCTCCTCAAAGTGACCTGCGAACAGGGAGTAATCCTTACCGCGACGGCGGAGCAGATTGCACATATCCTGCACGCCGTGAATGCCGTGGTTGGGCATCACGCCGCCCGCCACCACGTCAAAGCCGAAGCTGTAATCTCTGGTGGTGTCCAGAATGATAATGGGCAGCTTGGTCGCGGCCAGCGCATCGATGCACTCCAGCGAGGGAGAATATGCAAGGTGTACCGTTACGATCGCGTCCACGTTTTCTTTCTCAAAGGTTGCAACCGCATCCTTGAACTCGGGTGCGATACGGCAGATATCGGCCTTTACAAGCTCGATGCCGGTTCTCTCAAGAGCCGCGACAAGATTGTCGCGGTATTTCTCGATGTTCGCGCGTGCAGCAGCGGCGCGCTCGTCATAGAGCGCAAGATAAAGCGGAAGAAAACCAACTTTTACCTTTTCCATAGTATTTCCCTTTCGGCTTACTCGCCCATTACGGTCAGACGCAGTCTGCGCTGACGCTGTCTGGTGGTGTCAAAGTCAATGAGGAACACGTGACCGAAGGAGCCAAGATCAGGGGTGCCGTCGATGACCGCGATGGTTTCGCTGCGGCCGATCAGCTGGGAGCGCAGATGCGCGTCGGTGTTGTGGCAGCCGCGTGCGTCCTCGTCGTGCAGCTCGGCAAAGGCAAGCGCCTTGGGGCCGGGATGCAGGTAGGTGCCCTCGCGTACGCAGTCGGGCATGATCTTCTGCAAAGCCTCCACGAAGTCCTGTTGAAGGGTTTCAAGACCGGTCACGCAACAGTCGAACGCCAGCTCCTGCGTGCAGATCGAGCAGGTGGTATGAGGGGTGGAAACGTTCACGATACCGGTCTTGATGCCGCTTTCTGCAACGGCCTTCTTGACCTCCTCGGTCACGTTGTGGAAGGTGACCTTGCGGTCATCCGACAAAAGCTCTACTGTTTTCTGGAATACCATAATTATTTACCTGCCTTCTTCAAATCGTCTGCGGCGCGACGAACAGCGCCGATCATTTCGTCGATCATAGCGATCGGATCCTTGGCGTTGATGATGCCGGATGCGGCACCTGCGGCATCAGAGCCCGCCATAATGAAATCATATACCTGCTGGCCGTTGGTGATGCCTGCTGCCTGCTCGACAAGAATGTCGTCATACACGCTCTTGATCGCCTCAACGGATGCCTTGACATAGCCCATATCGCTTGCGGAGGTACCACCGATGAGCTCGCTGGGCTCGGGATTGATGATGTCGGGGTGCAGCTGTGCAAGTGCCTTTGCCTCTGCAATGGTGTCGGCGCAAGCGAATACCAGGAAATCCAGCTCGCGGGCGCGGTCGATGGTCTTCTTGATCTGGGGCACGGACATCGGCTTTTCGCAGTGATTGACTACCACGCCCTTCGCGCCGGCAGCCTTCAAGCCCTCGGGAAGCACGTCAGCCATGCCGCGTCCGGGACGCAGGGTATCCATATAGGGGGCAAGCACGATCAGGTGCTTGGTGTTCTCGCAGATGCGGCGGATCTCCACGGCGGGAGCGATGAAAAGCACGTCAATGTCATACTTTTCTGCGGCCTTGTCAGCGGCGATGGCGTACTCCAAAACGGTATCGCCGTAAATGTAGTTCTTTACACCTACCTCAAAGTAGGGCGTTCTGATGGTGGGCTTCATTTTTATATCTCCTTTTTATTTCATACTGTCGCACAGTGTCTTTGCGTTGCTGTACAGGATCTTTTCCACGTCGGTGTCGGAAAGCTTCAGCTCGGCCGCGCTGCGCTTGAACGCGAGCAGCTGCTCGTAGGCCATCAGCGAAATCTGATCATTGTCCTCCTCGCGCATATGTGCCTGACCGGTCACGTCGCCGTAATAGCCCTTGGGCACCACGTTAAAGTAATCCCCGTTCTCCACGATGCGGTACATACGCATCACGGCGATGGGCAGGTCGGTACCGTACAGGAAGCGATCCACGCCGACCGTTTTGATGCCCTCGGTGATCGCGGGGGTGTAGAGGTTTGCGGTGAAGTCGAACATCATATTCTTGGTGTTCTTCAAAATCTCAAACGCGTTGCCGAAGTCTGCATCCGTGTAGGCGCGGCCGACGTGCGCAACGATGAGCTTGATATTGGGGTACTTTTCCTCAATCTCCATGATCTGCGCGATGTTCACGGGGTCACCCAGGCGCTTGTTGCGCGGGATGTGGAGCATAATGATCCAGCCGTTCTTATTCGCAACCTCCAACTGTGCAGGGGGAAGGAAGTCGAAAATACGCACCTCGGCAGAGGGAATGTAGGAGGGGCAGTTGGAAAGGTAGGGCTTCAAGCCAATGAAGCCGCCCGCCTTGACCTTTTCCTCCAGCTCGTCGGGGCTTTGCGCATAGTCCGAGCGATAGAGCATCGGGAAGCCGTAGTCCTTGTTGTTCTCGATGACGTAAGCGTTGGTTTCGTCAATGCCCGTCAGGCACATACCGAAGATCGGCGCCTCCATGCTCTGGTTCGGGAACATCTCCTTGTTCATCGCGATAAATTCGGCAACGCCCATCTCCTTGCACAGATAGTCCGTCCAGGTAGAGCCGCCGTTGTGCGAGCCGTAGCTGGTAAGCCCCGTGGTGGAAATATGCACGTGTGCATCAAACATCTTGTCGGGCAAAAAATCTTTCAGGTGTTTGTCATAGAACGCGCGGTCGCACGCCCTGTATTCATATCCTTTTCCCATAGAAAATCTCCTCTCATAGGCGAAATATCACAGATTAAGTATAATATATAAATGCGTTTCTTGTCAACTTTCAATTTGCACGCAGATTTTGATTATTTTGACCGTTTCTGTCATTTTTTAATTGACGGATACCGCCAAATATGATATAATAGGGTGAATTCTTTTACCAAGGAGTCACCTATGAAAAGCACCGAGATCAACGAGCACCAGATCGTCAATCACCTGAAAATCCACAAATCGATCAGCGTGGCGGACGCCATCCGCATCACCGACTCCTCCGAGTCCACTGTACGCCGCGTGTTCCGCCGCTTGGAAGAAACGGGCGATTATCTACGCTATTACGGCGGCATCCGCCTGGCGTCCGAGGGGGGCGCGGACAACGACTATTACTATGAAAACACGGAAAACCGCCACGTGGATGCCAAATTGAAGATCGCCACGCTCGCCCTCTCACTTGTGCAAAACGAGGACGAGATCTATCTGGACTCCGGCACGACGCTGGCGCGCTTTGCCGCCAAGCTTGCCGACGCCTTGGACAAAAAGGAGCTGCGCGGCGTGCGTATCTTCACCAATTCCCTCGTCAATCTCAACCTGCTCAAACGCCACGACGTGACATTGATCGGCGGCAAATTCCGCGATCTGCGCAAGGATTTTCACGGCTACACCGCCGAGGAGGCGCTCAAATCCCTACACTTTAAAAAATGCTTCCTTGGCGCGGATGCTTATTCCGCAAAAAACGGCTTTACTACCACCGACTTTTCCACCGCACGCCTGAACGAATTGGTGTTGGAGCGTTCTGAGGAAAAGTACGTGCTGATGGATTCTTCCAAGTTCTTTCTTTCCTCTATCGTCAGCTATTCACGCCGTATCATGCCGGACAAGATCCTGACCGAGGCCTACCCCGACCGTACCTATCCCGAAACGGCAGATCTCAACATAGAAATCCTCGCGTGCGATAAATAACGCGAAAAAATACGGCTTTTGTGCGAAATCCGCCATAGACACACCCAAGGCATGCGCGGTATAATAAGGCGTATTCTAACAATAAAAAGGAGGATAAGAAGTGAAAACGATCACCAATAAGCGCGCCAGTATTCTTTTGCTTTGCGCCCTGCTCTTATCCTATACCTTTATGTGTATGACACGCAATTGCTTCTCCTCTGCGATGGTCTTTATCGTTGAGGAGGGCGTCATGTCCAAATCGCAGACCGGCACGATCGTGGCGGTGTTCTATCTGGTCTATGCCTTCACGCAGATGATTGGAGGATTCGTTACCGACAAATGCAGCCCCGAGCATCTTATCACGCTTGGCTACGTCGGTGCAGGCCTTTGTAATCTGGCAGTCTATTTCAATCAGAATTTCACCTTTGTGATGATCGTGTGGGTATTGAACGCTATTTTGCAGTTTGCCATCTGGCCCGCGGTCTTCAAGGTCAGCTCGGCGATGCTCGAAAAAGAGCATCGCAGCGGCGCACTCTTCCTGATCACCTTCGCCATTCCCCTTGGTATGGTCATCAACTACGCCGTAGCGGCGCTGATCAGCGATTGGAGATTGAACTTTCTCATTTCCGCCGTGGGGCTTGCCTTCTCCGCCCTTATCTGGGAAGGCGCCCTGATCGGTGTTCGCGCACATATGGAAAAGGTGGAAACGATCATTTCCGACACCCCCATCCATACGCACTACAACAAAGAGCAGAAAAACGCCACCCTGATGGGCTTGCTGTTGGCAAGCGGTATGCTTTTCTATCTTGTCGTGATGTTGACGCGTGCGATCTTCGACAGCGGCCTGAAATCTCTTGTCGCCACGATGATCAACGAAAATTACAGCACTGTCAGCCCCGCAGTGGCTACTGCCCTGACCATCATCATTCTGGTGATGGGCGCACTTGGCCCGACACTGGCGCACCGTTTGTATCCGCGCATCGTGAAAAACGAGATCACCGCCACCATTTTGCTGTTTGCGGTCGGCACGCCCTTCGGCATCCTGCTTTTGCTGACGGGAAAGATCAGCTATTGGTGGATCGTGCTCTTCCTTTCCATCCTTGTTTTGATGATGAGCGCCACGCTGTTGCTTTCCAGCTATATTGCGGCGCGCTTTAATAAATGGGGCAAGGGCGCCACGCTTGCCAGCGCCGTCAATATGATGTCCTCGCTTGGTATCGTCATTTCCAATCTGGTATTTACCCGCGTGGTGGATGCCTTTGGCAGCGATAAAGCCGCAGGATGGACGGCGGTCATCTGGATCTGGGTGGTGCTGCTTGTGCTTTCCAACGTTTTGCTTTTCGTGATCGCACCGCTTTGGAAGAAGTTCCTGCGCACAAAATACTACTATTGATCCCCCTTGACTGCACTGTGCTTGTGTGATACAATAAAATTTGTAAATATAAATTTGTGACAAAATCCGTCATACAAAAAGGAGAATTTATCATGGAACAAAAGGCATTGGTCATCAGTGACAAGATCGTCAGAAAGTATCTGACCGTAGAGGACGTCATCGAGATTTGTGAAAAAACCTGGCGCTGGTATGGCGAGGGCAAGGTCGTGATGCCCAACAAGATCACCACCGATATGAGCAGCCAGGGCGTTGCCGGTTGGTTCAACTCGATGCCCGCATACATTGCTCCCATGGATACCGCAGGTCTTAAACTTGTGGGCGGCTACGACGCCAACAAGGAGCTTGGTCTGCCCTATATCAAGGCAAACGTGATCCTGACCGATCCCCGCACGGGCATTTTGAAGGCCGTGGTGGACGGTGACTTCATCAACGATGCACGCACGGGCGCACAGCCTGCGATCATGACCAAGATGCTTGCCTCCTCTACCGACGTCGTTTGCTTCATCGGCACGGGTCTGATGGCATATTACAGCCTGCTTTGCATGTCCAAGACGGTCGAGATGAAGGAGATCCGTCTGTGCGACATTTCCGAGGAGGCGATGGATCGCTTTATCGCACGCTTCCCCGATGCTCCCTTCAAGTTCGTCAAGTGCAAGACCAACGAGGAGGGCTGCCGCGGCGCTGACGTGATCATCACCGTCACCAACGCGAACGCTGACCTTGTGGAAGAGCCCTGGGTCAAGGAGGGCGGTCTTGTGATGACAATGGGCTCCTTCCGCGAGACCTCCTTCGACGTGGTGCGTAAGGCAGACAAGATCGCCGTTGACCAGGTTGGTCAGTCGTTGCACCGCGGTAACGTCAAGGAGCTTGCCGAGATGGGCGAGATCGACGAAAACTCCTTCGACATCATCATTCCCGACGTGCTGGCCGGCAAGGGCGAGGCACGCACCAACAAAAAGGACCGCATCTACGCGCAGATCATCGGCACGGGTATGCTGGACGTCGCTTGCGCAGGCCTGCTTCTTGAAAAGCTCGCCGCTGCAAACGAGGATCTCACCGTTGTGGATATGAAAAAGTAAAAATATCCATAAACGCCAAAGCAACACAAATAAAAGCAAGGGCTGACCGTACGGTCAGCCCCCTTTTGTTTATTTCCCCTCCCCCAGTACCTCGTCAATGGTCATCGCGCACTCTGCGGTGCTGGCGGCGTCTACGTGGCTGTAAATGTTCGCTGTGGTGGAGATATTGCTGTGGCCCAGCCACTGCTGGGTCAGCTTCATTTGCACGCCCTGCGCGACAAGGAGCGACGCGCAGGAGTGGCACCGTTTGCTTTTATGATCCCCTCTCACCATTCCGCAAAAAACATTTGCCTTTACGCCTATTTTGTGCTA
Organism: Eubacteriales bacterium; assembly: GCA_045632185.1. GTDB lineage: Bacteria > Bacillota > Clostridia > Oscillospirales > CAG-272 > Firm-07. The sequence goes on from JAZQWF010000050.1 coordinate 8,761, forward strand.
TAATAAGTTATACGCTTTAACGTTTTATCAGCACGGAGAATTTATGGGAACACTTATTTTATTTAATTCGATATTAATTCTGATCATCGCTGCGGCGCTGATTGCTGTGAAAAAGTGGCTTGGTGGCGAGCGCGCGGGGCGCGTTTTGCTGTTGGTTGCGCCGCTTGTGACCATTCTCTGCCATTACAGTCTGGCCATCTATCACGCCATTTTTACGGGTGAGCTCGTCGCCTACATTGGCAGCACCCCCAATTTGATCCTGCCGATGTATCCGTGCAACGTGGTCATGTGGTGCGCACTGCTTTACGGTCTGCTCCCGAACAAGGACAGCAAATTCGCGTTCTTCCTTTCCGACTACGTTTTCTGGTTCGGTCTTATCTCCACGCTTGTCGGCATGTTCGCCAACGTGGACTTTATCATGAACCCCACGCTGGCCGACTTTGAGGTGACGAAAAGCATCGTTGCGCACGCCACGCTGCTTTTAAATTTGCTGCTTATTCCCCTTTTCGGATATCTGCGCCCCAGCTTTTGGCGCAATTTTTGCAACATTGCGATCTCTGTGATCGTCATGTACGGCATCGGCCTTTATTGCAATCTTGTTTTCGGCGCACTGGCCTCCCCCGAGGTTGCCTACGATCAAAACTCGATGTTTATCCTCCACCCCCCCTTCGAGGGTGTCCCCTTCCTGCGCTACCCCTTCATCGCCTCGGTGGGGCTTGTATTCTTCTTCATTCTGTTCACGGTATACAATATCCTGACCGAGCCGCGCGGCGCGCGCTGGTACGAGCGTGCCCTTGCCGCACTACGCAAAAAATGATTTGACAAACGGAGGAATTCCCCTTGATTGATTACGGACTGAAAGATAAGGTTGCCATCATCACGGGCGCGAACAACCCGCAAGGGATCGGCGCGACAACGGCGCTTGCCTTTGCACGCGAGGGCGCGCGGGTGGTGCTGGTATACAAGAAGATCGCACGGGCATTTGATGCGACAAAGACCGACAAAAACGGCGCCGACAGATATTTTGCAGCGAATGCGGGCGATGCCGCGATCGTAGAAGGTAAGCTGCGCGATATGGGTGCGGATTTTCTTGTTTTGGAGAGCGATATTTCCGACGAGAATGCCGTAAAAAAGATCTACGATGCCGTAGCGGAGCGCTACGGACACGCGGATATTCTGGTCAACAACGCAGCGGACGGCGATATGGACGGCATTGACACGATCGAAAAGATCACCGGGGCGGTCATTGATGATACTTTCGCGGTCAACGTGCGCGGCTCGCTTTTGATGACGCGAGAGTTCGTTAATCGCCGCGGTGATTACGGCAGAGTGATCAATCTTTCCACCGATGCGGCGCAGGTGTTTGCAGGGCAGATCACCTATGGCGCGAGCAAGGCAACCCTGGAAGCGCTGACACGCAGCATCGCGCTTGAAGTAGCGCCCTTTGGCATCAGCGTAAACTGTGTGGCACCAGGCCCCACACAAACGGGCTGGATCGACGAGGACTTTGAAAAGGTCGTCGTACCGCTGATCCCGATGGGCAAGCTGATCCAACCCGAGGATATTGCCGAAACGATCCTATTCCTTGCCGGTGAGCAGGCGCGCTTCTTAACGGGACAGGTCATCAAGGTGTCCGGCGGACATGCGATTTGAATGAAATAAATGAAAGGGCTCGCTATGTGAGCCCTTTTTTCTATATGATCAGATTTTACCACAAAACGAGGGTTTATTACTATCATTTTGTCAAATCGTGTGTTATAATACTTGGCGTTATATGTATAAAAGGAGATTTCTCATGAAAAAGCTGACCTATAAGGAATATTTTAACAAGGTGTACGGCTGCCTGATCGGCAAGACCGTGATCGGCACGCTGGGCGCGCCGTTTGAGGGCATCAAAATGCCCTTGGAGCTGGAATTTTCCGAGGAAATGATCAACACGATGCTCCCCAACGACGACCTTGACCTGCAAGTCCTTTGGCTGGATGCGGTCGAGCAGCACGGCGAGGATTTCACGTCCTACGATCTGCTCAAACGCTTCAACGAGCGCTGCCCCTACGATCCGGGCGAATATTGCGTGATGCGCAAGAACTTCCGCCGCGGTGTCTATCCCCCGCTTTCGGGCAAATTCTCCAACGATTTCTACATCGAGGGTATGGGCTGCCCCATCCGCGCGGAGATCTGGGCGTGCATTTCCCCGCTTGACGTGGACCGTGCCGTGGAATTCTCTACGCGCGACGGCGTGCTTGACCACGCGGGCGAGAGCGTATACGCTGAGAACTTTGTGGTCGGCCTTGAAAGTGCCGCGTTCTTTGAAACGGACATGCACAAGCTAATCGAGGCGGGACTGCGCTACGTCCCCGAAAACAGCCGCTTCCGCGCGCTTGTCGAGGACACGGTGGCGCTTTGCGACAAGTACGATGACGAAAAGATCATTCTGCGCAAGATCTTGAAAAAGTACGGTCACATGGACTGCACCAACCTCTACGAAAATATGGGCATTACCCTGCTCGCGCTGCTCAAAGGCGAGGGCGATATGATCAAGACGGGTATGCTGGCTCTCAACTGCGGCTTTGACACCGACTGCACCTGCGCGACCGCTGGCGCGATCCTCGGTCTTATCGCAGGCGCGGATCAGATCAAGGAGGTCTACGGCTGGGACAACATCACCTACGTACTGGGCGTGGATTGCCCCCGCCGCTCTGACAGGGTCATCGACCTTGCCGAGGACTGGGCGCTGCTTGGCGCGCGCCTTTCGGGCGGTGCGATCACCGATGCCCCCGAAAAGGAGTTCAACTTTATCCCCCACTTCTATCCCCTCACCTTTGAGGTAAAATACGAAAACGACGATCCCACCTTCTCCCCCGAAAAGAGCTGCAAGTTCACCCTGGTGGCAAAGAACCACGCCAAGGAAACGATCAGCACCACCTTCAAGATGGTCGGCGCGTACATGGACGAGTGCTTTGAGCTTTGCGTGGGGGCGGGCGAGATCACGGAAAAGTCCTTTGAGGCGGTGATGCCCGCAGACGAAAAGATCATTAGTGACACCAACATGGTGACGGTCAGCTACGATTACAAGGGCGAGGAAAAGACCTTTGAGTTCGGCATCGTGGGCGCGATGCCCTGGAAAGTGATCGGCCCGATCTGGCGCACCGATCCCATCTGCACCACCGAGATGCTGATCGCGGCGGATATGAAGTACGACAATATCCTGAACAGACAAAAGTTCACGGGGCACCGCTATGACGTGAAGCGCGCCTTCCACCTCAATTTTGCCATCGACACCGACAGCGAATATATGAGCCACAACGAATGCTTCACCGCGTTTGATGAAAACGACC
>JAZQWF010000051.1:0-13728 GCA_045632185.1 Eubacteriales bacterium
GCACAGCACTTCAACAACGGTGACGATGACCTTGACCGCCTGGCGGAAAAGCTCCGCGCGCACGGCAAGGCACTGTTTGCTAACACGCATATTTACGTAACCTCCTTCACCGACTACACCGCGCAGGAGATGTCTGTGCTGCAAGCACTGATCGCCGCCGCTCCCGAGGTGTCCTTCACCTTTTCGCTCGCCTCCCCTGCGGATACAGGGCTGCATCTGCAAAGCGTTGTGCGAACGCACAAGCGCCTGCAACGCGTAGCGCGCGAGCTGGGCGAAGAGATCTTTATGGAGGGCTTTGCCCCCGCCGCCCCGCGCAGCGCGAGAGAATACGTTGCCCGCCATCTGTTCGATATGGACGCCGAACCCGCTCCGCTTGCGCTTTTGGAGAATCCCGACGTTTCCCTGACGCTTTGTGCAAATCCCTTCTCCGAGGCAGAGGCGGCCGTGGCAGAGATCCAGCGCCTGGTGCGCGAGAAAAAATGCCGCTATCGCGACATTACCGTTGTTCTGCGTGACGCGAATGCGTGCGTGGGCATTCTGGACGCGACTTTGGAGCGCGAAGGTATCCCCTTCTTCCTTTCCGAAAAAACCGATATCACCGTGCGCCCCCTGATCAAGCTGATCCTGCTTGCGCTGCGATTGCACCTGCACGCCCTGCGCGACGAGGACATGGTCGCTTATCTGAAAACGGGACTTTGCGGTGTGGAAATGGATGACGTCAATCTCTTTGAGGAATATACTACCGTTTGGCATCCGCGCGGCGAGGGGGCTTATACCGCTCCCTTCACGCGCAATCCCGACGGATATGCCATGAACGCCAGCGCCCGCGGCGAGGCCATTCTGGCAGGTGCCAACCGCGTACGCGAGCAGGCCATTCCGACGCTGCTGGGCTTCCACGAGCGCCTGAAAAAGGCAGAAAACGGTACAGAAATGTGCCGTGCGCTGCATGATTTCCTCGTCAAGCTGGACGTTGCAGAGCAGCTGAAAGCACAGGCCAAGGAGCGCCTTGCTGCGGGCTTGCGACGCGAGGCGGAGGAGCTTTCCCGCCTGTGGACGGTCACGATCGGCGCGATCGACGACGTGGCGCGCGTCCTGGGTGATGCCCCCCTTTCCGTGGCGGAATTCACCGATGCGCTCAAACTGGTCTTTTCCCGCACCGACATCGGCACGATCCCTACCTCGGTGGACGAGGTTACGATCGGCTCCGCCGTGACGCTGCGCGCAGATCACCCGCGATACGTACTGGTTCTTGGCTTGAACGAGGGCGTTTTCCCCGCAAAGGTAGGGGACGAGGGGCTGATCTCCGAGCAAGAGAAGGTGCGCCTTGCCGAGCTTGGATTGGAGCTTCCCTCCGGGCGTGACGAGCGCTCCTCTAACGAGCTGTTCTTTCTTTATCGCACCTTCAATGCTCCAAAAGATGGGTTGTACCTTTCCTATACCAAAGCAAGCAGCGACGGCCGCGCCGCCACCCCCTCTATCGCGGTAGAGCGCGTGCGCCATCTGATGAATAAAATGAAGCCCCGCCTTTTCGAGGCGGAGAGCGCGCTGGATCATATCTATACCCCCGCCGCCGCGCTGGAACGCTTGTGCGATCTTTCCGAACAGGAAAGAGAGGCCGTTACCGACCTGCTTACCGAGCAAGGCGTGGCCGCCGCGCGCAATCTTTCCTGCAAGGTATCACAGATGCACGCCGCCGTAGAAGAAAAAACGGCCGAGCAGTTGTTTGCGGGCAAGCAGATGACACCCTCCCACCTGGAAAGCTTTTCCGGCTGCCGCTTCGCCTATTATTGCGAACGCATTTTGAAGCTGCGCGAGGATAAAAACGCCACGTTGGAGCTTTCCGACACGGGCACCTTCCTGCACTACGTGCTGGAAAAGGTGATGGAAAAGGAAAAGAGCATGCCCACCCCCTTCCAGAACGTGGACAGCACCCAAACGGACGCATTGGTCAAGCAGATCACCGACGCCTACATCGACGATCTTTGCGCTGCAAGCGGTCCGCTCACACCTCGTGCCAAGGCCCTGACCGAGCGTCTTTCTTCTCTGGCACGTCTTGTTGTTACCTCTCTTTACGAGGAGTTTGCCGACAGTAATTTCCGCCCTGTATTTACCGAGCTGGATCTGCGCAAGACGGCCAGCTCCTGTAAGATCACACTGGAAAACGGCGAAAAGGTCACGCTTTCCGGCAAGGTAGACCGCGCCGACGTCTGGCAATCGCCTGACGGAAAAAGCTATCTGCGCGTGGTTGACTACAAAACAGGAACACGCGAGTTTAATCCCGAGGACGTCAAACACGGCTCCTCGTTACAGATGCCTCTTTACCTGATGGCACTGACCGCGCGCACTCAGCCCCTGCTCAACGAGGAAATGGGACTGAATCCCTCCGCTGTACTGACCCCCGCCGGCGTGACCTATTTTTCCACGGCGGTAAAATCCGAAAAAACGCCCTCCCGCAAGGAGGAAGCACTGGCGATGCAGGACGCCGCCAAGCGACTTGCGCGCAGTGGCGTTCTGCTGGATACCCCCGAGGTGCTTGCCGCTGCCTCTCATAGCGCAAACCCCGATATCGTAGGCACGACAAAGGGCAAAAAGCACCTGTCAAAGGAAGGATTTGAGGATCTTTTCAAGGATCTTTCTGAAACGGTCACCCGCATCTGCGGCGAAATGCGCAACGGCAAGGCAACGGCCTGCCCCAATCCCGAAAAGAAAAGCTCACCCTGTAACTATTGTAAATTTAACGCCATCTGCCGTATGAGCACGGTAAGCGAGAAAGGAGAGGGCTATGGCACGTAAATGGACGGACGCCCAAACAAAAGCCATTGAAACGCGCGATCGCACACTGCTGATCAGCGCGGCCGCGGGCTCGGGCAAGACCGCAGTTCTGACCGAGCGCATCATTCAGATGCTGACCGATCCCACGCACCCCGCCGATATCTCGCGCATGCTGGTGGTGACCTTTACCCGTGCCGCCGCAGGCGAGCTGCGCGCACGAATTGCCAAGGCACTTTCGGACGCGATCGCACTCTCTGCGCAAAAGGAGCATCTCTCGCGCCAGCTGATGCTGCTTGCGGGGGCATCGATCTCTACCATTGACTCCTTTTATTACGATCTCGTCCGCGCCAACTTCCAGGAGGCGGGCTTCCCTGCGTCTGTCAGATTGGCAGACGAGAGCGAGCTGCTGGTGCTTCGCCGCGAGCTGATGAACGAGGTCGTGGACGAGATGCACACGCAAAATGCAGATTTTGCACTTGTTTCGGACGCGCTGTGCGACCTGCGCTCCGAAAGCGGCCTGACTGACACCCTTCTTGCCATTTACAGCAAGCTGCTTCGCTACCCCGATGCCATCGACATTCTCTCGCGATCCGCCGAGCGCATGGAGGCAGGCGGTGATCCGCTGGATACCCCCTGGGGCGTTGTTTGGGCGCAGGAGGTGCGCAACCTCAGCCAAACGGGACAGCTCCTGTACGCCTCCGCGTTGGATATGGCCGCCGCCGAGCCGAACGCAGACAAGCTGGTAAAGCGCTATCAGGCGCATTTTAACGAGCATTTGGAGCGCCACCGCACGATTTTGGAGCATTTGGACAACGGCGACTACGCCAAAGCAAGAGAAGCGATCGCTGCCCCCTTTGTCATTCGCAAGCCGGGTGGAAAATGCCCCGAACGCACGCCCCATTTCATCAAAGCGATGGAGCTTTGCGATTTCTTCCGCGCAAGATGGAAGAAAAAGTACACCGAGGCACTCTCTGCCTTCTCCAACGAGGAGATCGCGCAAAGCGCCAAGGAGGGCGCGCACATTCTGCGCCTTCTTCACGCAACGCTGACGCGCTTTGAGGAGCTTTACCGTGCCGCAAAGCTGCAACGTGAGATCGCAGAGTTCTCTGACGTATCCCGCGCGGCCTATCAGCTTCTGGTGGATAAAAACGGCAACGCCACGAAGCTTGCCTGTGAGATCCGCGAAAAATACGACGCGATCTTCATTGACGAATATCAGGACGTGGACAGCATGCAGGACGCCACCTTCCGTGCTATCTCTACTAGGCAAAACCGCTTCATGGTCGGTGATATCAAGCAAAGCATCTACCGCTTCCGCGGTGCGCAGCCCAAGGTATTTTCTGATTACCGCCAAGATTTCAAGTCCTTGGAGGTAGCCGCGCCCGGCGCCCCCGCCTCCATCTTTATGTCCAACTGCTTCCGCTGCGACAAGAGCGTTATTGATTTTTCCAACGCCGTTTCCGGTGATCTTTTCTCGCAAAACGCTGAAAGCATCGGCTATACCAAGGAAGATGATCTGGTATACTCCAAGGATCCCGCCTTCGCCGCCGACGCGGGTGAAAAGTGCCGCGTGGTATTGATCAACCGCGCCAAATACGCCAAGGGCGATGACAGCGAGGAGGACGCGGAGGACGGCGAGGAAAGCGCAAAGGCCAGCAAAGCAGAGGCGCTTTGGATCGCACACGAGATCGCACGCCTTTTGAAAAACGAAAAAAAGGCAGACGGGACCGCTATTTGCCCGGGTGATATTGCCGTGCTGATGCGCAACGCCGCCCCTGCCGAGCATATCGCACGCTATCTTGGCGAGCTTGGCATTCCCTGTAACGACACCTCGCGCAAGAGCTTCTTTGAAAATCCCGACGTACTTTGCGTGTATTCCCTGCTCGCTGCGCTGGACAACCCCTATCGCGACGTGTATATGGCCGCCGCGCTCCGCTCCCCCTTCTTCGGCTTCACCTTGGAGGACATGGTACGCCTGCACGCAACAAGCGCGGGCAAGCTCTCGCTGTACGAGGCGTTTACCAACGCGGCGAGAGAGGCGACGGGCGAGGACGAGCTTTCCGTTCGCCTGCGCGATTTTGCGACACGCTTCACGACATGGCGCGAAAAGGCAAAAACGCTGCCCGTTGACCGCCTTCTGCGTTATTTGTACCGCGAAAGCGCCATTCTCTCCTTTGCAGGGCGCGCGGATGACGCAGGCAACGCACCTGCGGCAAGACGCGCCAATCTCCAACGCCTTTACGAATACGCCCGCACCTTTGAGCAAAACAGCTTTAAGGGGCTGTATCAGTTCGTGCGCTACGTAGACGGCATTATGGAAAGCAAGGGCAAGATGCCTGCGCCCGACGGCGAGGAAAACGCCGTTTCCCTGATCACTGTGCATCATTCCAAGGGCCTGGAATATCCCGTATGCTTCCTTGCCGGCACCGCCACGCGCTTCAATGACCGCGAGCTTTCCGACCACTTCCTTGACGAGGAGGAGCTTGGCTGTGCCATTCGCCTGCCCAACGCAGGTCCCTTCTCCCGCGCCAACACCTTCCACCGCGAGGCCATTGCGCAGCGATTGCGCCGCTTTGCGCTGGAAGAAGAAATGCGCGTGCTTTACGTTGCAATGACGCGCGCCAGAGAGCGCCTGTACGTTACTGCGGACTCCCCTTACGGCGCCGATCATCTGCTGGCCCGTGCGGAGCTTGCCGCAACGCCCGGCGGCACCTTTGTGTGCGCGCACGGTCCTGCCTACATCTACTGGATCCTTGCCGCTCTGCTTCGCACCGATTATTCCGCCTTCGCCACGATCGAAACGGTGGAAGAAACGGATATTACCGCAACGCTCTTGACACAGGCAAGCGCAACTGACGCGGAATTGCCCGCCAAACGGTATGAGTTTGCTGACATTCTCAAAGAGCGCTTCTCGTTCAAATACCCCGCGCAGCACCTCGCGCGCCTGCCCGCAAAGCTTTCCGTATCCAAGCTTTCTCCCGGTGTGCTTGACGTGTATGACATTGACGGCGTGTCACCCGGCGAGATCAAGGAAGAGGACGCCGAGCAGCTGCTTCACAGCTTTGATCTTACCCCCACTTTCCTCTCTCCCGCGCAAAAAACGACTGCTGCCGCACGCGGCACAGCGACGCACGAGTTCTTGCAATTCTGCAACTTTGCAAAGGCAGAAAAGCACGGGATAGACGAGGAGCTGGATCGTCTGATCGCGGAAAAGTTCCTTTCCCCTGACACCGCCGAGCTGGTGCGAAGGGAGGAGCTGAAACGCTTTTTTGAAAGCAATTTCTATCGCTCGCTCAAAGGCGCCACCAAGCTGCATCGTGAAACACGCTTCCACATCTTCCTGCCCGCCGCCTCCTTTACCAAGGACACCGAATTTGCTGCCGCGCTTGGTGAGGAAAAGCTGGCCGTGCAGGGCGTTATCGACCTGTTCTATTATGACGCCGAGGGCAAGCTGATCCTTTGCGATTACAAAACGGATCGCCTCAGCCCCGCTGAGCTTGCAAACAAGAGCTTGGCCGCCGCCATGCTTGGCGAGCGCCACGGCGAGCAGCTTTCCTACTACGCCCGCGCGTTGGAGGATATCTGCGGCAAGCGCCCTGACAAGATCCTGATCTACTCGCTTCCCCTTGGTGAGGCATTGGAGATCAACGCATAAAAAAGCACCCGTTATGCGGCTAAACCGCATTAGTGGTGCTTTTTTGTTCAAGATAACGGCTCAAAATCCTCGGCACCGTGTCCGCAAAGCGGGCAAATAAAATCAGCGGGCAAGGGATCTCCCTCGTAAACGTAGCCACAGATACGGCACACATAGCCACGCTTTTTGGGCGGTCTTTGCTTCACGTTGGCATGGTAATAGGAATAGGTCATCGTCATATCGTCGGAAAGAACAACAGCGTCCTCCACGTCACAGATAAACATCGTGTGCGTGCCGAGATCCTCGCTTTGCACCACGCGCAGCGAGATCACGGCCGTACAATACGCGGGCAAGAAATAAAGCCCGTTTTCCGTGCGGAATGCCTGCTCCCCCTCAAACTTATCAACGGTGCGGCCGCTTTGCATACCGAACCGCTGAAAAACCGAAAAGGGCGTTTTGTCGGACAGTGGGCACAGATTAAGTATGCCCGTTTTCCTGATCAGCTCGTTTGTATAGCCCTGATTATTGACGGTCACGGCAACGCGCGCGGGGCTGTTCGTTACCTGAACCACAGAATTGAGAATGGCTCCGTTGTCCTTTTCCCCATCTCTCGTGGTGGCCAAATACAATCCGTATTCAATGCGAAACAATGCTTTTTGATCCATACGCTTCTCCTTCATTTCATAATATGTGGCAAAACGGTGTGAATAATTACAGCTCGGTGTGCAATTCGCTGCCGCGCGAGCCGTGCGTAACGACGATCTTTTTCTGGATACATTCGCGCAAAAGCTGCACGTGCGAGATCACGCCGATGGTGCGGTTGCCGTCCGACAGACGGGAAAGCAGCCCCACGGCGCGTTGCAGGGTGCTGTCGTCCAAGGAGCCGAAGCCCTCGTCGATAAACAGCATTTCCAAACGGACGTTTCCGCTTCTGTTCTGCACAACGTCAGAAAGGCCCACGGCAAGCGACAGCGACGCAAGGAAGGACTCACCCCCCGAAAGCGTATTCACATCGCGCCAGTTCCCCGTGGAACGGTCAAGCACTTCCAGATCCAGACCGGATTGACGCATCAGATCGCGCGGCAGATCACGGCAGCGAAGCACGAAGTTACCGTCCGACAGCACGCGCAAGCGCAGATTGGCGGCGGCTACCACCTCTTTGAAGTAGTAGCGCTGCACATAGCTTTCCAGCGAAAGCTTGGCGCGCCCACCGACACCCGTACCGCTGACGGTGCGGGCAAGATCTTCCAGCATCGTCCATTTTTCGCTCGCCTTTTCTTTTTCCCGCGCCAAGGCAGAAAGGCGTGTATATGCCTGCATATTATTGCCCAAGATCGTCTGCACCATTCGCAAGCGCTCGCACGCAGTGCTGTATTGCGTGTCGTAAAGCGCGCGCTGCTCATTCAAAGCCGTCAGATTCACGGCGCTCTTGCCCTCCAAGCCCTGATCCAGCTGAGCAAGACGCCCGCGCAAGCGCTCAATGGCCTCCTCAGCACGGCGCAATGTCGCCTCACGGCGCTCCAACTCCTCTACCGAGCAAAGCGCTGCATGATATGCCGCCTCGCTTTCAAACTCGGCTGCTGCCAGTCGCTCGGCAAAGTCCTTACCTGCGGCCAACGCCTTTTCTGCGCCCTCCTGTGCCTGCTTTTGGCAAGCACTGAGCGCGGCGGCTGCGCTCGCTTCGCGGCGCACGGCCTCCTCGGCGGCTTCCAATGCCTTGGCATAGGCCTTTTTCTGTGCCTCGATCTTTTCAAACAGCTCCTTTTTCTCTTTGGAAAGCTGCGCGGGGTCGGTTGCGGGATCCAGCTTCAAGTTGCTCAGCGCCTCCCCCAACGCTTGCACACGCACGGAAGAGCCCTCAAAGGCGATAGCGGCAATACGGTGCGCCTCTGCGTCCTTCTTCGCGCGCTCCTCAGCGCGATCCAGCTCCTCCCTGCTCGGTGTTTTCTCGGGCAAGGGACAGGGGGCGGGGTGCGTAGTAGAGCCGCATACGGGACAAGGGATATTCGCTTGCAGATCCTTTGCAAGAAGCCCCGCCTGACCCAACCAAAATCTCTCGCGCAGCGCCATGTGCGCGCGCTCGCTCTCGCCAAGCTCCAACGTGGTCTGCTCCAATCTCTTGCGTGCATGTTCCAGCGCGTCCTTGGCCTGTCCCAGATCGCGCAGGGTGCGCTCGCCCTCCTCCTTGCGGCGATATTCTGCCTCGTTCAAGGAGATCCGGGGCTGTTCTTGCTCGGCGGCATCCTTCTGCGCTTGCGCCTCTTGTAAAGCGCTTTTCGCCTTTTCGTAGGCGTCGCGCGCCTTAATCAGCGCCCGCTCGGCGCGTTCGCATTCTGCGTTTCGGCTATCCAACGCTTCCTTGGCAGGACGCAGGCGAAGTGCCCGCTGCGAGGCGCGCAGTGCAAGCGCCTGCTTTTGGCGCTCGGCTGCTCCCTCCTCGCTCAAAAGCTCGCTTGTGTGCAAACGGGCGCGCTCGGCGATCTGCGCGTTGCGCTCCTCACCCTCCTGCACGGCAAGTGCGAGTTCCTCCCTCTTTTTTTCCAGAACGGCGCGCTCGGCGTCCAATGCCTTGGCACTGTCCTGCAACATTTTATTGTATTCTTCCAGCACGGGCAAGAAGGCCTGCGGATTATCCGCGGCATTCTCCTTCACCCGATCAAAGGTGATCTTGCGATCAAAATCCTCCAAGCACTCGGTACGTGCCACCACGAAGCCCATTTCCTTGCGGATATCTTCGTGGGCGATCCTCGCCTCCTTGGCGCGCTCGCGCAGACTTCCCTCCACAGCGGCATACAGCTCGGTATGGAAAAGCTTTTGAAACATTTTTTTGCGCTCGTCGCTGGGGGCATTGAGGATACGAAGGAAATCGCCCTGCGCGATCATTACGGTGCTGGAAAACTGCTTTCTGTCCAGCCCCACGATCTCACGCACGCGCTGATCCACGTCCTCTTTGCGCGTATAAACCGCGCTTTCTCCCTCACATTCCAGCAACACTGACGCATTTTGCGTTGCCATACCCTCGCCACGCTTTTTGGGGCGCTCGTACTCGGGGTTGCGCGTGATCGTATAGGCTTTTCCACTCTCAAAAAAAGTGAATTTGACATAGGTCGGCGTTTCGGGCGAGGCGTAGTCAGAGCGAAAGGATTTGCCGCTGCGTCGCTCGGGGCCGCCGCTTCCCTCGCCGTAAAGCGCGAAGGAGATCGCATCAAAGATCGTGGTCTTGCCCGCACCCGTATCACCCGTTAAAAGGAAGATAGAGCCGTGAAAGGGGGCAAAATCCACCTCTGTCACGCCTGCATAAGGGCCAAAGGCGGAAAGTTCAAGTCTGATCGGCTTCATTGTGCGCCCTCCTCTCCCTCAAACAGTGCTTTCATCACAGCAAGGCGGGGCTCGTCTGCCTCCTTGCCGTTTTGCTGCACGTAAAATTCAGCAAACAGCTCCAACGGGTCGCGCAGCATCACGCTGTCCCCAAACAGGACCTCCTCCTCATGCGCGGTACAGCTGTTTTCCACGGCAAAGCGCATCAGGTTCGGGAACGTACCCTGCAAGCTGACACGCGCATCGGGTGCAACGTCCTCGTCGGTGACCACGGCGCGGATATAATCCTCGCTGTAAGGCATAGAAAGCAGTTCAGCAAGAGAGCCCTTGACCTCACGCATGGCGTGCAGCGGGTGCAGTGCCACGGTTTGCACCAAGCTCTCGCTTTGCGTATCCAGTACCGTTACGGTCTTGGGGGCGTTGATCTCGGAAAAGGAATATGCCAGCGGAGAGCCCGCATATCGCACGTTACCTCCGATCGTCTGCGGGCGGTGCAGATGCCCCAGCGCTACGTAATCAAAGCGCGAGAAAAGATCGCCGGGAACAGCATCTACCGTACCTACCACGACTTGCTCGGACTCGCAGGTCTGTGCCCCCGTAACAAAAGCGTGCGCCAAAAGGATATTCACGGGTGCAAGGGTAAGATCCATACGCTCCGTCAGGGCACGGAACGCCTCCTCAGAGGTAGAGATCTCGGCACCGAGTGTGCGGCGCAGGGCAACGGGGCGGAAATGCGGGATCAGATGGATCGCCACGCGCTCCTCTCCCTTTTCCAACAGCATCGTCTGCGCAGCACCGTGGCATTCTCCCACGATGTGGATACCGCTGTCATTAAGCAGATCGGTACAGAAATCCAATCGCTCGGCACTGTCGTGATTGCCCGCGATCAAATAGACCTTGATCCCCTCCTTTGCCATTTCGCAAAGGAAGTCGGAAAGCAGCGTGACTGCCTCCTGGGCAGGCACAGGACGGTCATACACGTCCCCCGCAATCAGCACGGCGGCTGCCTCTTGCTCGCGGGCGATATCTGCGATCTCTTTCAAAATATGTTTTTGATCCTCTAACATCGGGTATTCGCACACGCGTTTCCCCAGATGCAGATCTGCAATATGCAAAAGCTTCATAAACGTCCTTTCCAAAAACCGCCGCTTTGCACATGCAAGGCGGCGGCTTGTTTTTTATCAGGAATTGGCGCTGATCTCCTCGGGCAGACCGATCGCCCCAAACAGATCGCGCAGTGCGACGTCGGCACTAAGCCCCAAGGCCTGCCAATCGGTAAGCAGGCGGTCGCGCGTTTTTACGGCACGCTCGTAAATCGGCGTGAAGCGCGCAACGTCTATGGCGGCAACATTGACATAGTTGGGCATCATCGGCACGCCCTCACCCTCTGTAAGTGTGATCTTCAAGGAAATGCGCTTATCTGCGCCATTGACAGATGCCGTGTTCACGCTGAGCATCATCTCTTCATCGTCAAAATCGTAGCTACCGCCAAACACGCGCGTTTCGCTTCCCTTTTCCAAGGTCAGCGTATAGGTGTTCTCGCGCTTGTTGGCCAGAAGCTCACCCTTCACCTCGGCGCAGGCCGCAGCGGAGGTAAGCTGATAGGAAAGCTCGGCACGATAGGTGCGGAAGCCGTCCTCCTTGACGTGATACGTCAGCTTGCGTGCGACGCCGTCCAACGTAACGGCAAGCGTGATCTCATCTTCAAAAAGGGATACAGCCCCCTCAAAGCGCTTTATGCCTCCTTGCGTAAAGGAGAGCTCCGCCTCGCTCAGCGACATGCCGAAGCTTTTTACCGCGGCCTTCACCTCAAACACGAAGGCGTCGGCATCGTCGATATGCTGGCAAAGGTTATCGATATCCTCCTCATTGGTCAAAAAATGTCTGACCTTGGTGGTATATTCCGTGCTTGTCACACCGCTTACAGCGGAAATCATGCTGTCCAGCGTTTCAGCAAGCTCGTTGAGGTACTTGCAGAAGGAACGGTCCTTGACCAAGCGATCACGCGTAGCGCGCAGGGCGCGTGCGAGCGAGTCGTTGTTGATGCTGAGGGTGATATGCGTATAGCCGTCCTCTTTATAGCGCGTATTCGCTGCGTAAGAGGTCAGCTCGTCCAAAAAGACCTCCAACACCTCGTCCGCAAAATCCAGCGTTTTTTCATTATACGCAATCAGCTTGAAAAAGCTTTTCTTGATCTGCTCGATGCGATCCGCACTGGCAGAGGAAACGGTGGGATCGGAGAACACGGTGCCGCTGTTATTGGAGAAAATAGAAGTTTTCAGGTCGTCCTTCAAGCTCAAAAAATCCACACCAAGCGTATTGGAGCCAAGGAAGGAGGAGGAGATGACCGCCATCTCGGTTTCCTCTATATAAGCGGAAATATCGTATTTCTCGCCCGCCAGCGTCATCTTGCCGTCTGCGGCGATCTTGCGATCATCGTTATCCAACCAAAGCGTCAGCTCAGCCGACTCGGGAAGGTTCTGCACAAGATCGGTGCCGCCGAACTCCACGCTGATCATTCCCTTATCGGAAATATCCAGCAAGAGCGCCAGCAGCTCGCCCACAAGGGTATTTTTGATCGTTTTTACCGTGGCATCTTTGAGATATCCCAGGGGATCCACATACCCTGTACACCCGGTAAGGGTGGAAAGCAATAGAAGCAGCGCCATCAGAAAGGACAGTGCTTTATATCTGAGTTTCATTCGGTATCCTCCTTGTTTACGGTTACAAAAAGCACGGACGCGCACGCGCGGTAAAGTCATTAAAATAATTATATAGTAAATTAAATGCTTTGTCAAGAAAATCCGCGCAGATGGGCAAAGTTTTATCTAAAAACGGGCGGGCAAAAGCCCACCCGTTTTGAATTATTCTTTCACGAAAAGCACGCCCAGCGTATTGCGTCCGCAATGTGCGGAAACGGTACAGCCGGCGCGAGTGACAAGCACCTCATCAAAAATTCCCATCGCCTGCACCTGTGCAACGCATTGCTGCACGATCTCATCATCACAGCCCGCGTGCGTCACGAAAATGCGATTTTTGCGAATGCCGCTGCCGTCACCGATGCGATCCGCAATATACTTTTGCAGCACCATGCCGAACTTACCGCGGTACTTTTTGGTAACGCCCATTTTGCCCTCGCTCACAGCGATGCAGGGCTTCAACTGCAACAGGTTTGCGCCGAATGCCGCCACAGCGGAGCAACGACCGCCCTTGTGCAAAAATTCCAGATTGTCAATGACGAAGGAGGCGTCCACCTTCTGCGTCAGCGCGCGGCACTCCTCAGCGATCTCGGCTGCACTTTTCCCTGCTGCCGCCATCTCTGCCGCATGAAGGACAAGCAAGCCGCCGCCCGTGGAAAGATTGCAGCTATCCACTGCATAAACATCCTCAAAATCAAGTGCGGCAAGGCGTGCATTGTTATAGGTGGAGGACATCGTAGAGCTGATGGTAAACATCACCACAGCATAGCCCTGCGACGTATATTTTTGATAAAGAGTTTCAAAGTCAAGCACGTTGGGCGCTGCCGTTTTGGGAAGCTCGTGCTGCTCCTCGTAATGGCGGTAGATCATATCGGGATCGATATCCACGCCGTCTGTGTAAATCCGACTACCAAGATTTACGGAAAGCGGAAGGATCTTGATATCGTAGCGCGAAATAAGCTCGGGGCCAAGATCACAGGTGCTGTCACTTGCAATAATAACCTTTTTGTTCATTCGTACACTCCTGGTATAAACATAAACTGATATTATATATTATAATGATTTTTTTGTGCGTTGTCAAGCAAAGAAGCCCAAAAGTGTGACAAATATCGTCAAATTGCTTTTTTAAGCAGATTTTTTTCATTTTGCGCCAAATTTATAAAAAATATTTTCAAAAACCTATTGACAAGCCGTTTATCTTTTGCTATAATATCAATGTTGCGTAAAGCGACATGCTGATATAGCTCAGTCGGTAGAGCACGTCATTGGTAATGACGAGGTCATCGGTCCGAATCCGATTATCAG